>JAFLBD010000003.1:0-309845 GCA_017303935.1 Armatimonadota bacterium | reverse complement strand
CCTCACATTCAGCCGCATATTCTAGGCTATTCGTGTTCATTGGCTCACGATCAATTGCCCTCACTGAACTGAATGTCTCGTTTGCCTACTTCGGTTGGCTCCGCAGCAAGTATTCGCCGTACAATCCGGTTAATAGGGCTATTTCAGCGACTATGGCATGAAATATCATTGTAAAGCGCAACCACGACCTCCTAACGCGATCCCCCTCACTTTTGATCAGCAGCCAGCTACCGATAATCAGAGGCAGAAACGTGATCGCTGAAAGAGACACTACAACATAAATCCCCATGCCTCCAAAGCTTGCTAACGATTCTGTATCTCCTGCAATCACTAAGAGGCCGGTGCCTACGATCAAGTAGAAGGCAACGCTTCGGAGCTTCTGATTCATCTCGCTTTTCACTTGACTTCGGCCCCTGCCATGATTGATGCTCCTCCATAGTAGGCGGCCCAATATTCACGCCTAAGGCACCCTGTCAAGCTGAAATCGAACCCGGTTTCTGGGCTGCCTTTGTAGACCACATTCAGAGCATATTCTCCTTGTTCCAAGTGTACGCCGATTCTTTGCCATCCGCGTTAAGCTAGGCCATCTTTCCGTTTGCGTCGTACGTGCAGGACTCTGTACCCGAGCTAGTCGTTCGGTCAATCAATCGGCTTGCGGCGTCGTAAATTTGGACCACGACCTCCTTGCTTGAGGTCAGAATATTGTCTCTCGAGCCGTAAGTGTAGGTGAAATTGTGTAATGCGGCACTACAGTCTGTGAGCTTAGATGCCGGACTTGCGTCTGAGTTTCTTTACTTCAGTAACGAAGTACTCCGCCCACGAAATAAAATCAGAGTCTTTGCTACTCTTAGCGAGTTCCATTACTTCATCTGCTAGATCCCAGTGTTCCTTTGGAATATTATCGAGGTAGATTTCTTCTAAGTAATAGCCAGCTATATATGCATATTCATCCCTTGATGAATTAGCCGACTTACCTTCAGACGTGAAAAATCTCATTAACTCATATGGATCTGATGTTACCAAATCGATAACCTTCATTAGTCTATTATTTCTTTGCTCTTCTGACTCCATACCGTCACTTAACAGCCGCAATAATCGTTATTCTCGTTTTGGTCGCACCCTGGAGCGCAAATCCACGCTGCAATCGCTTCGAGTAGTAGCAAAGTACCCCAATTTCCTTAAGCAACCTTATTGCCTTCACCATACTTACCCTTCCTTTCAACAAGTTTGCCAATATTTGAAATGTTACAATCAGAAGGCTCTTTGGCATCTTCTTGAAAATCATGTTCAATATTCTTGCGATTGTCGTATACTCCTCCGGACCACCCACCCCGCATTGCGGCGGGATCGGACCGGAACTCATTCGAACCGCAGGATGCCCCAGCGATCTGGAAGGTGCATGTCCACCTCACCCATCGGAGACCACACCCAATTGTGTTCGGGTCGCCCTTCGATCTTGGCGTAGCGGCCATCGCGGACCGCGGCATCCCAGTGCACACGGCTGAAGTTGATCCGCCACTCATCGCCGGGCAGGGGAGGGAAGTTCATTCGACCCGCGATCTCAAGCAAACTCCGGTAGGGAATCTGAATCAGCGCCCACCACCCGCGGTTGCTGGGATTCTCGAGATTCAGCGCGCCTTCGATCAGCACCGCCGTCTGCAATCCCTTGA
Organism: Armatimonadota bacterium; assembly: GCA_017303935.1. Classification (NCBI taxonomy): domain Bacteria; kingdom Bacillati; phylum Armatimonadota; species Armatimonadota bacterium. The sequence continues at coordinate 308,175 of JAFLBD010000003.1, read as the reverse complement.
CGTCGAACGAGTCGAGCGGTGGCCCGCCTTTGCGGTACGACTTCACCAAAACCAAGTCCCAAACCGTGTTCAGCGCATTGATTTCCAGCTCTAGGTACAGCTCGCCGTCACCGTCCGGATCGAGGAAAATTTCGAAGTCGTTATCGTGAAAAATCACGCTGTCGCGCTCGGTTTGATATGCCCAAATCTCCGGGCCTTGCATCCACGCCAGGACCGAAATGCCTTGCGAGCCATACACCATCTTGAACCGAGTCTCGTGCCACGGCGCCGGACCCGCATCGCCCAAGATATCGACAAATTCATCGGACCACTCGACGTCCTCCCACCGCTCCGGGAAGACCCGGAGGTGGCTCTCTTGCCAGAGATCGTCGAGTCGTTGGCAGCGATAGGTGCGCGGCGTCGTCATGAACCTTCCTAGTTTATGCCTTTGCAAGATCAAGACGGTGGCCGGCGGCTCGATTTACCCTAGTTTGAACGTCAATGTTGCCGAAATCTCCGGCATCTTGGGAGGGTTCCGCCCCCGCCCCTTGCCATCGTCCCTTGGGCTGGGTATACTTTTGCCCGTTCGATGGATCGTTAGCTCAGTTGGTAGAGCAGCTGACTCTTAATCAGCGGGTCATAGGTTCGAGTCCTATACGGTCCACCATCCTACCCCCACACGCACAATAGCCCCGCAGGGAAGTGATCCCTTTGCGAGAACTGGTCGAGAGCGAGTCACTCGCCACCAAGCCGCATCAAGGTCCATATCGCTCCAACAAGTCGCGTCGTAAATCAATGGCTTTCGGATGAGTCAAAGCAGGAGTGGGCTGGGCAGACGGGTCGAACTGAACGACAATCGGAAACGCTTCATCAAAGGCTATGTTCTTTTCTAAGCAATATGCCGCTGCGGCGATAGAGAGAGGAGTTTGCGATCTCAGCAACTGCAAAACGGAAGCCTCGAATATTGGGAGCCTCAGTCCGCGTAGTGCAATGCAGAGCCAAGCCACTTGTCGCGGAAGTAGTGGTTGAGTCGCTTCTTTTATCATCGTGTGCAGAAGAACTACCCACTTCGGAATTGCAATTGCCGCTATAAATCCAAAGTCCTGATGAGATTCCGCTTTCAGGAGTTCACTCAGGATATAGCGCCCGTCTTCTTCCTCGTACGAATCCCACAGGCTCAATATGCGTTGAAATGTTTCCTTCTTGGTCATCCTTGCTATCTTATATCACTTGCGGCTTCGTTTCGTGAAGGACTCGGTACCCGAGCGAGTCGCTCGGCCGGTTGATTGGATTCGGGTGCAACTCTAGAACTTCACCATCAAATCTGCTCAAATTTGCTTCGACGATCCAGCGAGCCTTTGGTACAAAACCAATGAAAGCACCGATCGTGAGTAGGAAACCTCTGCTTCGTAGTCACACAACAGGTGCCGGTTTTCATCAGACTCCAAGTGAGACAGCAAAAAACTTGCGCAAAACAAGAACGTCGTTGAAAAATCCAGTGCGCCGTTTCTAAGCAGGGCGCATAGGGCACATCCCGTGTTCTCCTCTGCGTAGTCCTCAAATTTGAGCAAACCCATAAGACCTAGCAATACGAGGAACTCAAAGACTGGCGGCTCAGAAATAAAGGTACCGGTATCCGTTACAAGATGCCACAATTGGCTTGCTGAAGTAAGCGCGTCCCGCAAGGTTTTAACAGATTTCAAGTTTTCACGTAAATCATCCGCCTCGATCCATGGGCTTGTGACGGTTGGCACGGGCCAATCTAGTATGAATTCGTAAATGCGATTATCAAATTCCATTTCCTTTATGCTTCATAATAATTGTTGCGTCACTTGCACTTCATCAACAAAAAGCTCGTCAGACCTTCGATCATGAATTCGGTTGTCTCATTGCTGCAGCTCTCATGTCATTCAACAGTAATAGTGTTTGATCAACATCAGATAGAAACTTCTTTAGTGGGTAGTTTTTGTTGCCCCAGCGCGCATCTGTAAGGGAATGGCACTCACGCGCCAGGTCGGCGACACATGATGAAAAAACATCAAATTGATTCTGGGGGAGACCTAAATACGCTAGAGTGTCAAAGTCGGTACGTTCGATTGTAAGCGATTCGCGAAGGTCATTAAAAAAGTAGTGAAAGTACTCGATAGTGTTTGTTTCAATAGCCAAGAGTATCTGCACGCAAATACTCGCCGTGAAGCGAGCCGCATACCAGCTTTCTACCCAAAGAAAAGCAGGTAGCAGTAGATCGAAGTCGTCGATGCCCTCATATATATTCGGATGCTCGATTAGAAAGTCAACTACATAGTCCCAATCCTCTCTAAAATGTGGTTCATAAACCCGCCCTTCTTCGGGTGGCACGACTGGAATATTCACGCCAAATGCAGATTCAATTTCGAGCCTTGTCATGTCTACCTCGGAGGAACTTCAATAACGCCAACTACTATGCGCCACTCACAATCGCGCTGACCGGTCTCGCCGATCGAATGGCGGCGATCCCGAATGTCAAGTGCGATTGCAGTTGAAATCAAATTTACCACCATATTTCTAGATCATTTGGGAAGCTTCTCAACCATTCGACGATTGGTTGCGCCCCTTCAGTTGCATTGAGGTCAATATGGGCCATGCTGGAGGGCAGGTGAGGAGAAGCCATAACCAAGGCATTTGGTTCCTTGATCACCCCGCTGAGCATCCGTACAGTTTCTGCCCTAGTACCTTGCGCAAGTCTCCAAAGCAGTTCTGCCGAGATAGTGCAGTCGATCAAGTTGCACTGGTCGCACCTGAAAGCAGTGTCTCTTGGAAATCTAAACTGGGTGAAGTCACAATTTTCGACGAGGAGAGACGTGCATTGAAAGTCTGCTGCTAAGATGTGCCTCATCACCGACACGTGATATTGAACACTGATTCCGTCGGGACTTGCTGCTGACAGCAGTGATTGTATAGTCCCCTGCGATGCTGACAGACCGGCAATTCCAATGCCATCTAGCTTCAATTTGAATTCAGGTTCGGGTCCGGCCCTCAACCTAACATCCCGAAGGGTCATCATTGACGCTTTGGCGGTTGAAACGATATCAATGATCTCATGAGTTGTGCCGGTACCAGTCAATGTCACCTCTTCAACTTTCATGTTTGTTCGCCTTTAAATAGTATTGCGCCAATTGCACTTCATCAGCAAAAAGCTCGTCAGCGCAGTGAAAGGAGCGACAATTGGTGTAAAAAGTATCGGTCCTGCAAAAAGTACATACAGGGATTGATCTTCAAGGAGTGGAACACCCAATGCAAAGTGATCAAGAAAAACCTTGCTTACTGAAAAGGCAGTTGCGTTTGTTAACGTCAATCCGAAAAACCAATGCCAGAAGGTGAAGGGCTTGAACCAGAGCACGATGAGGTACCCAATATAGCCGATAACAATAAAGCAACCCAGCGCAGTGAGTACATATTGCCAAAGAGGCAACACGTACGACTTAGCTTCGTTTATTATCCAATGGCGCACAAGAACGACATTGACACTTGCTAAAACGATAGCCAAAACTAGCAACAGTGCCTCTCTTTGGTATTTCATAGTTAACGCTTTGTCGAGATGAATGACCGATAGTATGCGTATACTCTCACTTTCTTCTTTTCGACAAAAATGCCTTCTGAGTCCCCGCCCCGTATCCATCCATCCAGGACGATGGTATGGCGGAATTTCGGTTGAATAATCGTCACGGTGTATCGTGGCTCCCAGGTCTCAAGATGATAACTCCCTGTTCCTTTCACTACTTCCTTGTTGTTCACGAAGATTATCGAATCGGGGTCTTCAGAGATGATAAATATTGGGCTTACAAGAATACATAGACAAAAATACCCATACAAGCAGACTGCGATAAATGCAGAAAGTGGAAGCAAGAATATCAGGGTCTTTTTTCGCATCGTCGTCTCACGAGTTTCCAGCCCCTCAACAGCCTCCACAACCATCCTACCCCCACATACAAAAAAGCCCCGCAGGGAAGTGATCCCCCGCGAGGCATGGAAGTGAGCAGGCTTACGCCGCTTTCTTCTTGGTCGAAGGAGCCTTTCCGCCGCCTTCGACAGCGTAGGTCACACCGCCAATATTGCCCAAAAGGACTGGCTCAGATTCTTGGCCGGTCGCGGTGTTGATGAACGAATATCCAGCCGCATAGTAGCCCGCAGGAACGCTCACCGTCGTGGACAAAGATCCGCTAGCAAAGGTGAAATAGGCCTTCTCGCGGTATTGCTCGGCGTTCGCCTTTCGGTTCTTGCCACCGGTTCGAGCGAGAAGCAGGGCAGTGGTCACACCGCTCGCATTGGCGCCTGTCGCGGTGAATTTCACCGATCCGGTCGAAGCCGAAGCCGCCACGCTGATGGTGTCGCCAGCAAACGAAGATGTCGGTGGGTTTGCCGGAGCGGTACCACTGGGGTTCACGGCATAAAACTTGGCCGCCAGCTTCACAAAGGCGTTAAATCCCGAAGATTTATAGCGCTTTTCGGTGGTTTCTTCGGTGGTTTCATACCCGGCCGCAAAGTTCTCCCAATTGGTGACGTTGGCGGTGGTCAGGTTTGCCCACTGCTTGGTGGCCTTGGTGAATGCGGCTCGCACGGCTTGTTGTGCGGGGGTTCTTGGGTTCTTTGGCGAAATCCGCTCTCGCATGATCGTGCCTTCTTTAGTGTTGCTGAATGTGAGGTTGCCCAGCTTGCCACTGAGCGCTGTGCTAAATGCAGAAAGTTTAACTTTTGCCATTTTTGTTGTTCCTATTTGTTGTCGAGCGACAGGGCTAGACCCTTCACCGGGATTGTCGGAAGGCTTCTTTTGGAACTTTAGGGCGATTACTTCTATAACTCAGACATGGCCACCATCTGTTCTATGGGGCGATCGTGCAAGCTCGGGTAATGCGACTAAATGGGTTTCGAGGGGCGGGTTCTATTGGTAGTTTTTAAAGGCACTTTTAAGCTGTTTAAATGACTTTAAAGCCAATTTGTCAAATTCTTTACTTTCAACAAAGATAAATGAAATCAGAAGGCTGGGGTCGGCCTTACGGACATCCTCGCACCATAATTTTAGGCGAGTCATCTTCGCCGGGACATCCAAGTCCTCTACACCCTTGGTCTCAACGATTACAATTTCGCCCTCAGTAGTCCGAACGAAGAAGTCAGGATAATAATTTGTTAGATTACCGCTTGCGTTTACGTAGTCAAGTTTGAAATTAACCGCAAGGAAGTTCTTTCCGAACGCCTCGACATCCGCACAGTCATCTAGAAAACGTGCGAATTCGAGCTCAAAGTGAGAATCTCCAATAATTCGATTCACAACGCTCTTCTTTGGGACGTAATAGCGCTGGTCTTTAGCTACAAATGGGCGCATACTGCCGAGTTTAATCGTGGCGCGGATTTCCGCGTCCCCTTTATCCGAAATCGTAAGCGCATTAATCGCCTTGCAGAACCCCTCGATCAGCGTCTTCGAGGCCGCCAGCTCTGAAAGGTTCCGTATGGTATTGCCTGATTCCAACTTCACCGTCACATCAAAGAGCTCGTCTCGCACAAATTGCTTAACCTTGCCATAAAGAACGTCATAGCCTGATATGAGACGAAGGGATTTCATGATCGACTGGGTAAAGTAGCCGATCACTGCGCCAGGGTCGGTCACTGTTGCGCCGTCCAGCTCGGTCAAGTGAGTAATCTCGTTGGTGACAATATCTTTGAACACAATGACCCTTTGCTCCTCCTCGCTAAATTGAAGGTAGGCAACTTTTTGGTGGGCGATCTTTGCGGTATCGAGATGGGCCAAGTTCTTGTATTCCCGGTAGTTACGGGGTGATAACACCGGTATATCGATGTCCAGTTTGGCAATGTCCTTCGTCGGGCTTTCGTGATCAACCTCCACTACAATGGGTGCCTTCGGGGCTGTTCCATGACCCATCGGTTTGTGGTCTAGGACCACGCCCTCAGCTTGGATTCCGTCCACGAAGTCCATAAAGGCGTCGGTGCCGACGACGCTCAGTTGCTCCTCAACGTCGCCAGAGTACATCTTCCGAAGACCGCGGCCCAAGGTTTGCTCTGGCAGGATCCGCGCCGTTGAGTTATATGCTCGTAGGCCAACAATCGTAGTCACATTCCGGACGTCCCATCCTTCTTTCAGCATCAGCACAGAGACGATGGCGTTGTATGGGCTAGTCGGCTGATCAATCTCATTGGCGAGCTTCCGGAGCCGCTCCAACTCCTCCTTTGCTTTTCCGGAAGTTGATTCAGAAATCTCACCATTGTTCTTCGTGTGGATTACAAGTACGGCATCTTTCAAGTCGGGATACATTGACTCAAGGTGTTCTGCCACGTCATCGCAGTTCCGAGTGTCATCGGTCATGACAAAGAGAACCGCTTTCTTGCCCACCTTTTGGTGCTCCTCGTAGGCTTTGCGCCACTCAAGAACTCCCAAGTTCAGGTAGTCCGAATACTTCTCGGTGAACTTCGCACTCTGCTTTTCGTGGAGCTTTGCGCGGCTAGCCGCATCCGGCAAAACGGGGTGCTTTACCACGTCCTGGTATATCGCTTCTACCAATGGGTAATCGCTGATCGTCTGGACAAAAATTCCCCCATTGTTATGTTTCGGTGTTGCCGTCACATCGAGTTGCAAAGCAAGCTTGCCCCCCTTCTGTAACATTCGGTTGTGGATGTCTTCGATGCTCTTAAACCAAGCCATCCGTTCGTCGTGGACGTGGTGAGCTTCGTCATTGAATACGGCTAGCTCATCGATGTCCCTTACGATCATCCCTAAATCAACTTTCGTATCTGTAGTATTGGCAACCGGTTTGTCCCCTAGAAAGTACGCGGTGGTGTCCTCATCATCCGCCGTTGGCAAAGTTTCGTCACCTGCGTATACGCGGTGTATGTTGGTCAAGAATATATTGCCAGTCGGATGAGTCACTCTGACTTCGTCTTGGACGTGGAGCTTCAATTGGAAGTCGCTGCGCCAATCCCTGCCCTCGTATCCGTTGTCCGGTAAAACGGGATCAGTGCGAAGAAAGATGTCGAGCCCTTTAAAATCCTTGTAGAGTCGGTCTAGCACGATGATATTGGGAGCAATAATGAGAAAGTTTCGGGCCATCTCGCTATCCGGCTCGTATAGTCTGTGGAAGAAGCTCCAAGCCAAAGCCAAACTAAGCACTTTGGTTTTGCCGCTACCCGTTGCCATCTTGATCACGTAACGCCGCCACGATTCTTTGAAGAGTCCGGCCGAGACGGCCCCGGATGAGTCGAACCGCATCATATCGAATTTGTCTTTGACACCTACGACCTCGGTCAGGTAGATCACGGACTCGATTGCTTCGCGTTGGGAGAAAAAGTACTGGAACTCAGCGTCCGGCCCGTGCGCCTGTGGCATTAGGTGCGGCTCGAGAAACCACCAAGTCAGCAATGCTTTGCTCGTCGGGCTTGCCCCGACGTAACCGCTCTCTCTCCATTTGTGTACTGCCTTTCGGATCTCGGGTACCAAAGGCGGCATGAGTTTGTCCATGCTGTTCTGGCGCAATTCTTCGTCCGCCGGGAACCAGCGGTGTTCGGGAGGCACGATGACATACGGAGAATGCGGGAACTCAGGATGAAGACCCATCTAAACATTCACCTCGATGATCTTCATCGTATCATTTCCAAAGATATCCACCACCTTAACCGCGACTTTTCTGCGCCCAGGTGCGCATTCCTTCGCGACCGATGTGAATTCTAGGTTTCGGTGCTTTTTGGTTCGGAAGCTTTGCCATTCGTTTTCGAAGATGTAGTCACCAAGCCAGATTTCCTCATATTCCTCTGCCAAGGAAGGCTGGCTATCTGAGCCAGGATCAAGTGAAGGTTGGGTACTGAGCTCCTTACGCTGACGGATGATCTCTTTCTTACTTTCGTAATTAAAGTCCACTGCCCAATAGTCCACCCAATCACTCCACTTCGTGGTGAGTTGTTCACGGGTCACGATGCCGTCCTTATCTTTGCTGACTTTCACGATTTGGCCCTTCTCGACCACGATCTTGCTTTGCTTGTCCTTCAACGTTGCTTCGACTGCCGCGATGCTGTCTTGGCTATAGAAGACGCTGAAGTCCGTGAGCTCGACCGCTACTGTGTTGTCCTTGATGATCGGCTTGACTTCCACATAGGCCACATCGTGGAACACGACTTGGTGCTTTTCGACCGCGCGTTTGTCGAATACTTCTCGTGGAATGTACTTGGGTAGAAGGTCAATGCCTTTGGATCGCGCTTCCTCCAAGACGTTGGGGAAGAGGCCCATTTCGAACTCGAAACCGAGTACATCGGCGCGGGTGATCTGCTTCTGGCGGCATTCGTTGATAAGTTCTTCCACGAAGAGCCGTGTGACTGGGAGGTTCACCGGGCCGACTGCGACGAGGCGTCCCGCTTTCTTGGCATGGAATGTCCGATAGCCGGTGACAGGCTCGGCCTGGTACGCCCGCAGTATGAGCTTTAGGAACTCCTGTTCGCGTGCTTCTTGTTGTTGGCGTTGCTCCTCTTCGCGAAGGTTGAGATTTACGCCGATGTAGTGTTGCCGCTCGTATTTGCCGAGGTTCAAGATTTCAAAGGCGCGGTAATGGCTATCGGATTTTTTCAGTTCGCGCTGTACTTGGATCAAGCGCTTTCGCGTGGTATGGACCGAGAACTTGCCGAGATCGGAACATATCCACTTGCGTCCCAATTTCTCAGCGATGGCGGCTGTCGTTCCAGAACCAACAAAGAAGTCCGCAACGATCTCTCCCTTCTTCGACGACGCCTTAATAATCCTCTCGACAAGGGCTTCAGGCTTCTGAGTAGGATAGTCTGCCCGCTCGGGGTGATTTCCGCGCAGAAATTGCAGGTCGGACCAGACGTCACTTAAAGGTTTACCTTTCTCGATGATCTCATCGATAAAGCGTTTGTATGGTTCTTGGCCATTTGCCTGTCCCCTAGTTTCCCAAACCCATTCACGTCCTTCTTCATCGGTATGCACCTTCCTTCGTAGGCCCTTAATGCGATCCTTTCGATCGTACGACGGGGCAACTTCTGACATGGAAATCTTCGTTCCGTCAGACGAGGCATAGAAAAAAATTGTGTCGTGCTTACAATTGAATTTAGAGTCAATGTGCATTTCCCTCCCCGGGTAGTGCCACACAATCTCGTTTCGGAACATTTCCTTTCCAAAAACTTCATCCAACACGACCCGAAGAGGTCCAGATAATTTCCAGTCACAGTGGACGTAAACACTTCCGTTCGTTGCCAAAAGGTCTTTCATGATGAGTAGCCGTTCAAAAATCATTGCAAGAAACGAGTCAGCACCTCGCCCCCACGTGTCTCGATAGGCTATCTCTTCAAGTACATTTGGTCGTTTTGTGAGTACATCCCCACCGTCCCCCACATCAATGTCCATACTGAAGTCAGCCCCGACGTCAAACGGCGGGTCAATGTAAATCAGCTTGATCCCGCCCTGCGCTTCGATTTCATCGCGCATGGGGCCATTCTTGAGCGATGACAAGATCAGCTTGTTGTCCCCCCAGATCAGCTTATTCGTCCAGTCCTTGATCTGTCTCCCGCTGGTTGCATCAAACAGCCCCGGTTGCGCCGCCATCACCGCATCACTACGAGGCTCGTCTACTTGCTCAATCACCTGGAATGGCAAGACAACCGAGCACACCTCATTCGTTTTGCCATTCCAAACCAGCTCAACCTCACGCTTGTCATCGAAGAGCAAGAACCGATACTTTTCTGGCAGGGGCTTCCCCTGCTCGATGAATCGAATGACCTCTTGTTGCTCTTGTTCGGTGAGCTTCGGCATACCGCTAATTATCTCCGCTGTTGCTGAGAGATTGCTTGGGCACAGTTGTTCAAATCAAGCCGTTTTCGCGCCAATAACTAACCACTCGGTCCAACTCCGTTCTGGTTGGACCTCGCTGGAACCTTGCGCATTGGCTGGCCGCAATCCGTAGTTTTCTTTCCCAATCGGAGAGAATCGCACCCCTACAGTTTTTCGTAGTGAACATCTCATCCTCAGTGGATTTTGTCATTACGAGGACGCTTCCTGCAAAGACGGTTGAGTCATGGTCAACTGTGTATGCGGGATACGGGTTGTGGGCTTTCGTCAGGATGGCATTCGCTGGAATAGTAATAATTTGGATCCCCTTAGGGCAAAAGCTGGTCATTGAGACCGCCACTCCATAATATGGCGCCAGGTATTCGTGGAGATGGAACCATAGGTGAGGCTTGGGATCATGGGCTCGCTGGTGGTAATACGCAAACCCCGCCGCCATGAGAACTTAAGCCAGTCCTTCCTTAAGTCCGTATTGCTCCGAAACACTATCGTAATACTCGATGTCCCGCAGGTGCGCCTCGGCCTTTGGCTGGTCCCAGCCTTCGGCGAGTAGCACATCAATGAGCTGGATCGGTGCGCTGTTGTCCGCTCCGACCTCTTTGTACTCTTTGCAGTTGTTGTGACACCAGCGCTTGATCGCCCACTTGTCCATTTTTCCAAACTTCCTCCAGAGGGCTTCCAGTATTTCAATTTCAGCTTCACTGAGTACTTCGTGGATATCCATCCCTTTCTCTAGGGTAACCGTATTGTCCGTACCTTGCGCTGGAGAGTGAGGCCGAAATCCGAAATGCCGTCTCCAATTTGCATTCGGAGTCTTTTGGGTCTCAAGGTTAACGGTCCGAGACAAGCATGGGCCATGCTCCAAACTGACGAGGTCGTCTCCAGTTAATCGTTCGGCCAAGGTGATCAGCGATGCTCTCTCCGCAAGATATTGGAGCTTTGCAAGCTTAATGTCATTCATCTCGCCACCACCCTTCTGCAGAAAGAAGGCGGTCATCGCCATGGCGCGGTCCAATTTATATTCCATTTAAATGCTTGTGTGTACTCTCGCCAATATTATTGGATTTCTAGTATACAAAGTATAGGCTCTAGTTGTAAACGTTTATCAACCACCCCTATTACTGGCTTATTCTAGCGCCTACGGCATGCGCCTGCTTGGTTGCCATTGTGTCTGGTGAGAACGTTTGAATCATTTCATACCAATTTTACGCCTAGTCGTTTCTCGGGCGCGAGGATAGCGGCATGAGCATTTGGGCGAGCTCTTAGGCGGTTTTTTCGCTTCAGTTCTCTCCTCGAGCCTGCCCACAGCCATCCCCTGCCAATTTCCAGCACAAGTGCGGGTGGTGGGGGGAGGGGGGGGCGCGCACAATGCAACGCAGGACTAGGGGCGGGGATCCCTGGTCGGTGATTGTTGCTATGACACTTCGAAATTCGCTCGCATTTGCTGGTCTTCTCATCGCTGCGGTGGGAGGATTCCGCGCGGCGAAAGCTGTCACGGTCGTCTATGACGGACTCACCGGGACCAGCCTCACTGGTCACATTGCATCAACAGATCTCACGCGCACCGTTGGGGCGTCGTTGAACCTCACTTCGGGAGGCAAACTCACCGAGCTGAGCTGGTCCCTGGCGAACCCCTTTTCGTTCCAACCCACCGGTCCGATCTTGGCCGGCACCTTCTTGATCAATATCTACGACAACACAGTGCCATACACCGGTGGCCCGATCTCGGCGCAACCGTTGCTCGGCTCGTTCACGGCGAACTTTACTTTTGGTGCAGGGCTCAATCCGGGCGGAATGGCCTACTGCACTATCGCCTTTTTGGCGCCGCTAAACATCAACCTCACCTCAAAAGTGCTCATCACCCAGTCGTTCACTCAGACGGCAGGCACCAGCACGTTTTATGGAGCGGGGCTCTTCACTTCGCCAACTCTGGGTAGCACGCCGGGCAGCCTCTACATGAACGGCGCCAGCACCTCAGAAGGTCTCTATGGCGGTTCGGGCGGAAACCTCGGCTACAAGGTGACGGTCGTTCCCGAACCGATCTCGATCTTGGGATTGGGGTTCGGAGTCGTCGGACTCGTTCGTCGACGGCGTCGTTAAGCTGGCTTTCTCCCCCTTCAAGCATTTCGCCCCGATGGGGCGGAGCTCCATGAATGAGGGGGAAACCGGAGTGTCGCCAGGTGCTTGGATGGTTTTACTCCGGCTGCTTGGGGGTTTTTAGTCACTTTTTCCGGTTTGATTCAAGGTTTCTCCGGGAGGGGTGTTAGGCTGATCCGGTAGCACAGCGCAGGCGAGGGCGTTTGGTTCTTGGGGAAGGGCAGGGGCGCGGTAGCCTTTGTTCACCGCATCCGGGAACATATGGTTGAAAAGCCCCACGCACAGGTTGTCGTACTCCGGCCTCCATCCATAATTCAGCAAAATGGAAGCAAATTCGCGGTATCGGCAGCCAGTTCTTTAAATGGCTACTCTGGGAATCCTCGTAGGTGCTTCGTCGCGTGTGTCACCTTTTCAAGGACAAGGGAACCCAGTTCATACCGGAATCGAAATTTGCCTGATATACCGATTTCGGGCTCAACTGTGTTAGTGGCTGTTCCCGATTCTTCTCCCAGTACTTCTGTTGCGGACGCGTCACCTGGAGCGGGTGCATTATTTTGCGTAGGCACTTCGCGGATCGTTAGTGCTGCATCTCCTTCAAAAAAGTGGACGCCACCTTCGCGACCCACTTGGGTCCAACGCGTCGGACGAGTGATCGTAGCTTCGAGTGTCTCTTGGCCGCTGCTTTCAATTTGCGATAGCTCACTGAATTTCACCTCACTTCCATCAACGAACTTGATATAGCCTGAATCTGATAAGGTTGTTGGCTCGGCTTTCCCATTTAAAATCGCAGAGAAGTCTAACTCCCACTCGCTCAGTAGCTGTGGCAACTCATCGCGGATTTTCTCGAGTTCTAAAGTTCCTGTGAGATCTCCTTCAAGCCTTGCTATGTAGATAGTGCCGTTGAGTTTGGCGAGTTTGAGTTTGCAATCTCCATCGTACAGAATATCACCTTCAACAAGGGTCAAGCGGGTATTCACTGCAACTACCCCATTTTCCGACACCTCTGGCTCGCCTCGCAGACTGAACGCAGCTTTTCTAGGAATAGTCACAATGTCCAAGAATCCCCTATCCTTGCCATAGTCCTCCAGTTCCGCGGTACTGAAAGTGTTCCAGAGATCCTGAAGCGAATGCCGGATTTCATCGATTCTTGAATCTCCGAGTGAAACTCCGGCTTGTATTCGCCTCGTCCTTGGATAACCCGAGCCATCGGACTCTTTTCCTAGCGCAGCGTTGAACTTTATCGCTTCGGAATTCCAAAACTGTGGGGGGCATGAGAACCGCGGAATCAAAGTCGCATCGTCGGCCTCCAATGTAGAAAACTCAGTTCCTAAATCTTTCAAAAAGGTGGTCAGTTCGTCACCAGAAATGTCCTCCCCATCAGGAAACTCCAGTCGGTGTAGTTTTTCGGGCCACAATTGGTCTATATCGCTCAAAAGGATTGTTTCAGAAGGTTGATTCGAAGACAGGACCTTCCATTCCATTGATCGCATGTTTGGGACAACTACAATGATTTTTGAATCCTTCTTTCGCACCGCCAGGCGGGCGTCATCTTGGTGGTCAACGCCAAAAATCCTTGCTTCATACGAGAGCCAGGTTCGTAGTTCTTGAATCTCCTCTGTGGTCGAGCGAGTTGAATCGTTGGCGACAGCCCGCACCCGGAAGTAGAGAAAAAAACTAACCGAACAGGTTATTACGAGGGCAAGTCCTGAATAACGTCCCCAGCGAATCGCCTTAAGTGGCGGAATCGGATTCACAACAAACTCGGAGTCCAGGTTTTGCGCATCCACCGGAGTGATGTGATATTTACGAGCGACGTGGAGTTGCCACTTTGCTTGATCCTTTGCTCGCGCACTCGCAGCTTGGTTGAGTCGAAGGATGGCTTCTGGGCTTGCGGACTTCTGCCTAAATCTAAAGATTGGTTCGGCGAAAATCCTGTCATATGCAACTGCCCCACGAGTAAGTAAATAGCCAATCAACTTGGCGGTTCCAAAGTACGCCCAATACAGGGCGAGCCTTACGATCGGGATGGCAACGAAAAAAAAGAGCACGGCACAAGTGGTTGCGATTGCGACTCTCTCTTCTAAGGGCCGAAAAATGCAATGTCGGTAAATCCACTGTACGATCTCCATCTTCTTTATCTATGTTTGCCAAGGCTTAGGGTCTGAAACATCATCCGGCTCCATTGTGGCGTCCACCGATGCTCCATGGTTCACCCCTCCCTGAGGTTGAGTATCTTTGGCGCGTTCGCTTGCGCTGCTTTCGCTGCGGCCAGACTCCAATGCCCTTTTCTCTTCTCGTGACATTGTAGTCATTAGACTTTGCATTTCCATAATGCCTAGGCGGTCTGGTGTGTGTCCCGTATAGTCTGTGTAGATACTCTTGAGAACTTTGATTATATCGGCTTCGCCGCTAGTGTGACGCATAGAGTATCGTTCTTGAATAGAAAGATAGAACATCTCCTTGTTCCAGTCGGATACCATTTCTGAATTCCGAATCATTGCGAGCAGAGACGCAACCCCCGCAAGCGAATTCGTGAAGGATTTAATGGACTGGAGCGATTCTTTCGTCGGATTCAGGATCAAGGATTTGAGTTTTGAGGTGCTGACATAAGGGACGTTTTCCAGCACATAGAGACATAACTCAAGAGCCTCTTGCTTTAGTTCGATTCGCTTGATTTCAGCTTGTACTTCATCTATTGTGCTCATGGCGCGAATCCTGGCCCGTTTCTGCTCTAAGACTAGATTTTCCGGTGTTTCTCCTGCTACTGGTGATGTACCAATTCGTGGGTCATACAGATTGTTCTCCTCACGCATTCGGACAAGAACTTGCGTGGAGAGTTTTTCAGTTGCTTCTAGCATCTTAGTGGCTTCGCCCTTGATCTGCGTAAGCTTTTCCTCCTCTACTACGCCGGTGACCCCTTTGGAAATTGCAGCGTCAGGCTTTACGGTGACTTGAAGCGTCTTAAACTCAAGCCCAAGCTTCTTCGCACTCTCTTGGATAAGCTGCGCAATATGGTCGGTGGAGGCACTCTCCACAATGACTTTTTCGGCATGAGCCTCCAATGAAAGCGCACCAAGGGCCTCCCGGAGCATTACTTCTGGGTCACGTGGGTTCCGAACGTAAGCAATAATTGCTGGCTCTTCCGTACGGTCAAACCGAACTGAAGATTTAACGGTTAGTGATGCCCAGCCACCAAGTTTAGGGCAGTGAACCTCGTGAGTAACCTCAACTTCCACCACGCGAAGTGAGACTGTCCAACGGCGAGATCCTTTGGTATCCCGAGGTGAAACCGGTCGGGATGCCGTCGCAACACGGCTGCTATTCCCATCCAAGTAAACGAAAACCTGGTCATCACTTGGAATATCCAAATCCCCTCTGCTACTGAAGTTACTCGGAATGTCTATTGCCTGGCCCACGATTAATGTATTCATTCGACTCACCATGTTCTACTACGGTCTTCA
Source organism: Armatimonadota bacterium (assembly GCA_017303935.1). Classification (NCBI taxonomy): domain Bacteria; kingdom Bacillati; phylum Armatimonadota; species Armatimonadota bacterium. The sequence goes on along the minus strand of JAFLBD010000003.1, from coordinate 292,806 downwards.
ATTTTGTCTGCTCTAATTAGCCTTTGAGTTGAATGCCTCCCAGAAGGCAACTTCAGAGCTTTCCACCACGTCCCTTACCAGATTGCGTAGAGCCCTAACAATTTCGATGGGGAATTCATATTGCATTTTCGATCCCAGAAGCTCACTACGCAGATCACTATACATGCGGCTCCTTGATGGGAAGTGCTTCATCACATAGAGCGGAATGGTCACTAGTGCGGCAGCGAAGACGTTTCTCTGCTGAAGTCTATACATTATGTAGAATACTGCACGAACGCACATTTCAACTCCTGTTTCGTCCAAACCGTCACAAGAAGTGAACGTTTCGATCCACCATCGAGTATAGGCACGAAAGGCTTCAGGGTGTCGCGCGAGAAGTTGTTCGTCTACCTCGTAAACCGCGATCAACACGTCAAGTAACCTCAAGTGATTCTCAATTCTTTCTAATTCTTCTGAGTCGTTGATCTTCTCGTGATGAGACAGCCTGTGGTTGTCCAGGATTGCGCAGGTCCACTCACCAGATTGATCTGTCACGATCAGTGCCATCGTAGCGAGCAATCCCGAATCATTCCCACCCTTAAGCAATCCATCTACCAATTCGCCCCTATGGTCCCAGAGTGCACCGTTCGCGACAGCGACTACTGCTTGGAAGAAGGGAAGATCAGGCGCAGGCTTTTGTAGTGACGAAAGGGCCCAGTCAAGTAGTTGCTCGGTTTCTACGCCCGAACTACTAGCTCGCTGAGCAAGGGACGCGGCGGTAAAGTGCTCGCTATTCGACCACCTAGAAAGAAACTCTCCCAGCCAACGTGATCCTGCATTACATTCAGCGATCACATGTTCCAAGGCTAGCTGTCGATGTGGCCCATAATCTTCTAACCCTAGTTCAAAAATAAGTTGCTTGAAGTTTGAAGGCGACGATTGCCAGTACCGGTAAAGCACTAGGCGTGCTACGAGGGGATCCAATATCTCAATCGTCTTTCCGGACCCCTCACGGGCGTCCCGCCCGGCTATACGGCAGCCAAGACGTCGCCTCGTCGCCTCTTTCACATCATGATGGCGGTATTTTGTGCCTTCAATCTCGGCAAGTCGTCTGGCCAACTTGTCGACGATTTCATACTCCGCACCGTTCAAGAGGCAAGCTGCCACACACCATTGCCTCGCACTCGCCGGGACCTTACTGTCTTCGAGTAGGTCCGTAACAAGGCTCTCAGTGTTTTCAAAGGCTAGTTCTCGTAGTACTTCCAGGCAGCAATTCTCATCAAGCCATCTCTGGAAATACCCCAACTGAATTCCAATTGGCTTTTCACTCAGAGCCTTGAGCACTGCATCTTCGATTGTATCTAGCAGGCCGAATTGGTCTTCAGAGAGCTTGGCTCTGCATAGAGCACTCCAGTCATACCTCGGCTCCCAAAGGATTGAGTCGGTATCTGATCCCCCACTTGATTCAGCAATGATCACTAGGTGAACATTCATGGGCTCAATCATAGATTCGATATCGCGAAGGCCGTCCTGGTCTAGTACGAAGGAAGGGGGATGTCTCCAAACAAAAAGAAAGTGACCTGTCGCCTCAATCTTGGTCATTTCTCGGACTTCTTCTTTGACTGTAGTAATGTGAGTGCCGGCCTTGAATGTGTATATCCTCGGTATGGCGTGGTCGGCGAGACTTGGAGCAACCTGATGTGCTGCAACTTCTGCGGCCCTTTGCCTGCCGGATTTGGGTTTGCCGTAGATAATTAGTGGCCGCTTGTCCACTCCAACAGTGATCTTCTGGCGAAGTCTGTCTGCTAGGGCTTGTTGGGGTGCGGCACCAGTGTTTCTGCCGAGTGGTACGACGTAGTCCGCGTCAAATTCTGGATTCCTAGGGACAAGCACTGCACACCGGTCTTTCATGGTGCTCGCCGCCGTCGCTGATTCAAGTCCCGGTAGAAGCCCTTTCGCACTTAGACCAACTTGGTCCGAAACTGGAGCCTCACTTTCCGCCTGCGCCTTGGTTTCTTTACCCTGTGTCTCTGAAGGCACCTCGTTCGGTTGTTCTTCTTCGGTCATTTACTTTAAGAACCTCTGTTCGGTTTGTCCATTGTCACTGGGGTGGCCTCAAGTATTGGAGAACCTCGTTCATCGCTCGGTTGAGCTCCTTGAGGTCGATGCGCATCTCCTGGTGCATCTCCGAAATCTTGGCGTCCAGTTCACTCAGCTGTTCTCTCTGCGCGATAAGGGTGGATTGAATATGGTCTACGGTTCCAACAATATATTCCAGTTTAGCGTGAGTCTCCGTTGTGGACTGCTTCAGCAAATTGAGAATATCTGTTTGGAGCTTGTTTGACTGAGCCATAAGTGCTGCCTGAAGTCTAGCGTTCGCGACGAGGTCACTAACGCCAGACTTCACCTCTAGGATTTCGGCATGTTGCATCTGCTCTACATAGAAAAGATATTTATTAAAAGCAACAGAGTTTCTCGCAAGATAGCTTGCTGAAGCCCTTCCTATTTCTCGTCTTGATTCCTCTCGAAGGAGCTTTATGATTTGCTCCGATTCGCTGACATTCGCTGCCAAATTCGGCAGATTGATGGCAATGCAAACCACATGTTCTAAGATATCCTCGAGGCCATCGCTAGAAAGTAGCAGTCCCGTGATCGCTCGGGAGTGTGTTGTAAAGTCGTCTTGACTATTCACGCCACCCAATCGAGAAGAAATCACTTGGTCAAGTGCGTTCGCAAATCGTGTGAGCTCGTCAGCCCTTCTTTCACGCCCTGCTCGACCAAAGAAGCCACTTGCATGACGGAGTACCTCCTTGGCGCTGTCAGACAAACCTGGTGATTTTTCTAGAACTGAGCGACAAGTCGCGTGAAGCCCAACCGCGATAGCCGCGGACAAATCGTGATTGATTTTTTCCCGATTTGTTTGTCGGTAGTCCGCAAGTGCGTCTTGCAGGTGTCCGTCTGCAAAAGATTTGATAGCGTCTTGGGCCGCATCGCTGACTGCACCACTGAGGGAGCCAAGCACTGCCGCCGGAATCGTGAGTCCAAGTCCCGCTTTTAGAGTCGCTCCTGCTAGCGCACCGACCGGTCCAGCCACCGCAAACAAGGCCATTCCGCCACATACAGCCAAAGCCAATGTGCCTACGCTTCGCTCCATAATTACTATTATCCTAGCATTATTGTGTCCGTTTTTCCAGATTATCACCTTGTCTTGTAAGCTGCATCAGGGCGGAATCAGGGATCGCCATTCAAGTGAATTAGATAACGGAAATTGCGATACGCCAAACTGTTTTCTGGGTACTCGGATTACCTTGGCCACAATCTCAATGCTATTCCAAACGCATCCGAAGCGTATCCGAAAGGTTTACGCAAAGGAAGGGTGAGGAATCCAGCCGAATGCGCCGAGAATGAACGGCATGGCAACGGTCAAAACTCCGGGCGTGTTTGAAGGGTATTCGGGCAAGCTTGGCAACCTGGTTTTTCGGCAGACCCCGCAAGGCACCCAGATGATCGAGCGGGTGCGCCCGAAGCAACCCAACACTCCGGCGCAGATGGCTGTTCGCGAGAGGATGCGGCAAGCGGGGAAGGCTTGGCGCGGGATGACCCTGGAACAGGCGATGGCCTGGAAAGCCTATGCCCAGCAGCAAGGCCGCGATCCGCGCGGATTCGTGATGGATGCCAACAACGTTTTCATTCGGCTGGCGGTGCGGGTTTTGCAGGTGAACCCGAACGCGGAGATCCCGCTGGTCCCCCCTTCGACGCCGTTTTCGGGTGATGCCGTGGCGGCCTCTTTGTCTGCCGCGCCGGGAGCGGTGAACCTGCCCGTGACCCAAGGCAACGCTCCGGGGGTGGTGACGGAGGTTTTGGTTCAACGGCTGGCTTCGGTTCACCGAGCGGCCTACCCCGAAAAGTTCCGTTCGGCCGGGTTTTCGGCTTGGGCATCCGGCGGGATGGTATCTGTGCCGCTATCACCTGGGGTCTATGCGGTCGCGATCCGAACGGTGAAATCCGCGACAGGGCAATCCGGGCAGTTGATGGAACTCGGGCGAGCCGTAGTGTCGTGATACTGTCCCGAAATGTTTGAGTAATTAGGAATGTTCACTTCTCCCCCCTAACCCCCCTCATGTGCTTCGCCAAAGAGGGGGGGAACTTTCGGATTGGGCTGGGGGCCGCCAATGAGGGGGGACAGTGAGTCTTCTTTTTAACAAATCCCCAATGGACACTGCTTGACAATGCGAACGCAGGATGGTAACCCCTTGATCCAAACGAGCAGAGTGTGGCTTACCAATCAAATTACTCTGGCCGAAACCGATGCGAACGCGTACAGCGAAGAATTGCTCTTGCTCGAATCGGTCATCTCACCTGAAACCCTCGGGGAAAAGAGAGAATCGTATACAAAAAGAGGCCCTCGGCAGTTGCCGAGGGCCATTCCATGCGAGTCAGTTAGACTTGGATTGAATTACCGAACCGGGTTGCCCGATTGATCCAGCACCGACTTTCCGCCAGCCGAGTACATCAGTTTGCCCCACTGGAATGCGTTTGGATTCAAGGTCGCTTCTGGCGCTGCGAACTTAGCGTGGCCGTCGGCATAGGTATAGTTGGAGCCATTGCCGAACCGGTAAGGTTCCATGTACTTGATGTGTGGCAAGCTAGAGCTGTCCGCGGCTGTCTTACATGCCGCCCAAGCGTTCTTGGCAACCGCTGGGGTAACCGCATAGACCGCCGCGAGTGCCATGTCTGCCGCGTTATCTCCCGCCCATTTTCCGCCGGTCGCGGTGCTCATAACAGCATTCACAGGCCGGTGCGACTTGTTCTTGTAGCCGGTGCTTGTTTGGTTTGCTGATGTGTCGTTAACGCAGGCAACCGAGTTCGAGAACGAAGCGATTAGAATCGTTTCCGAGGTGTTATCGACAGAAGTTTGAGGAACAACGTTTGCTGGGTCGATAGTTCGTCGTTTGCGCGGCATCAATGCTGCATTCATTGTGTAGCTCAGGCGAGCTACTTGAGCATCGCAAGGCGATGAATAGTTGATCGATCCATCTTGAATGTTTTGGCAGGCAGGATTGGTTGGCTTTAGACCGCCATTCGGGTCGCCTGGCGAAACAAAGAGCTGTGTATTTTTGATGTAAGGATAGTGAGTTGATGTCCAGTGAACGTATCCGCCCGTGTCGCCGGCATCGTCTTTGTAGAAGTAGCCTTGCGAATAGGTGTCATCGTTGTCGGCGGTGTACATCATGATTCCCGTCCCCACCTGCTTCATATTGCTAAGGTCCTGAGTCTTTTTGGCAGCGTTTCGTGCCTGGGCAAAAACAGGGAAGAGAATAGCAGCAAGAATGGCGATGATCGCAATCACCACGAGAAGTTCAATGAGAGTAAAAGCACGTCGTTTCATAAGTCACGCTCAGTCCCGATGATTTCGCGCGATTATGAAGACATTGTTACCGCGGTGTTAACGCTGAGTTAAGGCATATTCTTGGAAGAAAACTAGGCAGAACCCGAGTTCTTTTGCTTCGGGCACGGTACTCAATCTCTCCCGAGACTTCAAATTGGAAGCAATGCAAGTGAGTCCAGACTCGGCGATCCCGCTGGACCTGCCTTCAACGCCGTTTTCGGGTGATGCCGTGGCGGCCTCTTTGTCTGCCGCGCCGGGAGCGGTGAACCTGCTCGTGACCCAAGGCAACGCTCCGGGAATGATGACGGAGGTTTTGGTTCAACGGCTGGCTTCGGTTCACCGCGCGGCCTATCCCGAAAAGTTCCGCTCGGCCGGATTCTCGGCTTGGGCATCCGGCGGGACGGTATTGGTGCCGCTATCCGCTGGGGTCTATGCGGTCGCGATCCGTACGGTGAAGTCCGCCACTGGACAGTCTGGGCAGCTGATGGAGATCGGGCGAGCCGTGGTGTCGTGATGCTATCCCGAGAGGTTTGAGTTTTTTTGGGTTGCTCGTTTCTCCCCCCTACCCCCCTCATGGGCTTCGCCAATGAGGGGGGAACTCGGATGGGCGCGTGTGCCAAAGCGTGGGGGAACTTTTGGATTAGGCGACTTAGCGTGATGAGGCCGATCCTAGCGCAAACAAACCTACTGTGCGGATGGATCTGGTTCGCTGGGCTCGTCTTTAATTACGACTTGATGCGGAAAAAGGCCGGAAACACTCAGTACCACCATGATTAACGGTCCGATTACCAAGCCAAAAACAGCCGCCTTCACGGGATTGGCCTGTTCCCGAAAGAACAGGTACTCCACTAAGAGCGAAATGGACACTCCGAGTACCAGATAGTATGCGTTTTGCAGTAGTCTATTCATCCCACTCGGTCCGAAGTAAGTATAGCCACGATGCCCGCGACTTCGGTGAATGACCGCCAACTGCGAATATTAAATCGCGAAAGCTACTCGTTTTCCCCCCTCATGGGCTTTGCCAATGAGGGGGGAAAACGGATGGGCGGCGTGTGCCAAAGGGTGGGGGGATTGGCGACCAACCCAGGGCTGCAACAGCAGGGATTGGGCTAGGCCGACCCAATGATTTTGGATTCGAGGGTTTGGGTGTTATACTCCCAGCATGTCTCGGCGATTGGTTCTTGTATTGTGTGCGGTGGCAGTGTTGGCTCCAGGGGCGAGGGCGTCGTTTGACCTATCTCTCATTCCGCAGGTGACGACTGGGCGAATCCAGCGGCACGACCCGGTCACCAATGTGGCTCTCGGTAGCTTCGGCGCGCCAAACGCCAACAACGTAACACTCGACCAGGCCAACAACCGAGTGTTTGTATCCGACCCGTCGTCTGGCTTCATCCGTTCTTACAACTACAACACCGGCGATTCGATGGGAGTGACCTTTATCGGCGTTAACGTAGCACAGTTCGCGTATAACGCCAGTGTCAATTCATTGTTCTATGTGACAACCTCAGGCACAATTGGCCGATACAATTTCACCACCGGGGCGAATAACACGATTGCAGGAGTGGCTGGTGTTTCCTACCGAACGCTAGATACACGTGATGGCATCGTATCTTTGGCTGGCGTGACTTCCGGCAATGCCCTCCATTACACGGCCATAAACGCAAGTACTTTCGCAATCCAGGACCAGGTTGGCATCGGGTTCCTAGTTTCAGGGACACGGCTGGGGAAGGCGTGCCTGTCAACCAACGGTTCCGGGTACCAATTCGGATATACAGGAGTAAGTAGTACTGGCACGCTCTCCGTGTATTTCGGCGGGGTGACGACTTCCGGCTTCCTTACGTTTGCGACTTCGACGACTTTGCCCAATTTCAACAGCACCGTTGTTTTGCCATCGATCGCCAATGCCCACGATGGCTATTTTGCTATTGGTCAAGATATTGCTTCAACGACGTCGTTGAGAGTGGAAGGCTATACGAACAACGGCGTGCTGCTCCACCAAAATGTGTCCGCGGGTTACAGTTTCGGCGCTGGAAATTTCGGAGCGGCGAATGTGGTTGCCCCCGAACCCGCATCAATGCTGGCTTTGGCCGGAGCGGTTGGGCTTGTCTTACGCCGTCGCCGCAAATCGACCCGATAAGTTTAACCATAAGATGGGCGTCATCCCGACAAGATTCCTTCGGCAGCTTGGCTCATAAGAGTGGGCCCGGGGCAAGGATATAATCCTGCCATGAAATGGTTGAGACTTCTGGTCGTTACGACCCAATTGGCCGCCGCCGCTTTGGCTCTGGGTCAGGAAGCGCTGCCGTTGCCGACAGACGATGAACGTGCCAAATGGGAGCCAGGAGCACTCGCCTGGATGAAGCAAAACTCTGTTGCGTTTGAATCGGACGTGCCGATGCAGTCCGAGCTGAAACCGATGATTGAATGGCTGCAAGATGCGCGCGTCGTGGGAATCGGCGAGAGCACCCACGGCGATCGACAATCACAACTGTTCAAGACACACTTGATCCGCGAACTCGTGCGGCAAGGCAAGATCAACAGCTTGATGCTGGAGATCAACCGCGCTCCCGCGGCAGAATTTGATGCTTATGTGAACGAAGGCAAGGGCGACCTCGCCCGCTTGATGAGCGAATCTGGGCTGTTTTCGATCTGGCGAAACGATGAATTTGGAGCTCTGATGATGTGGCTCCGAGCCTACGTGATCAAGACCGGCAAGCCCATCCGAGTGTATGGCATTGACTGCCAAGATCCAAGTGCCGATTTCGGATTGGCTCTAGACCGCCTGAGCAAGAAAGACCGCCGAACAGCGGACAGACTTCGCAAGGAGTTGGATAGCGTTCTCAAATTTGAGTCCACGGGAAAAACTTATATTGCGTGGACCGGAAGCCAGCCCGAAGGCTCGTTTGCGCGGCACCTTGCTCTGGCAAAAGAATTGGTAGCCGCCATGGAGAAGACCGGCGATGCGGAAGGAATCTACGCGGCAAAAGCAGGGCAGCAGGCTCTGGAATCGTATGAATTTGAATTTGGTCCTGGCCCGCGCGATTACAGCAAGATGCCACCCGAGTACTTCTCGCGGCGCGACCGATTCATGGGCGAAAATCTGATGCATCGCCTCGGCGATGGCAAAGCGGCTCTTTGGGCTCATGATGGTCACGTGATGGGCAACTTGCCCAAAGAGTTTATCGACATGGGATATGTTACGCTCGGCTCCGCCGTCCGTACGCATCTGCAAAATAGATACTTGACGGTGACTTTCGCTTGGACAACCGGCGCGATTCACGCCAAGCGCATGGTCCCGGACGAGCCGATTGAGGTTTCCCAAAAGCGCACGTTTGAGCCTATGAAGCTCACTTTTGACCGCGCAGGCGACCTCGGCGAGTTCCTCGGCCGAGTCGGAAAAGATAGGTTCTTTGTGGACCTGCGCCGCGCCGATGAAGCGACTCGCGGGTGGGGGAGTTTGAACTATATTCGAGCGATGTTTGGCTGGGGCTTTGATCCAAATAGTTGGCGAGAAATGGCCCGTTCACAAGCGGCGCCTACACTCCCGATGACCGAGATTCTCGTCTACCACCGCACCGTGAGTCCATCCACGCTTTGGTTCTTGCCCACGGCTGCAACGGCTCAATAAACAGGCACTGCCAGGTTCGGTACCGAATTTGCACTGGGACACGGCACGAGCAATCTAGAGATTTCGAGCTGTGAGCAGGTTCAGCAAAACTGCACAGGGGCAAACCGTTTCTGGACGATAGCGCGTCAGAAAATACGATGTCTTTGCTCGCCGCGCTCGCCCTAGCCACCATGACCGTCAAATGGGAATACGTCGGTCCATCGGGGCCGAATCCCGCAGAGGTGACTACCGGCCCCGGGATGCACCACGCCATTCGCCAGGAAGTCGCCAGCAACCGAGTGCGGTACATCATAAACGACACAGAGTTGCCCTGGCTGAGCATCGGCAGCAACCCATTTGCGTACACAACCCCCGACGGGAAGGATTGGTACTACACGTTCTGGGATGGCAAAGAAAGAGTGCTTTGGGTGAATGGCAAAGAGGATGCGCGTGGGTTCGATTCGGCGAGCGTGGTGTCGGTCAAACCCAAGATTCGCGTGTTCACCAAAGGCGGCATTTCCCGGCTGGAGCGCGACGGCAAAGTCGTACTGCAATCGACCGACCTTTGGGCGGGAATGACTCCGACGGGCCTGCTCACCACGTTCAAAACGAACGAGGGGCGGTGGGAGGCTCGGCATGACAAATGGCGCGTGACAAGCGATGATTCGCCGACGTATTTTGTGCTCGCCGACAAGCGGGTGGTGCTGCAAGCAGGGAGCATGGCGTACATCGATGGAAAGCTGGTGGACGGCCTACCTGCGATCGGTCCGAACGACGATATTCTGCCGACGCCGAGCGGATATGGTTGGTACCTTGCAAGGTCAGATCGAAGATTTTGGCTCAACGGAAAGGAGGTCAAGGTGACTCGCCCCGGGCTTGAGCTCGTGGAAGATTTGACCTTCGAACGGGGCATTTTGATGAAGGAGCCCGTGGACAAGGACGATGAGGATGCTGGGTTCTATTTGTATCGTGCCCGGACAGACGGCATGACTTGGCCCGTCGCCAGCATCGCCGTGCACGACGTGACGGTATACTCTGAGGGTGTAAAAGGAGGCTACGCGATGCTTGTCGAACTTGGGGAAGACCATTACGCGGTGCTACAGGAAGATCTCAGCCGCGAGACGTCGGTGGCGAAGATCGTCTGGGAATCGAAAGGGAATTATCCCGAAACCACCGAGTACAGTGGCCTTGCCCTGACGCCCTCTGGCGACCGACTCGGGTTTGTGACGGAGAGCGAGCTAGGGATGACCGTCCATGTGAACGACCAACGGTTTGGCCCATACTCGAGCGTCGAATATCTGGAAGGCGACTCGGTGATCTTCAGCCCCGACGGCAAGCGATTCGCCTATGTCGCGGAGCAGAAGCGTGGCGATCCACTCTGCCTCATGGTGGATGGCAAACCCACCGAAGCGACCTTTGACCGAGCCGTAAAGTACGGCGATCCGGTTTGGGAGTCGAACTCGCGCATAAAGATGATGGTGGGGAAGGGTGGCAAGGTCTACCGCGTCACGGTGAACCTGTAGCTGGGGCAGTGACTGCCGAAAACTAGTTCCACGAACGGATTTACGCCGCCGAGCGTCCAACGGTATGCCATGTGGATTTGGCCTTCGACTTGCTGCGCAACCCCGTAAACGGTGGACGACACGGGCTGAGGTCACCCTGCGTCTCGCGCTCCTGTGCGAAGCCATTCGGCGCGACCCGAACCGCGATTGGTCTGTCGCAACCATGGCGCAATTGGCCCATCTCAGCCGGGCGCACTTTTGCCGCGAGTTCGGAATCCTGATGGGAGAATCTCCCAGCCGCTTCGTTCGCCGAGTGCGGATCGAGGCCTATACCAAGAAGATTTCGGAAGGGAAGACTCGCCAACAAGCAGCATGGACCAGCGGCTACAGTTGCGCCAGAGCCGCTCGGCGCGCCAAGGCCCGAATCTAAATTCAGCACATTTGGTCCCCACCGTTGGTGCCAATGCGCGATAAGATGTGGTCATGAGCGAACTCAACAACCTCTGCCACGTCGAGTACTTTGTCACCGATATCGCCCGAAGCCAGGCGTTCTACGAATCGCTATTCGGCTGGAATTTCCAGGCGTTCACCCCCGATATGGTGGTCTTCGGTATTGGCGATCAGCACATCGGCGGCCTGATGAAGAAGGATGTGGTGAACGCGGGAGACTCTCCTAGCCTGTGGTTCCGCGTGGCGAGTTTGGACGCGACCTTGGCGAAAGCGGTTCAGATCGGCGGTTCGACCGACGGCGAAAAGTCCCCGGTTCCAGGAGTCGGATTCTCGTCGGTGATCAAAGATCCGGATGGCAACGCTGTCGGTATCGTGGAATTCGTTGAGCAATAAGCCGGGCGCGACTAAATCGGTTATCTAGAAAACGCGTGAGGATTGCACATGTTCACCCGTGTGCAGCAAATCCTGTGGAACGAGCACCGAAAGTCACTATAATGGAGGATGCTCACTTCGATTCTGCTCTTGGCTACGATGCAGGCTTCCGGGTTCACCGCGTTCCGTGAACCACCTCCAACACCGCGTGCGACGAGAACCGACTTCAAGATCGGAGGGGGATATGTGCTCGAGTGCAGCTACTCCTGGTCCGATTGGAGCCCAGACGGCGAAAGCGGCCTGGATTATTGCAATCATGAAGGATCGAAAAAGGTCCATGTGAGCCACATCGCCTGCACGGATGGGACCTGCCATGTCGAGTGCACCCGCCCGCACAACTTCTATGGCCACGACTACGATGTGGTGGTTGAGATGGATCCGGGATTTGCTCCATCCATGCGAAAGTGGGCCGTCGAATTAGAGCGCTCGAAGAGCATCATCAGCTATCTGTTCCAGGGCGAAGTGTCGATGTCGCCAGTGATTGCCGACCTCCGCGACCAAATCGAATCGCTGCGGAAAGACCGCCAATACAGCCCGTATCTGGGCGAGCATTTCGCGAACTCGTGCGAAGGCGTGGACCGGAACCTAAAGTACGTGATGTCGACTTGCACCTTGTCGTACCGGTTGCGCGCGGCGACACTCGGAACGATCTATGTCGAAGACTCATTCCCAGTCGCAACGCTCAAAACGGTGGGGCAGGGGCTGATCCGGCGCACGCTCCATTGCAAATGTGACCCTGCCCTGAATCCGCCGAAGCCCGTGCGCGAAGTCTCGCTGCTCCCAGGCTCGAACCAAGAGCCAGTGAGCCAAGGCTATGCCGGCGTTTGGGAAGATAAGGACGGCGACGGAGAATACGTCCAGCTCGCGCTTTCGAACATCAGCAAGTACAAGATCGAGTTCCATTCCAGCAGCATGACGAGCTACCAAGTCTCCTGCGCCACTGGGCCGAATGCGCCCGCATCGCTGATCGTCGTGCCCGGATTCACGCTGGATAGCCGAGATTCGAAGGTGCAAGATCTGCTGGTTTGCGGCGGAGTGAAGCTCTCCCCGCGCGAAGGTATTGCCACCGGAAAAGGGCGCGCGGCCTGCCTTGAGATGAAGAAGTCGGAGCCGACGATCAAAACGCCCTACCGAGCGATCGAAACCACCCGCCCCGAGCTGATCGCGCTGGCGTTTCATCAGTCCCAAGAGCGCATCGCGGGCCCGTGGGATCAAGTCCGAGTCTGGATGTTCACGGAAGGCGCGACCTACGCTGAGATCAAGAAAGTGCTGCAGCCGATGGTGACGCCGAGCCGATTCGTGCGCGAGATCGAGGCGATGGGACGACTCGCGATTCCAGCCAACAATCCCAGCTTGAAGACCGCCTTCGACCCCGAATTCGTGAAGGCGGAATCGCTGACCTCGGCCGAGTGCGCCATCTATGCGCAAAAGGCCTGGATCGCCGACGAGTCCCGGTGCCTGAGCTGGATAAAACAGCAACCATCCGTGAGCGGGCAAGGCTTTGCCGCGTTCGTCGCTGAAGGGATGTTCCGCAACCCAGCCAAGACGCTGCCGCTCATCGCCGAGAAGCTCGCCAAGCTAAAGAAGGATGAATTCGCCCGGCAACAAGGGTGGGATTTGGTCGGCCAAGCGCTGTTCCGGTCGGATGCGAAAACCGCGGAGATGGTGCTGAAGCTGATGGAGAGCGCGCCGAACCGCGCGCAATATTGGTACCTGATCAATGCCAACCCGGCCCTCCCCCAAGAAATCCAATCCCTTGCAGAAAAGCTGGCGAAGATTGTCGAGCCAAAACCAGAATCCCGTGATAGAATGTGATCATGGATAACAAGCCACCTCCAGTGCAGGAAGAAGGCATGTACCCGCGCCCAGACCTGCACCCGCCGCAGACGCCGGTCGACCCGAAGTTGCGGTACGTCGCGCCGGTGAACACCTCCGGGCTCGCGATCGTGGCGGGCTACATGGGACTGCTCGCGCTCACCGGAATCATGGCGCCCATCGCCATCTTGATGGGAATCTGGGCCTTGCACGATCTCAAGCGCAACCCGGGAAAGGATGGCAAAGGCCGCGCCATCTTCGCGATCGTCATGGGCTCGCTGGTGTGCTTGTTGATCCTGTTCGCAGTCCTTTCTAGCAGGCCACCGTCCTAACCACCCCACCCCCCAAGCACAACTCGCCCCGTAGAGAAGATATCCCCACGGGGCGAGTTGGAAACAACAAAAGGAGAAGACTTACGCCGCTTTCTTCTTGGCGCTCGCGTCCGGAGCCGCCACAGCAAAGGTCACGCCCGAAACCGTTCCCAGAACCTGGATGGCGGTCTCTTGACCGGTCGCCGTGCTGACGTATTGGATCGCGACCGAATAAACTCCCGGAGCCAAAGGCACCGTCGTCGCCGGGCTACCAGAAGGAAAGGCGAAGTAAGCCTTGGTGGTGTACTTGGCCTTTTGCGGTTTGCTGTTTGCGCTGGTCAGCTTCTGGAACATCAGGGCCGTCACCGTGCCAGCCGAGTTACCTCCGCTCGCCGTCACCTTGATTCCGCCCGATTGCGCGCCCAAAGTGAAGGTCAACGCATCGCCAGTAAAGGCGCTGGCCGGAGGAGTCGCCGGAGCGGTTCCCGCCATGTTGTTCACCTGATAAAACCGGCTCGAAAGCGCGACATACCAGTTGAATCCAGATCGCTTGGTCTTGACTCCGGTCACAGCTTCGGTCTCGGTGATGCTGGCCGCATATGCGTTCCAGGCCGCCGCCTGAGCCGCGGTCAGAGTCTTCCACGCCTTGGTAGCCTTGGAAAAAGCAGACCGGGCCAAAGATTGCGCCGGAGTGTTGGGGTTGTTCACAAACGGCCGATCGCTAAGCTCGGTGCCGTTTTTGGTGTAGCGATATACAGCATTCCCGGCACGCCCACTCACGCCGCTCAGGAAGCTCGATAGTTTAAGTTTTGCCATGTGGCTTTTGGTTCCCGCCGCCACTGCATGACGCTTACCCGCCACCCAGCACCCGGCTTACTGGCGATGATTGGCAGTTGTGGATAGGTTTTGGAGGTGAGAATTGAAAATTGCGGTGAAATGCGCAAGAAAATCGATGAATCTTGCATCTACCGAGTATGAGCGTCAGAAATCATGAAGCGGAACAAGGAATGGATTCGGAGTACTTTCTGAATACGGGAACTCACTTACTGAATCAACAAGCTCCGAATAAGACATAAATACGGCTCGGCCCGGACGAAACTCGATATCAAGTTCGGAAGGCCATGTGTCAGACATTTCCACGAGTGCGACTTCCCATTCAGGATAATAATCGTGCGACGTTCGTATGAACCTCGTGAAATAGTCGAAGTTGATTGTGCCAAGAGCAATTGCAAATCCGCCACCATGGAGCCTACAAAGAGGTGCCTTTCGAAATACCTGCTCTAAAGTTCTCTTCCAGGCATTATTCGGTATTATCCCGGGTTGCTTCACCGATTGCCTGAGCTGCTCGTTTGTCGGATGCTTCATCGATGCCCATTCCAATACGTGCTGAGTTAGGGCACTTGTCGAACTCGTTTCTCCGCCAGCTTGTACTTCAAGAATGCAACTCGTTCGACCGATGTAGTCCTTGTCATCATTCACCAAAATGTAATCAGTGCGAATCGAGCTTGAGGGGCCCTTAGTTTCCCCCTGAGCTCGAAATCTTATAGTCGATTGCGTACCATATTTGAGGTCCTGATGGGATGCGCCCGGGAATAGTACTTTCGAGATTCCTAATAAGATCGACTTGTTTTTAGGACTTGGACTGACGCTAAGAGAGGGCAAAACTCTATTCTCACATACTGGAAACAATTTCTCACCGGATACCACAGAGCAAACCGGTTGAGTTGGGTTTGTTTTCTTCCTGAGCTTAATACATTCTTGGTGAGTGAATGGACAACTCGGGATCGGAGATCCTTCTTTGTAAGGAATGATCTCAGTTGATGAATTTACGCATTGACCGAGATATTCTCCGACGTGTACAGCCACGATCCAACATTACCAGTTTCCGCTTTTTCGGCGCTAACGATGCGCTTCGCAATCCACTCTGCTACATCAACGTTGACTGCATTTCCTAGTGC
Source organism: Armatimonadota bacterium (assembly GCA_017303935.1). NCBI lineage: Bacteria > Bacillati > Armatimonadota > Armatimonadota bacterium. Next base: position 277,363 of record JAFLBD010000003.1, on the reverse strand, counting down.
TCGGAATCTACGTCCGTCCAGTTCTCTGGAAAGCCCTGAAGTGCTTCGTACTCCGAAGCCAGCATTCGTCGAACAAACAACGTCCGATGATCCTCGGCTGTCGAGGGTGTAGGCTTCGCCGTCGCATCTGAATCCCTTTGCTTGCGGGCCGGCGTTTGGCTTTCTGCCGATCGTCGCGTGTTGAATAACGTAGATATCTGCGTCTCGATGGCCCTTTGCAGATCGGGAGGTAGCGTGCGCGCCTGGGAGGCGTGACGGTCCATCCACTTTTCCAATTGTGGTGTGGTCAAAAAAGACTCGGGCGGCGCCGTCTGTTTCAAGACTTGCGACAACGAACGTACGACGGCGACGCTGGGGTGTTCCGAAGTACTTACTGTCAAGAACTCGCCATGCAGCACAATACCCGAGTTCATCCAAAACTGAGAGGACGATTCCAAAATCCTCCCCGTCATGGGAATTAAGGAGCCCGACCACATTTTCGAGGACAAGCCACTTTGGTCGAACTTCTGCAGCAAGCGCTGCAAACTTGTGAAAGAGTCCACTTCTGATACCATCTAATCCCTTCCTTTTTCCTTGGTTTGCTAGTGACAAGTCCTGGCACGGAAATCCTCCGCACCAGATTTCGGCGCTGGGCACGTCAGTGGCGGTCACATTGTTAATATCCCCCACAAGCGGCACATCTGGCCAGTGTTTTTGCAATACTTGCTGGCAAAAACCGTCACGCTCACACTGAAACACAACTTTGCACCCTGCCCGCTCGAAACCGAGGTCGAAGCCCCCGATTCCGGCAAAAAAAGATGCGACGCGTAGTGTTGCGGTACTCATGTGTGTTGAATTAACTATACAATTTCTGGACGCCAGCCATTGCAATTCGGATTCAAATTTCGGGTCCGGCGTTGCCAGTGACCTGAGATGAGAATCCGGTTTGATTCTATCACAGAATTATCAAATTGGTCGGAAGTTGTTGCTACAAAAAAGAAATTTAACTGCCAGTATTCTTCGAGCGAAGAGGTGCTTTATCATATTGTCCTTGAGGTTCATAGTGCCATATCCAGAACTTTGTCCCCTTGCGTCGTGTCGCCAGGCGCCTCGTGCTTTCAAGGCTCACTCCTAACCTCCGCTTTCCGCACTCATCCTTAACATAAGCAACAAATTCCCGCTTTGCTCTGGTCGCCCGCGTCGTTGGACTCTCTGTTGTGTCACCTGAGCCAAGCTCCAACTGCGACTGACCACATCTCGCCCGGTAGTGCGCCACGCATCCATCTGCGTCCTGGAGCGAGTGCCTACATACTCCCGCGAGCAGATCCGCAAGTCCAAGTATTGGTGTTTGTTTTGAGCAACGTTGTTCAAATTTTGCAATCCGAATGAAATGCCTAGAATTTCCAAATAGGTCCTCGATTTGGTACTTGTGAGACCGGTTGCCTCTAGTATTTTTCAGAAACTCTATGAGTTCATCCTGCTGCAAATCTGACTTTTGATCATGGCACCAGTGCCACTGTTTATCTCCGATCCAGTCGGCTACTGATCGAAGGCCGTGGAAGAGCATCCGATGAAAATCCGCACAATCGTCTCGACCATGCAATCCATTTCGACGGCTATCTTGCATGCTCCATGTGAGGCATAGTGCACGACAATCTGGACAATCGAGAAATGCCGTAAGGGCAACCTTGGCCGCCTTGCAGCGTCCGGCGTCATCAATATCTTTAAACTTAATCTCGGTGCGACAACTTTCGGACAGTGCCACTTTGCAGTTCTTATTGAGTCGACCAATTGCGCGGCTCGGCCCAGCAATAAAACTCAGCGACCGAATCAAATCTTCAGTTCCTGATTCATCGGAAACAATAACAAACGGCTCTTCGGACATATTTTAGAAGGGGCGAGGTTTCCGTCGCCCCACTTTTTACTTTACTCGTGTATCGGTGCGCCAGATGAACCCTTGACCAGGGTTATTGCACTGAGGCAATCCTGTTTGTTCTGGTATCCCTCGCCACTATTTGCAATCTTTCGATTATTCGCCGCATAGAGGGTCCAACGCCATTCAGAGTTCGTGTCCTTGTAAATGTAGTAGTACAAAATGTACCTCCTTCGTATATTGCGATTCGGATTGGCCCCGCTCGCCTCGCACCTGTTGCGAAATTTGCTTCATCAACCGAACCTTTCTGCGCTTTGGACTCGTCACTAGAGCGATGTTGCCTAGAATAGCCTTTGAAAAACGGTGACGCAAATCAGAAGAGAGCGGCTCTACCCTCCGATCAAAGCTGGTGGGCCGCGACCTCTTCACCAGTAGACACGTGTGCCAATGCGGAAACGATTCTAACTTTCTTTGATTTTTTTGATCCGCTTCTAGGGTTCTGCAAATCTAAAAGCCCTAACGTAGACATTGGTAACCTTAGTATTCTGTGCAAACGAGCCGAAATTTGCTTTGCTTATACACTTCTTGGGTTTGTTAAAGAGACTGAACTAGATATCCGAAGTGTTTCATTGTGTCAAATATCGTTGGCACTTACCACTCGCTACAAGCGTATGGCCTCTTATCCAGTACCTCCGACATGTAATGCGTAAGTGGTGCCCATGTGTGCGTGCAGTGTGCGTGCAGTGTGCGTGCAGTGTCCATGCATCTCGCCGCATGGACGGGCTGAGGATTTTGGGGGGAGGCGCCAACAATCCACGGTATGGCAAAGGTCAAAGAAGGCATCGTGCTCGGCGGAATCAGCGGGAGGGCTGGCAACGCCGTTTTTGCCCAAACCCCAAACGGGACGGTGCTGCGCGAACGGCCCCTGGTCAACGATCCAAGGTCGCCGCGCCAACAGGCCAATCGCCAAAATCTGGCCCGAATCGGCGATGCGTGGCGGAATCTCACCCTGGCTCAGGCCGAATCTTGGGCCGATTATGCCAATCGCGAAGCGGGAAGTTCGAGCAGTAACCGCGCCAGGCCGAACCTCTTTTTCACCGCTTTGTCTTTCAAGTTTTTGCAGATGAACCCGGGGGCGGAGCTGCCTTTGGATCCGCCCGATTCGCCTTTTATGGGCGATGCGGTGCGGTTTTCGGTTTCGGCGGTGGGAGGCTCGGTGGAGCTGACCCCCGACCGCAGCAATTCGGACGGAGTGGTGACCGAAGTGTTGCTCCAGCCGCTTCTTTCGGCGCACCGCCGCACGTATCTCAGCCGCTACCGTTCGGCCGGTTTTGTGACGTTTAAGGGTGGCGTTCCGGAGCAGTTTGGGGTGGATTCGCGGTTTTGCGCGGTGGCGGTTCGGTTTGTCTGCGCGGCGACTGGGCAGTCCACGGCTCTGGTCGAGCTTGGCAAGTTTGGGGTGTAGTCCCCCTCTCCCCCCTAATTCCTTGATGACACTGAGAGTGTGCCTATGGAGAATTTTGGAATAGGATTGCTGCTTTCGGAGTCTGCCCCGGATTATTCCGGAGCTTTTCTTCGCGCATTTTTTCCGCTTTTTCTGGTGTTTCTTTGCCTGATTTTGATGGGGCTGCTTTGGATCATTTTCAAACGCTGGATACGACGAATACAGCCTCTTCCGTCCCTTGGGCAAATCGAGCAGATGAGCGGAGAAGAGTTCGAGCGCGCACTCCGGCAGATTTTGGAGCGCGAGGGATGGGCGGTCGAGCTGACTCCGCGTTCAAATGACTTTGGAGCCGATCTGGTCATCCATCGACAAGGAAGGCGAGTCGTGGTTCAAGCCAAGCGCTGGCGACGGCCCGCTGGGATCAAATCGGTGCAGGAAGCCGCAGGCGCACGGGATCGCTACCGCGCGGATGAAGCCTGGGTTGTGAGCCCGAGTGGGTTCACTCGCTCGGCTGTCGAGCAGGCGAGGGCCAGCAGGGTTCGGCTCAAAGACGGCGACTGGTTACTAGCCAACTTGAAAGTACCAAAATGAAGTGCCGCGGCGATTTGGAGACCAACAGTGTTCGGTATAGCCCCTCTCCCCCCTAACCCCCCTCATAACAAGTAATGAGGGGGGGAATCTCGGAGCTTTCGCCTGGTGACTGATAAGTGAAAGGGGAAATCGCCAGCCCAGCTTTGCCTCTGTGAAGGGAAGCGTCGCCATGCATTCCAATTCTTTGAATGCTGTAGATCGGGAGTGGTTGCCGGATTGAAACGAAAGGCCGAATGCTCCGAAAAATCCCCCCTCATTGGCGAAGCCAATGAGGGGGGAAGGGGGGAGAAGAGATGATTCGCTCTAGCCAATGGCTCTGGAGTTGAGGCATGATGGAGGTGGGGTGAACCTGCGGCGATGGACGAAGCACCGATACTGACGAGTTTTGAGATCAAGGGCGAAGAGGTGATCTTCTCGGCGCGACCGCCGAATCTCGTCTCGACCCTGGAGATCGTGATTTTGGCCGTGCTCACAGGGGTGTGCGTGGTGTTTGGGACGGTCGGCGTGACGGACTTCGCAGTGCTCTCGATTGGGCAATACTTGTGCTTGGTGTGCGGCGCGCTGACGGGAGCAACTTTGGCTTTCCGGTTGAGCCTGTGGCTGATCCAGTATCGCGCTCGATACGAGCTTAGGCTGAACCTGTATTCGGGATTGGTGACGCTCTTGGATATCCGCGGATTCGACCCCGCTCGCCGGGCCACATTCAGCGCGGAACAGGTTGGGGCGATCACTCTGAACGAGGGCCGGATGTCGCTCACCTGGGCGGAGGAATCGGAGCCTGCCTTGGCGGGGAAGTTCGTGAACGAGTTGCAGAAACTGGCTTACCTTGATGCTGTTCTGCGGTCGAATGAATTCTTCGGTTCGAAGATCGAGTAGTTGGCTTTTCTCCCCCCTATCCCCCCTCATAACAAGTAATGAGGGGGGATTTGTCGGAGCGCTCCCTACAAAACAGAGTCGGGAGGGGAAGTTGTGGGCGAATTAACTTGCGCGGCGGCGTTTGCGGAGTAAGGCAGCGAGCCCTGCGCCGAGGGCGATCATCGTTCCTGGTTCGGGAGCGATGAGGACCGCGATGTCGCGTGGGTCAGTAATGCCTGTTCCGCCAATGACCGTCGGAGAGATGAAGTCATTGGTTCCCGAGTAATACTTGGCGACGCCGAATCCGTTCGAAGTCATACCAGCAACGTGTACCAAGTCTTCGTGTCCTCCAGCCAGTCCTTTAATACTGGTAAACCCAGAGATACCAAAGCTTTGAATAAACGCGAGCGAGGAGTTAAAGACAAAGCCTTGCGTCACCCCTGCTGTGTGAACTAGCAATCCGTTCGCGGCAGTTAGGTAGCCAGGATTCGCGCTGGACGTCACTGTATTGGAGTAGCCGATGAAGCCTCCATTCCAACTACTACTCACAGGGGTTTGGTAGAACAGGTGTCGAGAAAACGCGCTCTGGATGGAACTGCAGTAGACGGTAGAACCGATCACAGCTACTCCTTGCGTCTGATTTCCAGCTTCAGTCAAAGAGAGGTAAGAAGCACCATTGAGGTTTCCGTTAAGCTGGTAGTTGAAGAGGTATCCGCTACCAAATCCATTCCCTGAGGTCACAAAAACGTTGTTACCGACCACGCGGAGTTTGGAATCGCTTCCCGTGGAATAGTACAAGCTAAAACCGCCGAGATAGTCGCCCGTGTTTCCGTTGAACTTTCGTACTCTCGAATTCGAGCCTGGTTGGTCCAAAACCCAGACTTCGTTATTCGGTCCGAGGGAAACAGAGACCGGGTTGCTGAGGAATCCTGCTCCGAACCGCCCCAAGCTGACTCCGTTGATCGGGTCGATTCGGTGGATCGACTTGGTGACACCGTCGGCCACAAACATCATGTCGAAGCTGGCGTGCGCCAGCGTTCCCATTCCGGCGGCGATAATGAGGGTAAGAACGGTGCGCTTCATGGTTGATTCCTTGATGACTGCATTATAGTGGAAACTTTGGTGTGGTGGAAGAGTTGCTTTCACCAGGTTTGCCTTTCTTGTCGACATCTGTTGCGGTGGAGCTGAAGGGTTTCGCTTCCTCTCTCCCCCTAACCCCCCTCATAACAAAGTGAAGAGGTGGGGGACTTGGTTCCGGCTCCGATGACGGGTGTGGTTACCTTGGATTGAACTTGGCTTTGCCACTTGCCTCACATCACTTGGTGGATTCTTCTTTGGATTTCGTCTGGAATCGGTTCAACATGAGGATTGTTGCGAAGTAACCCAATACGCCACCATTAGCACCACCAAGGCTGGTGATTCCGAGGAGTCGCGCCATGGGATAGAAATTAGAAAAGGTGACAGTAACAAAGGCGATCAAACCGATTAAGATGAGCAATGGAAACAAACACAGGTACATGATGGGCTTCCCGGCTGGTCTTCTGAGAAATCCTGCTAGCCCAACGCCCGCCACCAGACCCTTCAGAAAGAATCTGAGAAACAATTCAAGAACGAGAGCTGTGTCCATATTCTTAGTCGAATCATCCTATAAACGCTGTAATTGATACAACTATTCTCATATTCGACACACCTTCATAAGGAACTCTAAAGGTCTCCGCCGTCCTATCTGACCATCGATGCAATTGTTGCGATAATGACCAAAATTGAACATCTTGATGGACTGGACCGCGCCTTATTCGCAAAGTACACCAACGCCGAAATGAGAGCCACGTACACCAAGACAACTGCGAGCAATTGATCGAATGGAATCTTGTCTCTTACTAGTATTGCTGACGCCACGAAAACTGCACTGGCGAACGTGATGAGGGAGTCTGTTCGGCTGTTGCGAATTTGCCAAAGGATAACGATGACCGACGTGATTGCCGCAGAAGCAATTGCAATGTTGCCAAAACCTTGGAGCCTCGGATTGCCTACCAAATAGATACAAACTGCTTGCAACAGTGCGGCGCATTCCGAAAGAATCCCAGAATGCCCGCCATTCTTTGTGCTCACATTTTCTAACGGCAACTGGCTTTGCGCCATAGGTTTAGTTTGGCACGGAATTTCTCCCCCTAACCCCACTCATAACAAAGTAATGAGGGGGGGACTTGGTTCTGGCGCCGATGATGGGTTGGGAGAAGGTGATGGTTCAGCTGCGTTGCTACAGAATCTGATTCATGTGACCAAAGAGCAAGAATTCGGCAAACTGGACGACGGCGAATCGTGTAGTCTAACCGTTATGGAACTTCAAGCCGCACTCAAGGGGCAGTACAAGGCAGGGCTGGCGATGCTCCGCCAGTGTGTGGAAGATTGCCCCGACGACCTGTGGGCCTTGGCGCCGAGCGGGCATCCGCGGACCTTTTGGCGCATTGCCTACCACGCTCTGTTCTACACCCACCTCTATCTGATGCCAATGAAGTCGGATTTTGTGCCTTGGGAGAAGCATCAATCCCAAGCGACTTGCCTGTGGGATGACGACGAGGAAGGAATTCCTCCCGAGGAGACGACTTATTCGAAGTCGGAAGTCCTGAGCTATTTGGACTGGATCGTCAAACAGGTGGACGCCTGGGTGGACGCGCTTGATCTGGCATCGCCCAAATCTGGATTTTCCTGGTACCGGATCCCGAAGCTGGACCACCAGCTCGTGAACTTGCGCCATCTCGGAACGCACACCGGGCAGTTGCAAGAGCTCCTCTTTGCTCGAGGTATGGATTCGAACTGGATCGGCCGCCGGTAAGGCGGAAATTGGCTAAGTCTGGGCTGAATTCACCCGCAAACCGAGGAAACTTACTTTGCCGTGCGCTTGCGGCGTCGGAGAGCAAAGGCGCCGAGACCCAGTGCGGCGAGAGTTGAAGGTTCGGGGACGGGCTGAGTCCAGAGCAGGGCTTCGTCCCGGAAGGTGGCAGAGTTTCGTCCGATCCCGACGATGTAGTAGTTCACCCCGTCTGTGGAGATGGAACGGGCGACGGAGTTGGTGAAGCTTGCGGGTAGGAATGCGTGCAAGTCAACGTGTGAGCCAGAAGACCCGGTCCAGAGGCTGGCGCGCTGGATTCCGCCAAATACAGAACCACCGACTTGGTAGGGGCCGCTGACACCCCATGCAGTTGAGGCAGTTGCACCGGTCGGGTGCAAGTCCACCCAGGAACCAGCAGTTCCTGTCCAAAGGCTCGCGTGGTTTGAACCACCGATTACAGCGTAACCCGCTTGGCTAGCGGCGTCTGCTGCATAGGCGATCGAAGAAGTGGCTCCGGATGGGTGCATGTTGACCCAAGATGCCGAGGTGCCGTTCCATTTTCCGGCGGAGGTCACGCCGGCAATGTTGGCGTAACCGGATTGGATCGAACCAGAGGCTCCGTAGGCGACGGATTGGCTCGCCCCGGTTGGATTCAGGTTCACGAAAGAGCCCGCTGATCCGGTCCAGTAGGCGGCGACTACAGTACTAAATGCGTAGACGGCACCGGCTTGAGAAGTAGGAGTGGCGGCGTACCCGATGGAGCCTAGAGCAAAGCTAGGGTTGAGTGAAATCCATGATCCGGCGGTGCCCGTCCAAAGGCTGGCGTGGGTAGTGACTCCGATATGCGCGTAGCCAACTTGTGAAACGGAAGATGCCCCCCAAACCTCGGAGTAGTTTGCACCGCTCGGGTGGAGGCTTGTCCAAGAAGCCGAACTGCCACTCCACATACCTGCGTTAAGCACGCCGCTAATATTGGCGTTCCCTCCTTGAGTGCTGCCACCTGCGGCGAACCCTGCAGAAACAGATGCGCTGGCGGGATGCAGATTCACGAAAGTCCAAGCATGCGCTGAACTTAGCGTTGCGCAGGTCAGTAAAGTGGTGAGAAAGGCATGTGATTTCATCGGGCTTCCGTGGGTCAACCGAGAAACGTAGCCCAGTTAACAATACGAGTGTATAGGAAAAGAGTGGTTTCTACAAGAGCAACTGAGGAGTGTCCCACAATTGAGCCCTCAAGATTGGTGGCGAATTTCGATGATCAATCCTTAAGGATGAGCCCGTGCCATCGTTGAAACCGCCCAAACACGCTTGCTAATATGAGGGATTGCAGGGAGTCGGTGGGCGGTGGTTCGCCGACGTAGACTTCAAAAAAACCGCCTTCTTTGGCAAATTCGCTTGCAAAATTAATAACTAATTGGAGGTAACGAAGAATCTGAGAATTGGCTTAAGTTCATGCTACGACTGCGCGAGTTTAGAATATCGTGCAGGGAGGACCTTTGCGCGAATATTCGCTAGACGTCTGCTCCAGGCAACCACTTAGTAACTTTCCACTCTGCAGCCGTTGGCTAATCGCCCGCTAAGGATAAATACTCACCAGGATTCCGCATGATTACGCGTGCTGCGACCCGCGCTTCGGCATCCGAGGGATGGGTGTAGGTTGAAACGAGTACGCTGCGAAGATAGGCAGTAACGCCTTCGGCCTGGAATGAGACGTATAGCGGCCACTCGCGTCCGGCAGCGGTAAGTTGAAACTGACTACTATTTGGAGCTAGAATTCTTGCTGCCTTGCTCTTGTATGGAACGACAGTGGGCATGTCGGTATCTACAAACAAATGACAATTGCCGAACCCATCATCCATAAACTGAAAAAATGCGTCGAAAGCCGTACGCAGGCTGAGTTCAGCTAGCCAGACCGGCGCGCCATCGATGAGTTTTCCAATACGCCACTTGGAACGAGTACGGCGCTGTAGAACAAAGAAACTGCCGTCCGGTGTTCCAAAGACGAGTCTAGCACTTGGGTGTTCACCGGCTCTAACGCCGATATAAAACCCAACTCCGTTTGGTCGAGCACACCACAATGTTGATGCAAAGCGCAAGAATGCACGCGAATCACGCCCATCTACTTTCCATGCTGTATCTCCTGGAGGAATGGGTGCGAGACCTTCGGCAATCTCAGCAGTGGGGTTAACGACACCTGCTGATTTGTAATCGGATCCTGCGTAAGTCATCACGGAGTCTGGCGAAAAACGCCGCCATGTGGGCGTATAAAATGACATTGTTGAGTTCGCCATTCCACCGTCCATCGTCAACTGCACCGTGCCAACACGTATCCGGCCATCGCCAGGATGTATTTCAACCCCATTAATGCCGAGGCTACCGCGCTTGAATTCACCGACAACGAGCTCGAATCTATCATCGCCAGGGTCATAGCCGAGCCGGTCTTCAGCGCTCATACTTGCGGTAGGATGGATCCGCCACTTCACGCCTTCATCAACAAATGTAACCTCTACAGGTTCATCCGCGCAGACTCCGAGGCTAGAAATCGAATGGAGAAATTCAACTTCAATACGAGGTTGGTCCGAGGTTCCTGACTCTGCATTTCCTCGACCAGGGCGCGGCGAAGTTTCTATTTCGGCTCCACCTTCTGTTTTCTCAACGGTAGGCGGCAGAGGCACTGGTGCGGACCTCTTAAAATCCAATACGCACGCTACCGTGGAAACGGCAAGAAAAATACTTGCGGTTACCAACCACCTCTTATGGTTGTAGCCGAGCCTTTGCAATTTTATTACTCGAAGCAACAAAGCCGCGGCAACCGCTCCAACTACGATCCAAAACTGAATCACCGGACGTCCGCCGAAAAATGTCGCGCCAATTGCGCCTGCAATCGACGTAACTAGCTGGTTGGCATATTCGGTAATGAAGCTCGAGGATTTCTGTTCGTCAGGTACCTTCTTGCCGCCGAGAAAGGCAAAATGGGCTCTTGTCTTTAGCTTCAGCGCCTGCGACTCAGCGACGCACGCGCCAAAGTCCAATCTGGGATGAACTAGGGCCCCATCAACACGAATCCCGTCCTGAATCCGATTCCGAAAGCGATGACTTGATTCACATTCGTGTAACCAGTCGGGCACCGCAGCGCAAGCGTTAATCAGATATGCTCGAACCGCGATGTATTCATCGTGGCAACGACTAACGGCCGCCGGATCATCCGCGATCCGACGGAGTAAGCCTACGAAGCGAGCCCTTTCCCTCTTAAATCTTGCAAGTTCGGTGATAAGTGATCTTCCTTGTACTCAAAACCGGTCCAAACCTGACGCAGACCGCTGCAGGGCAAAATACTAGGTGCCCAATGATTCAGCGAATACAGGACAGGCCCCATCATTATAACGGGGATGAGAGTAGAAAGTGTGCGAGAATTTGATTTTGAAAAGAGATTGTTTAACTCCATTCAAAGTAAGGGCGCGCAAAGATGGACACACGTTCGTAATCACGTGATAAGTGATCCGTGCGCAATACTGCATCATGCGTACTATCGAGCAACGATTGCGGGGCGGGTGCGGGTTGGCTTAAGCGGTTTCGATGGGTGGATGATGTAATGACTCCAATCCTGTGTCTTTCCGAGCGCATCCCTTGGTGCATCTGCAGGAACGTATTCTGTAGTGATGATTTCGCCCTTGTTGTTACGCTTCCACCCACATATAACGAGTCTGCATGAGCCACTACCCTGACGCTCAATAATGGCAGCGGAATGCTTGGAGCCTGAATAACTCACCATCGATGGGCTTCCGTAGATAGGGCGAATGGTCTTTGAGACTGCATCAAAGAGTGCGATGTACACTGGCGGAGTGGCGCCATTCAAATAGCTGACATCCATGGTCATTGTGAGAGAACGTTCACCGACCCACCTTAAGTTGTCGGCACCATACCAAGATTCGTTTGGAATATTGAGTGCCTCCAATGCTGTTTCACCGAAGCGATCTTCAACGAAACCCAACATTGACGGTGCTCCAGAAATGTCGACCGTACGCGCAAGCATTCCGTATTTGGGATTCCAGCTAGAAACATAGTCTGCTCGCAAATCCAACCTGCCGCCAGACAGGAGCTTCTTATACCAACGGATGTTTCCTGCCTCGTCAAGCACGATCATCGCCAATGCATATGTTGAGCGGTTGTTGTCGTTGGAGCCCTTATTGACTTCAGCGATCAAAACGTTTCCATCCAAGGATGCGCTGTCAAACGTTAAACCTGTTGGAAGTTTACGTTCTTGTTTTCCGAACCACCACCGGTGCACGCGGTTGTTGGGTTTGACCTCAATTTTCTTTGTGATACACAGCACGTCTCCGATCCACCAAGCGTAGGTATTGGGCGGCAAGCGTTTAGCGATCTTTCCGGATGGCATATCCAAAATGAGAGTTTGATACCAATCCGATATCATGATCTGCTTCCCATCGGGTTTCCACCGGTCAATAGCCCAACCATTATCTGAGACCGGAAGTTCTATGGTGCGAGTAGGATTGAACAATCTGAATGTCGATTTTTTTACAGAGTCTCCGTCTTCCGGGCTAAATATATCGATCATCGCCAGTGTTTGACCATTTGGGCTCCATTCCAAAGACCATTCCTGGCCATTGAGAGGGATTTGGCGCACGGCCCCGGTCGTCGAAAGAACTAGACTAAGAACGGCAGGAACCATCATTTCATTCTGACGATCAAGATGCAGGTTTCGTGCGCAATACTGCAACATGCGTACTATCGAGCAACGATTGCACCGTCTAGAGCGAAATGTGATCGGGCAAATCGTCTTGGTCACCCTCGCCATAATCCTTTGGTTGGCTTATAGTCTTTTGATGCCAACTTTGGCTCTCCGAGATCAAGTGCGCGTTGTGGCAAGTCAGAAAGGGGAACTTCATTTTCAGCCAGGATCAGACGGGCCATTCGTCATCACCCACCTCTGCTGGAAGGGCGGCCAAGACGTAGCCGCTCTAACTCGACCGATCGCCATCATCGATTCCGAAGGTGCTAGCCAAGGCAAGAAAGAGCTGGAGAATTTGATCTGGGTGGACCTCGACGGGGCAGCCGTCAAGCCGCCGCCGGCAGACGAGATCGTGGCAATCTACTATCGTGCCGAGTGGAGCAAACCACCACTAGCGCGTTGATTCAGTTCATTTGGCTTGGGCTCTTTCTCCCCCTAACCCCCCTCATAACAAGTAATGAGGGGGAACTTTGGGCTACCTTGAACCTCAATCCGGCTTTGGAGTAAGGTGAGCTATGGGACGGCAAAGGGCACTGTTTTGTGCAGTCGGACTGGTTTTGGTGGGGTGCCAGGAGCCGGCTCAGCGCCCGATGCTGAATCCTGTCACCGGATCTGGAATTGCCGACCAGTATGTGTGTGCTCCCAAATCGGTGTCAGGCTCGGGCGTTCACATGTTCGATTCCTGGCTGTACGTTCGCTATAACTCCAGATTGTATGAATTCAGATTGGAGTCCTTAAACGAGACTACTCCTAGCGCCAAGAGGCTCGATGGGCAGTTGAGTGGAAGTTCGAGCGGAAGCGTGAGCCATGTCGTGCCCGGTCCCTATGATAGCTTTGCAGTGGTTTGTGAAGGTTTCGATGATGCCTCTGCGGCACTGTTTCAGGCGACTAGTGCAACACTTTTGGATTATTGCCTGATAAATATTGATGGTGAGGTCCAATTTAGCCAGAATGGAGAAAACTGGATACTTAATACAAGCGGCACATTACAAGTCCGAAATGTTTCGACGATGCTCGGCCGCGATAAAGTTCTCTTGCCTAATAATTACGGAAGTTACTATCTCATTCCTGGAGCCAGCGGGCGCCTAGCGTTAGTAGTTGGTAATTCCAATGACACCCCCGAAGTTCGATTTTGGTACGATCCTTTGCTCGATCGGATGTATCCGGCGTCTACTCTGCCTATCGATATCGAGAAGAGGAGCCATTGGGTCGACCAAGGGCACGTGCTCAGTGAGTTCAAAGGCAAGATTCAGGATCACGGAATCATCCCTGGTTTCAAGCCAGTGAAGGCATCAGAAAATGGGGTTGCACTTTCGCCTTGGTCGGTGACTCGCAGTGAAGACAAGAAAACCCTTGTCGTGCGGAGCATCTATCGCGGTGGCCCGACTTGGACATTCAAACGCAGCCAAGGTGTTTGGTCGCAATATACAGCCACTTACGGTAAGCATGCCTTATACGATAGCGGAGAGTTTTATGACCTGCGAACAGGGAAGTTGGCGGCTCGCCTTGAAATGGACGATGATCAAGATTACGTCATCATCACTGATAAGTACATCACGGGTACGACGAAAGCGCTAGCGCGCAGGGACATCGCAGTTCCGATGAACAGCGAAAAGGTATTCGAAGTATTGTACGACTTGTTGGATCTGGGAGACTCGGGAGAGGAGCAGCAATAATTCCGGCACCTGCGAAGGTATAGAATAGTTCGATACGATCCAATTGAGAACGGGCAGCATAAGCATGAAAAGGGCACAATTACTACTAATTACCACGATCGCACTAGGATCATTTGGATGCGCACCTATTATCCGTGTCGGGCCCGTATTCAGGGTGGTTGATACGGACTCTAAGATGCGAGTGGGGACTTGGGAAGTTACGGTTCCTGCAAGTTATAAAAAACGAATAAGCCCCACAAAGGATTATCTAATTGCAGAAAATGAAAGTATTCGAATTGACTTAGCTGCAATTCGAAAGGATAGGAACTTTGATCTAAGAAGAGCTTTTGAGAAATCAATCGAAGAAATTTTTCGCCGTGAGAAAATCGTGACACTGAAACAAGTTATGGAATTGGGTAAGGCACACGGCCTGGATAGTATCTTGTTTCGCGCCGATGTGCGATTTCAGAGCAACGATATTGGAGTCATCATGATGCTTGCATCGGAGTCAAAGGATACATCGGGACTCGTTTTTGCTCGAATCGTTGGCCAAGACCCGGAATCTGTGTCCGAGGTCGAAAAGATTCTAAAGACCTTAAAGTGCAATCAATGATTGCGCTCAATGCGCATTCGAAGTCACTCCAGCCACCGTGGCGCAGGCGGGGCGGCCCTTGGAGTCTTTGCCTGGGACCTGAACCAACACCCGCCCGGTAGTTCCCGGAGCGGCGATCTGGTTCGCCCAAAGTTTGATGCGGCCATAGCGCTTGCCAGTGGGTTCGAGCCAAACCAGATACACAAATCTCCGGCCGTCGCTATTGCGCACCACCGCAAGGCCAGTCGGATTCTCTCCCTTCCAAGAGATCTCGAACGCGAGTTCGCGCTGTAGCGAGCTTCCGACCTGCAGCAAGCAATCGAATCCCTCCGGCGGATCCACGATTTCGACGGTGACTTGCAGGGATTCCATGATGGGATTCACGGTACCCCGTTCATGTCAGGAGAATTTTGACGACGATTTGAACCTAAACAGCAACTTTTTTCAAAAATAAATGACAATTACGCAACATTTTGGCAAATATTTGTTATGATAGGAAAAGCACTTTGCTGTGCGGTGACTGTCATGTTGCTCAAATCACGATCTCGCTTTCTAAGTTCAAATTCCGGTAGAAATCTCATCTCGCGATGCGTGGCTGGAATCCTGCTGCTGAATTCTGTGGCACCGGCTGTCGTTAGCTTAGTGCCTGTAAGAAGCCAGAATATTGTGCCTGGAGTGGCGCCAACCGTTGCCGGGGCTATGATGTCCACAGAACCTTCTGAATCGGGCCCTTCAGCACCAATTCAAGCGGAGGCCCCGAGCTTCAGAACGCAACTGAATGACGTCGGACGACTGACGCACAAAACGAGTCCGCAAGAAGTTCGAGAACTCATCAAGAAAGCTGAAGCCACTGGTCTGAGCCGTACTGAACGAGCACGGGCGCAAATCCGCGTGGGCGAAGGCTACTTGGGACTCTTTGAACCAGCGATCGCCGAAGACTGGTTCCTGAAAGCGAGCAAATCCGCGATCCAAGACAGTCCGGAATTTGGGATTGCCCGTTACGACCGTGCGATTTCATTGTTCCGCCAAGGTCGCTACCAAGAAGCTTCTGACTCCTTTGCCACCGCAGTAAAGGGCAATGCTTCTGGGTTCAATTATCGGGATGCAGTCGGCTTCTACGCGATGGCGAAGAGCTGCGCGGGATACCACCTGAAGCGAGCCGAAGCGGGCATCACCGAGCCGTTTCACCTCGATCCTCTTTGCGGCGTTGCCGCGATGGGGCAGATTTTGCGGAAGCTTGGCAAGGAATTTTCGGAAGAGTCATTGGTCAAGAAGATTCGCCACACCGGGGAAGGCAGCTCTTTCGATGACCTCAAAAATGCCGCGCCCAAGTTCGGGTTGTCAGCGCATCAGATCAAAGTTTCAAACAACGAATCGCTGAAGGCTTTGTTCCGATTGAACAAGGGGATTCCGATTGTCGCGAGGGTCGAGCACGACCACTTCATTGCCGTTGCCGGAGCCGATGAAAAGGGTGTCGACTATTTCTGCAGCGACTGCGGGGAATGGCCCGGTGGCCGGAATCATCTGACTTGGGAGCAATGGCAGTTGATGGAAGCGGACGCGTTTCTTGCGGTCGCTCCAAAAGGGTCGGACTACCAGCTCGCTTTGGCGGCATTGCCAAAATCGTCACAGTCAACGATTGACGCTCGCTGGATGAGTCCGGTCGGTGCCCCGACGGGGTTCCAGGGTCTTCTAGGTCAACTCGTCACGGCGGGGATTGGATACATCGGTCCCTACTCCACAGTTTGCGGCGGACGGCTTGAAGGCCTGTGCTGCCCATGCGATCGACCTGCTTGTATGACGATCTCGCGTGGCCCTGCGATGGTGAACGTTGCAACGGGGGCATCCGAAACGGGATTCGCTGGTGGAAGTTCAGTTTTCAATGCAATCGGCGGCCCGTCGGTCAGCTATGGCGGAATTTACAACAGTCAGGCAACGACCTATTGCGAGCTCGGTAACGGGTGGTCCACGCCCTATAACGTCGGTGTCATTCGTGATCGAGGATTAGTAGAACCGAACGGTTCGATCATCGGGTTTAGGCATCCGATCGGCGTTCCTTCGCCTTCAGCCTCTAATCCAGGACCCGTGGAATGCACGGTCGGCATCGAGCATGCCGTGAAGGTCACTTGGTACTGGGATAGTGCTACTGGCGGTGATCGGTATGAGATCGAGTATAAGGATCGATCAAAGTGGGTAACTGAGAGCTCTTCGGGCCCAGACTATTCGATTCCAGGCGTCTATGCGTCGCCGATTCCAGCCGGCGCGGATAGCTATCGCCCGATTCAATACATGGTCGATCGGTTTGGAGACCGGATTGAACTGGTTCGAACGGCGGTTGCGAATCCGAATTTCCCGACCACACAAATTCCGGTTCTGTCGCAAATCAAAGACAAGAATGGCAGCGTACTTTTGACGCTGAATCTTGATTCCTCCGGGATTTTGGAATCAACCGTCGACGCTTTCGGCCGCAAGGTGAAGTACGAGGTCGAGGAGATTGCCAACGATCTCGGCGGCATAAATCTTGATTTCCCGAATGGGAAGTACTTAAGGAAGGTTTCGCAGCCTTACACCGGAACACCGAGTTCTGTTCCGCTTGCGACGGAATACACCTACGGCCTCTTCGGCAACGGTGATGGCCAAAGTTATCCGTACCTGCAGACGATCAGTCAGCCAAATCCTGCCTACTACAACTCGACCCCTTCCGGCGGCGCAATGTCCACATGGACGTTCGAATATCCGGCGGCACCTGCAGCAGCGGTTGTCGAAGCAATTGTGGACCCGAACGGGAATCGGACTGAGTTCACTGAAGTATCGGAGTTCCGGACAAAGGTAACCACGAAGGATGCGACGAACACCGTCATTGACGAGTTTTCGGCGGACTTCAATAACAACCAGCAAGTTGAGGCGATTTATAACGCGGATGGAGTCAAGGTTTCTGAAGCGTGGTACGACGCGAGCGGCGACGTTTCGGTCACCACCGAGCACTACTCTTCGACCAAATCGATCACAACGAGGTACGACTATCAATACCCTCGGAATCTGGTCTACACCTATCGCCTAGAGAGCCAGGGCTTCTCAAATCCGCTACCTGGAATTGGAACCCAGTTCAAATTCGACGAAACTTCTGGCGCGTACTGGGGCGGGGATCTCATCGAGGTTCAGGAAGGAACTGGCGCAGGACCATACAACTTCACACCGACTCGGGCGAAGACGACCTACACGAGATATGCAAATGGTCTAGTCCAAACCGTGAGCTCGCCTGCGCCGGGGCAGACAGGAGTCAGCGCGACTCTCCAAACGACGACGTATACCTACGACGCGCTCGGCAATATTCTCCAGATTCAGAGTCCTGGAAATAACGCTGAAACCGTCCACACGACTACACTCAATTACACCACCGACGGAACGTACACAACCACCGCTAAGAGAGGGCAGCCGGTTGTGGTCACGAACAGCAATGGCGAGAAGACTCACTTCCGCTATGACGTCCGTGGGAACCTGATTCAGACTTGGGACAATCTCGGAAACACCACCGATTTTGCCTATGATCCTCTTTCGGATCAGCAAACGCAGGTTCAACTTCCTGCTACCGGCAACACCGGTACTGGGCGTGCGACAACCGTCAATACCTACGCGTGGCTAGGCGGCCCTGTAAATCGGGTCGAGTCCTTTAGTGAAGCCGGCGGAACGGCGTTCCGCACCGTAAACCTCAGTTACGGCAAGACGGGCGAACTGCTTTCTAGAACTGGAAGCACGGAGGATGTTTATGTCTCCTACGATGGCCTGTATCGCACCAAAACGGTGCGCGACGGATTCAATAATGCCGGCCACACCACGACCTATACCTACAACACCAAAGGTCAGCTGACTCAGTTCAGCCAGCCATCTGGCGCAACCGGTTCTACAGCCGATGTGACGCAATTCACGATCTATGACCTGCAAAACAACCCGCTGAGCAGGACCGACGGTCGCGGCATGGTGACGAACTTTGTTTACGACGAGCCGAACGGCAATTTGTCGTCGATCCTTTATCCAGCCGCGCCATCAGAGGACGTGACTCTGACCTACGTCGAATATCAGCGTCCGACGGGTTGGAGCAACGGTACAGGTTCTGAAACGGCTACCTACGATGAATCCGACATGATCCTCAGCCGGACCACGGCCTACACGGGGATGACCGGATCGAAGACGATCAGCTACACCTACTACCCCGACGGCAGTCGCCAGTCGATGTCGCATCCTGGCGACTCGTTGGGATACTCCTACGACAAAGCCGGGCGATGCATCGGATTCTCGACTGCGGAAGGCAACAGCTCGTTCACCTACGATGCCGCCGGACGGATGACTCACCGTTATCTCCCTAACGACATCTACACGAACTATTCCTACAACCAGTTGGGTTTGTTGTCCCAGGTTGCTAACTACGCCGAAGCGCTAAAGAGTAAATACGATTCGCTCGAATACGATGGCGCATTCAACCTGAAGAGCCTGTATCACGACATCGATGTCGTTCCAGACATGGACGGATCGGTGAACTTCTCGTACGATTCGAAGGATCGCCTGACTCAAGAAGTGAGCACTCGATATGGCGGATACACCGAATCGCAGGCGTACGACAACGCTGGGAATCCGACCACTTTCCGAAGTGCCACGGGCTTCCAGTACAACAACGCCAACCAGCGCACCGGAACGGATTTCACGTACGACGGCAACGGAAATCCGACGAAGTGGAAGGGCGTCAACGCGACCTTTGACAAAGAAAACCGGATGCTGTCGTTTGGCACACAAACGAACGGCTACCGCGCAGACAACCTGAGGGCTTGGCGGCAAGACGCGTCGACGGCGCCGAAGACATTCTTCTTGTATGACAACGGCAACGTCGTCTGCGAACTGGATGCATCTGGTGCTGTCGTCGCCCGGAATGCCTTCGCGCCCGATGGACTCGTTTCAAGAGTCGAGGGCTCTACGGCCTACTTCTACATGTTTGACCAGCAAGGCAATGTGGTCAACATCATCACCGATGAAGGTCAAGACGCCATCTTCTTTGCGTACAACGCATGGGGTTCGCGCAACTTTGCCTATCCCGACGAAGAGAAGCATGGGCTGAAGCAGCCATTTAGCTTTAACGGCAAGTGGGGCTACTACCTCGACACAGAAACGGGCCTCTACTACTGCCAGAACCGGTTCTATGATCCGACTGCCGGCCGCTGGCTCACCCGCGATCCGATCGGCTTCTCTGGTGGGATTAATGTGTATGGGTACTGCATCAACCGTCCTACTACGCTTACAGATGCAACCGGCCTAACTCCAGCGAAGGAAGTAGAAGAACTCGAGCTCGCTGCCATCGCGGCTGAAGAAGCTGGCAATACTGCATTGGCTGAAGAACTTTGGGCAGCTGCAGGTAAGCTCGCCGGCGCTGGGTTAGGGGCCGCTTCCGCCGATGGTGACCCTAGTAATGAGTTAACCACCGTTGCTCAAACATGCCAGGGCGGAATATACCATTTGGTAGATAAGTGCACAGGGCTTGTTAGGTATGTAGGGCAAACCAATGACTTTGTACGAAGAAACTGGGAGCATTTGAGAGATCCAGATAAGGTAGGGTTGGAAATGAAGATCGTAATGAAAATTAATGATCCGTTTGAACGACTTATTCGAGAGATGCAGGAGATTTCGTTCCAAAAGGAAGCAGGTTGTGATTTACTTAACAAGAGAATGCCAATTGGTCAGAACAATCCACTTTACAACCTCATCAAGGCAAGCTTAGGAGGAACGTAGTGAAACGTATTGTTCTAAAGCCAGGAATGTTGTTTGGAGTTCCCTTACGGGATCAAGGGTATATCCCTGGGATAGTCACTCATAAAGGCAAATATTCCGGTTTTGCGGCCTTTGGGCAGACGCTAATGCCCGTTGATTGTTCGACAGAAATGATCGAGAGGGCAATAGCCTGTGCCCCTTGGTTTCGTGCTTATATCGCAGGGATCGGCTTTACGCGACATCACTGGAAGTTATTTGCAAGAAACGTGCAAATTCCTTCTCCCCTGGTGCGACTCCCGCTATTTCGAGTGTGTAGTGACGAGCCTCCAACCATGTATCTTGGCGGGCTGGACTTCTATCCGGTGTTCGTGGAAGAGCCGTCGGATGGCGAGGAAGTGCTCAATTATGTTGGCTATGGCTATGCTGCGCTGATGCAAACACTTGAAGAATTTGCAGCGGTACCGAAGGATGAAGTTGAGGAATGGAAGCGAAGGGAAGGAATCATTTCTTAGGCAACATCTGCCAAACAGTAACTTTTGCACTTTCGCCTATAAGAACTCTGAAATATTCTTTGTGCTAACTATTGGATGGATGCCCGCTCCGTTCACAATTGGGAAATCGGGGAGATGCTGCATGGCCTTGTGACATCCGACCCTCTGGCTGCAGGTGAAGGGTTCGGTGATTGGATCGATCCGGTAGTTAGTGAGGCAAATGATGGCTACTCTGGCTGGAGTTATGGAGGCAGAGCTGGAATTGATCCTGATGAACTTATGGGTGACATCTATTGAACGGGTAAAGTTCACGAGGCTGACTGTAGATGACTATGATTGGAGGAATTGATCACGGACCCGAGGGCGCTAGGAGCGGATTCGCAAGAGATGACGCCGCACTCTTGCAACTCTTGACGCAGAAATTTAAGGATCAAAACGAAAATGTTGAAATGACCTTCGGCTTCTTTCTTGAAACATGGGGATCAATAGAACCGGAACTGTGTCCTGAAACAAAACTAGGACGGATACATGCTTCGAATAGCAAGCTGGATGTTGGAATTACAATCTACTTGTCAAGAGATTTCTTGTATTCGAATGAGTTCGAGAGGAGAGAGATGTTTGCCAAACTGATTGTTGAAGGAATTCGGCGAATATGCGCAAATATGAAGAAGAAGCATTCCAACTTTGATTCTGGGAACTGGGAGTCAATTGTCCAATCGGCTGTTGACGAGTATCTGAAATTGCCGTCGCCACTTCCGGTTTCGGGTGGGGAAGAGTTTTGGGAGACTGTCGATCAGAAAGGGCTCCTGGCAAATCGAATCAAGTAGCATAAGCTCTACCGTGCGCGATTCTCAGTGATTAGAACGGCAACTCGAGAAATCAAATAGGTGGTAATGACTGGGAAAGCGACTGAAAATTAAGACAGCGTTCACTTTTAAACTTGCTAGTGGCGGTTTTGCTGGAGGCGTGGTCACTCATCTTGGTCCTGGACTCATCGGATTGGCCGTGATTTCAACACACAAATTCAATGAGATGCCGACACTGACACAACTCGAAGAAAAGTTGCATCACGAGCCATGGTTTCGCGAGATTATTAGCAATTATGGATACAGTACTGGACGGTGGATGTCCTTGGGAACATTCGAAAATCTGGACGACGAATGGCAGAAGCTGCCACTGTTCTACATGTCAGAGCATATTCCCATAGTGGAATTTACGGAGACATTTAACGTTGGGAAAAGGCACTTTCGTGGCGATATTGAAGACAGAGAGGTGATGGACTACGCTATTCCCGGTCCAAACATAACTGAGACTTTTGTTGAGCGCGTACTCAATCTTGACCCAGAGAGTCAGCAAAAGAGGCTAGACCGATATCGAATAGGTGCCCCCCACTATGGGTAAATCACTCCCTTGTCGTTCCTTTGATTAGGTTTTGTTCTGTACTTGAGAAAGTCGCGATGGTAGTTGACCGAAACAACGTTGGTGACTGGGATATTCACTCGCAAGGTGCAGCCGGTTTGAGTGAAGCTCTCCGCGCCGCAATGTTCTAGAGAGCAATTAACTGTGCCAGAAGGTACACTCAAGTGCCACTATGTGGTGGAGGGTTAGTAAGAATTGTTTGGACAGCCAAAACATGAGTCTTGAGTTTTGCGGAGTCAGACTGTGGCTCTAGTGATATTGGTCGCGATCTGTATTGGGACGATTGGACTTATCGTAACCTTCGGCAACTACTATGTATTGCTTATTAAGAAACAAGGCTCAGTGGGTGGATTTCTCGGTGGTACATTGCTATCGATTGCACTTTGGATTGCTTACGAAGCAAGCGGACATCAGTTTCATTGGGCTGTCACATTGCTTCCTTTTGTCATTGATCCGGGTTCTGGACCTTTGATGTTCGCGGCAATCAAATATCACTGGAAGCGCTGGCGGTCAAGAAAGTCCTTTTGACGCCTGAACTCCAAATTCGCATGGCACGTCGAATCTGAATGCGTCGCCGCTTGAGGTATGTTGGTCATATGATCCTCTTTGCAGATCTGTTTCCGGAACCAATTAAGCAGACTGGATTTGGGCCGGCATGGATTTTCTCCGGTGAGCGCATGAGTATCATCATTTTTCACGAATCCGGTGAGATAGTCCCGGGCATCTTGGCCAATGGAGGTGCATACTATAGGAGTATTGGGAACATTGTATTAGATAAACTTGGAATAGAAGGCCAAGCAAGAGCTGACGCCAAGATAACCCGAAATGATGCTGACATTTATCGACTTAAAGAACTATGGGTTCAGCGACTTGTCGAATTTGGAGATCTAGAGGGATTGTTATCCATTCCAGAACCTGGCCCGCCTGTCTAGATTCTGAATCCTCCTGCAATACTCTCGGCTTTTGTTAGCCAACTATCCAAGTCTAATTAGTTTTTCAACCTTTTCCGTAAATGCGTTTGGAGTAAAAGGAATTGTGATTTATCTGATGGAAGTCGACTTGTTTCTTCTGTTTCTTGGTATCATGCAAGCACTCATCATTTTCAAATGGAGATTGTATGGAGATCATCACGTTAAGGCATTATTGATGGCGTCCGTGGCAATTTGGCAGGTTTTCATCTGGAGAGCCCTATCTGCTAATGGGATTTTCACGATAGTGACTGAGCCAGCTACTCTATGGATGCCATTCGGGGGTTCCTTTTGGGGGCTGAAGTTGGTTTCCAGTCCGAACATAGTGAAGTAAACTCAGAACTGCGTCAACTCGACCCGGCAAATCGTCCGACGGGGCGTGCGCCCAAAGTAATAGACCGCACCCTCACTTACCTGGTAAAACTATAGAATGGCCATGGAACTATTTATGAGATTCTTCAAGCGCAGAAGCAAGCCGAAGGAGCCAGCCGAGCTTGTCGAAGACAGTTTCTTCCCGATTGTTGCATTTGATTCTGAAGACAATTACTCAGAGATCTTTCCGACAATCGGAGAATTAATGATTACGATCGAAGCCCATTATGATGTGAAACCTGAAATTACATTCTTTTCACGGAATGGGCTACCGCTTCAATTGGAATACTACATCTATCAGGCCAAATGTTCTGGAGCAGAACTGCCGCCAGATTCGAGCTTGTATCGCAGAGCTTTGATCGCTCTAATTGAGAATGAGTCTGATCTGACATCATCATGGCGTCCGCCAGGATTTCAAGAATTGAAGGATGAACTAGGAAATCAGGGCCACCAGTAGAAGAATTTGCACTCCTTTCTCAAAACACTGTAATGAGGGATAGGATTTGTGATGATTACGGACGCGGGACGGCTTTAAGGATAATTGACGTCCACCGTCGGCGATCGATCAGCGATGATCAGAAGCCGGCGGATGGCCACTTCCATGGTGAATTTGGGTTGATGTATAAGTACGTCATTCGAGCGGAGATTTCAGATTTAAAAGAGTTGTACGAGGTGTGCAAGGAACTCATGCCGAAGGCAAGGTTCTTCTATTACCGATGGTCGGAGGATAATTATCTGAAATGGCATAAATTGCCAGAAGTGGGAGATGTGAGCAACTTAAGGTTCTCACGCCTCCTGTTCTTCTTAAGGCTGTATGCGTTTGAACAAAGCCCGTTCTCCGTTACGAAGTTGGCGAAAGTGTCGAAGTATTTTATGAGCCTGCCTCTCGAGAGAATCCTGAGGCATTAGGCGAATGGCATATGTTGGAAGGCGGGAAGTGTATATTGATTCTAAGGGATGAAATTCGGAAGAAACTGCCCAAGGGACTGGAGATCGAGTCGCGAATTTGGCCACCAGAGTAAACCCAAGTTCTGAAAGCCAATTGGATGCCAATGACATTGTCGAACCCTCAATCTTAGTCAGGGTGTAGACTGAGCATGAATCGCGCCACACGCAAAAGTCACCGTAGATCGACTGGCTACCGCTAGGTGATAGAGGATTTTGTGGCGGTGCTATGCTTGGATATGTTGTTCGAGGAACTGAAGAATGAATTGGCGATCCCTGTTTCAAAGACGAAAGAAGCCACTAGGTGAATTTGAATCGGCTATTTTGGCAAAGCTGGCTAGTATTGGCGATCAGGTTCAGTTTGCACCTACCGAGCTTTTCGTCCAGGCAGCGGATCACAGTCAGGTCGTGTTTGGAGGCGAGCTCCCGACAATCAAGGCGTGGGAACCTGGCCCTGGCCAAGACAACATCTATCCGGTAGCAGTCGTATTATCTGGTTCGCATACGGTCGCAACAATCTCCGCAGTAAATCACAAAGTTGATCGAATTGAATACCAAATGGCTGTGGATTCGATTGATCCTGACACGATAAGTGTACAGCTTCTACAAGTACCTAGCACGGTACATGGAGATTTAGAAGCTGTGGAAATTCCAAAGTCTGTTGATCTCGGCAAACTGCTAGAGGTGCGTAGCCTTCCCAGCGATGTGTGGGAGAGACAGATGTTGTTGCGAACTAACCAAGCCGTTTGTGATGCATTGTCGAGCACGCCACTTCGCGGAATGGACAGACTCTTTGAACATGCCTCGATCCACGCCGCATCGCCGAAAACATATTGCTTTCCCTGGTTCAAATATAAGGTTCTGGTTTTTGCCGAATTTGGCAATATGTATCGCTTTATCTTTTGGGATCCGAATCGCTCGGATGAAGGCTTCTTTGTTAATGTGCATGAGTATGAAACGGAACCCGTGCCCTTTGGTTTTCGTTTTATGGATGCGCTGAAGTTTCTGTTCAGCGAGATTGATCCTGACGATCTTGACGGTAATGACGATTGACGTGATGATCTTAACTAAACTTGGAGGCCGTGAGAAACTTGTTCTCCGCCCCTAACCCCCCTCATAACAGAGTAATGAGGGGGGCTGCTTACTAGCGGCTTTTTGAGAGGACCTCTACAATGACATCTTTTCCTGAAATGTGCCAGAGAATTGTCGATACAGGCGATTCCGATTTTCTGAAATCTCATTTAGACTCCCCTGATCCGAGAGAGAGGATGTTTGCCATTCTGGTTGTGCAGCGGCTGAAGTTATATCAGTATGTCCCTCAATTGCGAAATTTCTTGAAAAGTAGTTTTGATGGCGATATTGCAGATTCAATTGTGGCGCTCAGCACTCTCGAAGACCGCGAGGCGTATCCCGAGATTATTAAATTCGCTTCTTATCCAAACCCCGAAGTTAGATCTACTGTTCCATTTGCAATTCGAAAACTTGGCGGAGAGGCAGATCGTGCAATTCTCATACGACTATCTAGAGACGGAGACTATGACACTCGGTTAAATGCGCTGGATGTATTAAAGTTTCTAGATGAGGCACTGTTGCAATAGTAGCTAGTGGCAAATTTGGGGACTCTTCTCTATTCATTATAATTCTCTTTGTCGTTTAGATTTTCTCGTGCCACGTGCATATAGTGTGGGAAGCAGATAGTCGGAAGGACGAAGAGAAGTAGGTTCTCTCCCCCCTAACCCCCCTCATAACACAGAAAGGAGGGGGAGGGAATTGCAATAAATACAGACGTGTGACTGCTTAGTGATTCTCTGACTTCCACCGAAAATCGGCGATCAAAGAGTGATGATCGGAGCCAGCTGAAGGGCCGACCCAGCAGCGGACCGGAACATACTCGGGGCTGGAGAAGAGGTGGTCTATTCGCACGAGAGGGAACACGAGAGGAAAGCGATCTGGGAAAGTCCAGCCAACCCCATTCCCCACCTTACCAAACGCGTTCTGGAATTCATTGGAGAGCGTTCGGACGTGAGAGTGATTCGGTGGATTGTTCAAATCGCCGCCAAAAATCACTGGGCCTACCACGCTGGAAACCGCATTTCGCGTGTCATCGAAATCCCGCTGTTGAGAAGCAACGGTGCGCTTTAGGCCCTCCATTCCTTGACGCCATTGCGGCACAGACCAGTGAGTTGTTAACCCAGTAAATGGGTGCGGCGCGTGAACTTTCGCCGAGAGAATCACACGCCCAGGAACGCTAGAAAGGGGCGAACTATGCAGATTCGACAGCGGCCATCGCGAAAGAATCGCGACATCGCCATCCTGGACCATGTGCCAGCCGTCCAGCTTTGACCGCAGATAAGAAGCAGGGCTGGAATCGCCTCCCAGGTTCTCCTGAAAATAGATCACATCGGGCTTCAGCTCCTGCACCATTTCCAGAGCCTTCGGTACCTCTCGGCTGTGGAGATGGACATTGAACGTCATGACCCTTACGTCCTGCTGGGAAGTGTTTGAGTAAAACATATCCCATTGCCAGCCCAGTAATCGACTAGAGAAGAACGCAAAGAACAACAGTGCGGTGATTTCGCCGGGCTTGCGAAGTCCACGCAAAATCCGAGCAACGGTCCAGGCCATGCAGATCGCCCCAGGTGTCACTACGACAAGAGGAGGGAGGTATGAAAAAACAGGAAAAGGCCAAACCCAGCGATCACCGTAAACAGACGCGAGCAACCACACCAGTGTCAGGGCCAAAAATATGAAATAGGGCAGTTGCTTTTTGTCCTTCATCGCTTCGCACAACAGCACTCGCGATGACTAAGTTCCGGGGTGCCCACAGTTCGACTAACACGAAATTGTGTGCGCTAGCCGAATCATGGATAGTCTCGCTTGCTGGTGAAATTCCGCACAATCTCACCGTGTACCAAGCCATCGGCGTGAATGGGCGAATTGTGGACAAGAAGTAACACCTTGCATACTGCGAAAGGTATACATAGATCAGCGGCGCAATGACGTACAACTTCGAAGAGCCCGAGTTTCCTGAAGCCCCGAAGCTAGTCCAGTTCGGATTAACGGCCAAAGATTATGAGGACCTGGCCGAGGTCGATAAGGCCATCAAGTCTGCGTCGTGGTTTATCCCGGCGCCAGTGGATATCACCTGGGTCCCGATGATCCGTACGATCCCTGTTCTTCCGCTGACGTTGCCGCCGATCTTCGTCAATGCTAAGGCACTCGGCAACTACTTTTGGCCGTTTTGTTTTGCATGTGGCGTGATGATGGTGGTGCTTGGCCTGATCTGTTACAAATGGGAATCCAAATATCAGAGCCAACGAGAACACCGCTTCGCCGAACGAATGGCGGTTTGGCGAAGGCGGGTTCGTGCTCGCGCGCCGAGCCAAGTGCAATATCGGGATACATTACAGCCTCTGATTGAGATCTTTGAGACCGCACACGCGAATTAGTATCGAGAACTGGCGACACCGCTTGTCATCAGGAAGTTGTCGAGCGAGAACGCTCACGAGCAAATACGCGCCCCCATCGCCCGACGGATCGCCGCACTCGAAGGCGCATACGGTCGGGCGTTAAAGCACTACCGCACCCCCCAACCCTCCCTCGACGACATTCTGAGTAACGCAGGGAAGAAGTAATCCCCAGCCCCCAAGCCACAAACAAAAACGAGAGCGCCCGCCGAAAAAATCGACAGGCGCAACAAGCAATGGCAAGACTTAAACGTCGTTAAGCAGCAAACTTCAACGATCGGCCCGAACCACCAGCCCAAACCGAAATCGGATTGGTCGGAGCAGCAGACTGACCGTCGCACTTGGCAACAATCCGGAACCAAACCGAGGTGCCCGGAGTTCCAGCGTAATCAAACTTGGCCTTCGTGGTCGAATCAAAGATCGTCCAATTGCCCGAAGGCGAATCAGAGGTCTCGATGTTAAAGATGGTGCCGGGCTTGTTGCCGTTTCGGCCCCACTTCAGTGAGATCACGCCTTCGCCATTCACCGTAGCCACCAAATTGGTGGGAGTGGTTGGCGGCGTGGTGCTGGCCGGAGTGTTGTGCGGAGCCAACATCAGCGCATCCAAAATCGCATCGGAGATGGCAGGATTGGCGCGCCAAATCTTGGACCAACCGGCCACATTGGCTCGGGCGGCCTTTTTGGCGGCGTTCTTGGCGGTCACGGCTTGCTTGGCAGCAGCTTTGGCGTTTTCGCTCGCAGCATAAGCGGTCGAAAAAGCGGTGTAAAGTGTGCCCATCGTGGTGATATCAGCAGGCGTCAAACCGAGCACGGTCTTGTTTGCCTCACTCGCCGCCTTAAAGTTGGTCAGCTTTGTCACCAACGGAGCATCAGCAGTTTCTTCTGTTATGTAGGACATGGTTGTCTCCCCGTCCTCCGCCATCGAAGTCGGAGCACTTATTGGTGATATCGGCGCCCCTCTGCGGGATTTTTAGTGAGACAGTTCAAAATCACCCAGCTAAAGGTATACATTGCTTAGCGATTGGCGCGACTCCGCGTTCACAGTTCAATGACGTACAACTTCGAAGAGCCCGAATTCTCCGACGCACCAAAGCTAACTGACTTCGGCTTGGTCCCGGAGGATAATCAGAGTCTCGTCATCGTCTGGGACTGAAGCTAGATGCCCGGCACAGGTGGGCGAATTTCAAATACCGAGTCACTAGCAATCGTAAGGTTATCGATCCCCGCGAATGAGGAACGTTCGACGGGTTCAAATTCCACCACATAGATTTCTGACGGGTTTATGCATTTGACAGCGATCGGAATTACAATGTCCTGCGTGACCTGCCTCATTCCAAATGGTGCCTTGGCTTGCCGTAATATCTGGTCTTCCAAGATATCATCCTTCCGCCCTTTAGCTTCGCACGTCACAATAACTTCACGATAGGTACCTGGAGTAACCTCTTCATGAGCAAGAAAGAGCGCATCGATTTCGGTCTTCGCTAATTTGACGCTCATTTGAAGAAGATCAAGTTGCCTGATCGACCTCTTTGACACCAGTGAAAAGTGAGACTCGACGATCCGAAGCCGAGCAATAACCTGAATCAGCCAAGGCTCGTCCGAGCGGCCCAACCGACGCGAGGCCAGAGGCAAACTGACGCTTTCAATTGCATGTCGTGGCGTATCAGCGCCTGGTGATGCAAAAACGACGGGCGGAAATGCTGAGGATTGGCCATCGGCGATTCGGACAAATTCGAAACAGGCGTCATTCCCGGTCACTTGGCGTGCGGTGAAGCCGCATTCCAGTACATAAGGTGGCCAATTTCGTTCAGCGCTCGCTCGAACACGAACGAAGTCCTTGAAGAAATTTGCGGGATTTTTCGCGCTCATTTTCTGGTTCGGATGATCTGCGTTAAAATCCTCAATGCCTTTTGCTACTTCGTCGAGGGTGACGATCGGGTCCGACAACACCTTGGCCTTGGGGTCGTATTTCATCTTAAAGATCGACTCTATGATAATGCTTTTGGCCGTCATGATTATCCCGGCCACCTAAGGACGAGTACCTCCTCTCGAAGTTGCTGTTTCGTTGCAGTCGCAAGCCTTGTTCGAAATAGATCGAGTGAAACGACTTCGTAACCCTGTGATTTGGCTATTTGGCCCAGTAAGTCACCGGTAGGGATGTGTACTTGTAGATATGAGGCTTGATCGCCAACGACATATCCCAGCAGTGCTCCAGGTCGCAATTTGGGTCGCAGGCTGTCGAGGTGCCGCGCCATGCCGCCAAAATAGAGTTTCGCAGCCTTGTGATATAGCTTTTCAAATCCTGAAGTCTTTCCGAGGGCAATCCTTCGTCGCTCGATCTCCTGGGCAATTTGTTCTATTTCCGGCACATCTCTCACGAAAAGGTGGTCGTCATCGGCGACGTACACGTTTCGGGTATTCGATCTGAGCAGCCCTTGCTTTAACTCGCGTAATTCCTTCTTGTTGTTGATGTGCCCCAGAATTACCGATTCCAGCCTTGTTGTTCTCGTGTAATCCTTTTCGTTTGGATACGGCGGTGAAGTGAAAACAGCTGAAATCGAACAATCCTCCAGCTGAGACACATCCCTTGAATCTGCTTGTATCAACTGTGAAGGGATATTACGTCGGTCATTGTAAGTCTCGATGTCCGTACTCATTCGTTCACAATGCGACAGCCATTCGCCCACAACATCGACGTCAAATTTGGGTTTGGAGACCCCCACTTCAGGACCGAATTTGAGGTTTCCGGCTCTCGTGACAAGTGTCCAAGCCAATGCGAGAAGTAGGTGATTGGTGAGCTCGCTTGGGGCGGACGCTATCCATTTCTTTAGCACAAGTGCGCGGTGCAGGGGCCTTGGACTGATTGAGTCCTTCAGAATGAGAGCAGCGGCATCACAATCTAGGCATCGGAGCCCGTATAGGTTAAACTGCTCTGCCTCACGGGCGATGTTCGATAAAGTTGCAGCCTCTGATCTTGGCAACAACTCTTCAATTTCTTTGTTCGCTCGTTCGGCGATCCACCTGGCTATACGCGACAATTCGGCCGGTGAGATCGACCAATCAGTCTTGGTCCGACTTGCGAGGGCAGCCATCGAATTTGCTTCGAAACCCACGCTCGCAATGCCATTCTTCTTACACTCAACGATTGTCGTACCGGTACCGCAGAATGGATCTAAGACCACATCGCCGGGCATGATTTGAAATTTTGTTAGGTACTGGCGCACCAAATGAGGTGGAAAACTAAGTACAAAACGGTACCAAGCGTGAATCGGCCTGTCTTCAGCAGAGAGCTTGTTATGAAGTGGACTGCTTATGTCCCATTGCGGACGGTCCAGGTCGTGAGCGGTCGTGTACATGTAGTTATTGGACGTAGTCAAGCTACCGGTCGGAGCTTACCTTTGCACTAACAACAATGGTTCCTAGGCTGGCGAAGTTCATTGAAAACGGGTCGGGTGATTATGACGATTGCAGATTCAGTCACAAATCCGCTACTCGTGAACGAGCAACGTATAATGAAACAGCGTAGGCTTGTCCGGAGGGAGTCCGCTCGGGGCGTGAAGGTTGACCGTGTCGATGGTCCGTTGACCTGAGCCTGCATTTATCGACCTTGATTGGTCGCCGCCGTGGCGATTGTAATCTTGATTAGTTCGTGCGGTCGTATTCTTCCAGGTCAGACAAATCTGTGCCAGTCGCGGCAGAACGGCAGCCCATTTCTGCGAGTTCCTTTGCGCTCATCGGCTCACCGTGCTCGTTCAGGAGATCATAGTGTCTCTTGTTGTGCTGCCGCATCTGCTCGGATAGGTCGTAATCAATCGGCATGCCTTCCAGATTTTGGTGTTTGGCCATGTTCTCCGCGACTCGTTTCTTAATTTCTTCTTCGGTCATTGTTCTACAGGTTGTTATACAGAATGTTTGGAGCTGGGCAACTATTGAAAACGAGAAGCAAGCCCGGAATGACGAACCATTGACCGGCCATTCCTTTCAAGCCTCAAGCAGACTACCAAGAGGCGGGCTTGCCAATGAGATTATACGTGCACATCTTCTAAGAAACGACAATTCGAAATAAATTCCCCCCTCATGCGCGACCGCGCATGAGGGGGTAGGGGAGAGAAGGGCAGCATTCTAAGCAAGAATTCCGCCGGAAACTCCGTGTCGGTCGGAAGAAACTTGGCAGATTCCGAATGACGGCCCGTGGTTTCCGCCGTACGCGCCGCATTCGCCGACCGAATCCGCAGGGAAGTCGACTTTCTCCACGCCACTTCCGCCAGACGCCAGACGGAATTCGGAGGATGCCACGCGGATTCGGGCACCGTTGAACCTAAACCGGGCGATTTTGACCAAAAGGTGAAGATCGGGACAGGCTCTGCCGAACCTAAAAGTAAGGCTATGGAACTTGTCACGCAAAAGATGGGCGATGCGGAATATCTCGCCAGTTTGAAGGTGTTTTTTGACGCGGCGCAGCTGTACGCGGACACTTTGGGGCTGGATAAGCCGGAGCTGACCGAGCTGCAAGCCCAGATCGGCCAGTTTGAAAAGCAGCTGCAACAGACTCAGGCCGCCAAAAACGCGCTGAAGGCGACGGTGACCGAAAAGGACGCTCAACGCGACGTGGTTCGGGATCTGGTGGGCACTTTTGCGCGGCGATGGCGCGCCGACGAGAACATTCCCGACGAGATTTTGGCGGGGCTTCGGCTGGCGCCGCATCGATCTTCGCCTGTGCGATCGGCCCCGGCTCCGGTGACCGACCTGGTGATCACCGCGAACGGCGAAGGCGAGCTGAGCCTGCGATGGAACCGGAACGGCAATGTGAAAGGGACCCTCTTTATGGTGGAAACCGCTCCCAACGGCTCTGGGCCTTGGGTTCTGCTGGATTCGGTGACCTCGACCAAGTTCTCGATTTTGGGCGAGCCTGGTGTTCCGATTTGGTTACGGGTTCGGACAAAGCGCCGGGGTCTGACTTCGGTGGCTTGTTTGCCTGTTTCGATGTGGGCTGGTGGCGTCGGCTCCGGTTTGCTGCTGGCTGGGTAGGTTGCTTTTTCTCCCCCCCCCCCTAGCCCACCTCATAACAAGTAATGAGGGGGGTGTTTATCTGCCGTGACAAGCGACGGGTTAGTCTTCGCGGCGGTGGGGGAATGGGTCGGACGGCCGGGTTTTGTGGCAGACCGTGCATTCTTGCAGTGTGTCTGCGAAGCCCTGCAACGAGATTACTTGTTGATTGTCTTGCGGCTGGGTGGCGGGCAAGATTGTGTGCGGGGTGTTGTGGCAGACCACGCACTTCACGCCGCCGTGCCCTTTGGAATCTCTAAAGAGCTTGCCGGGTTCTTCGAAGGCAAAGCCTGCGCGCTGGTGGCAACTACCGCAAGTGGGGAGGTCGACCCATGGTCTTCGAGCCGTGTTCCCGACATCGGCCATGGTGCCGTGGCAACTGTTACAGTTCATTCCGCGAGCGGTGTGAACGTCTCGTTGGCATTGCGTTCGGACGCCAGGATGGCACGAATAGCACTCATTCTTGGTTCCGAGTTCGAACTGTGCCATGCGGCTGGCGTGTGCTCCGTGCATGGCGTGCGAGAACGTTGAAACTCCGGCGACGCCGGGTGCGCCGAGCGCTGGATCGGCGTGACATTTGGCGCAGAGCACTGGTTTTTGAGCTCGCAAATTGGTGCCATGAAGTTTATCGTGAGCGGACAAAACATCGGGCGCCATGCGCTTGTCGGTGTTGCCGATCGTGAACTTCGAGCCCTTGGTCAGGTGGCATGTGTCGCAGTGCATTTCCCACGAAACCGGGATAACCGGCGCGGTGACGTGTACGATTTGACCGTTGCGTTTGAGTGTCAATTTCGCGAACTGATAGGCGTTTTCTTGCCCATTGTCCATTCGCGGGGTGATCGGGATTCCGGGCGCGATGAAGTCACGGTCTGCGCTCACATTCATCGTTCCGGTCAGTCCTTTGCCGAAGAGTCCCATGTTTGGAGCCAGATTGACGCCAAAGTACAGTTGTGCGTATTGCCAGAAATTTGTCTTGTTTGCGGACGTGGTATTGCCGGGCATGCTATATTCCACCGTCACGCCTTGGGTGATGATCTCCGGGCTACCGTGGGTTCGGTCGATCACGGTTGCTCGCATGGTGTTTGCTGGGGGCAGCAAGCAGAACTCGCTGAAATCCTCATTCATGCAGTGCATTCCGAGATCGTTGTAGCCAATCACGATGTAGTTGGGCAGCGATGCCCTAGCATTGGCCGATTTCATGCCTGTTGTGCTGGTGAAGCCGACGACGATTGCAATGGCTCCGTACAAAAGTACGCTCCCTTTGGCCATCGCAGCAAGAATTCTCTTCTTAGCCATCATGCAATTAGAGAGGCACTATTTTTAGCGATGGATACAAGAACTTATCGCTATCTTTTTGTGCAGATAGAATGTAGAAACGATTCTAAAAATGTGTTTCTGTAATTGAGGTTCGGTTGGAAATGAGATTGTAGAACCGCCTTAGTTGGATAATGGGTATCAGCCAACAAAGAAAGAAGAGTTAGGCGAATTTCGAGACTTCTAGATACTCTGTACGTTGAATACGGTGAGTATTGCGGAATCGAAATCGGTTGATACTGAGCCACACAAAGACGCTGCTTTCCGTTCGCATCGGTAAAAAGTGATTTCGACTTCAAGAGGGGAGAAGGTATACCAAAATCCAACGGATTTAAGGGCTTTTGTTAGGAGTTTTT
Organism: Armatimonadota bacterium; assembly: GCA_017303935.1. Classification (NCBI taxonomy): domain Bacteria; kingdom Bacillati; phylum Armatimonadota; species Armatimonadota bacterium. The sequence goes on along the minus strand of JAFLBD010000003.1, from coordinate 242,662 downwards.
CCATTCGATAACCGTTCTCGTGGAATTCGAATTGAAGATCTTTTAGTTTTGAAGTCGCATACTTCTCCCAAATACCAATTGTGGTGTCCATTGGCAGTCCGCAGGTCCATGCTAAATCGGTTTGATGTGCAGCGAAGAGCTTCTTGAATGCTAAGGAATTGCCTTTGCAATCATAGCTCACGGTAATCACCGGATCGAACCCGAATGATTCTATGATCTGATCATAGAGATCATATCCTTCGAGGGACGCCGCGCCAGGGATGAGAGGTTCTATAGCTGATTCCTGAAGTATGATCGAATCGCTTGTATCATCCCATCCGATTACATGCTGGATTTGGAACATCACGATGTCTTCTAATGCGCCTAGCGGATCAAGGCATCCTTCTGCGGCAACAATCGTTGAACCTATAAGATAGGTAGTGTGGGCATGCGGCTCCTCGCCATGGCTTTCACTTTTGGTGATCGTGATCATGATGCTTTACTATCGCCAAAAATGTTACACGGATTGATCTGAATCATATTTATCGAGTCAAGAGGTTATGTCCTTGGGCATTTTGCAGATCATCGATGAGACTTACGATAATCCTATCTACTCTTCAAGCTCGCTGTCTGGTGGAAATTCCCAAGGATGTAGATCTTTTGGAAATTCTGCTAGTTCCATGAATTTATGATCCTCAAAGAGGTCAGGATGGTTGATATCGGTATAGCGTCTGGAGTTCCATCCACTATTCAAATGGTGGTACAAATGAGCAACAACACTGTATAACTCGGCATTGCTAACATCCTTGGTTTCTAATTCGGTGATGAGTTTAGTCAAGTCTTCGTGAGCCTCTTTGAGGTGAAACCGAAGTACATCTGATCGTGCCCACTTAACCTTATCCATTAATTTCTTGGTGATTGAGAGTGTTGCCTTCTGCTTCGGCGGAGGAGTAATGCGGCTAAGGGAAGGGCAGTGGCGAGGATGCCTGATGGCTCTGGGGCGACGATGTTCACCGCGCTCCAGGGACGATTACTGGGAATCGTATAATCGATGACAAAGCTATCGACGACTGCCATGGTCGGGGTGGTTGCGATCTGGTTTACGATCGTGGTGCCTGCCGCAGATTGCCCAATGACCCAAAGACCATCGTGACCAGCAACGGTGGCAGGCTCGGAGTCCAGTGCCCATCCTGTGCTACTCACACTGATAGAAGACGTCGATGAGATCAGCCCGGTGCTCGAAATCGTAATAGATCGTAATGTAGGAGCTGGTGACCCGCCACCTAGTCCTACGAAAGTGTAAATGCGATACCCCAGCCCATTTGGGGTCACAGCGATTTGCCCACACGAGCCTTGCATTGCGCCAAGAATTTGTATAGAGTCAACCAAACCTCCTGCCGAATAAGTCTCGATCAAATGAGTGTTACTAGATGTCTTGCCCATCGCGACGTAAAGGCCACTATTGAGTCGCTCGATCCGTGAGTAGATGTTCGTAGTGCCTAGTGTCGCGATATTGGTGGCTCCGCCGGTTGACATGTTGATCTCGCGAATGTTGTTTCCGACGATGCCGGTCAGTCCGTTGGCGTTCAGGCCCGCGATCGGATTAGAAATAAAGTTAGTGATAACCGACGATTGATTCAGGAGTTCGCCCGTCGAGTAGTTGTATCGGGCGTACCTTCCAGTGGAGCTTTGAACCCAGATTCCGTCGGCTGAATTGACCACGTGTCCTGGCGTGTTTGGTCCGAACGAGCCCAAATTGACTTGGTTGTTCGGATCAATTCTTCCGACTCGGCCCGTCGCGCTGGGGAGAAGGATTAAGTCAAACGAGCACCAAGCCGACGCGTGGATCATCATGCATGCGGTGATCAGCCCGGCTTTCACGATTGAGTTCATGGGATGACTATATCATAAGGTCATGTAAACCCAAAATTTGTAAAACTTGTGACGGTGTGCCTGAGCTTAGATTTGTATTTTGATCGATGGCGACGTCTTTGAAAAGCATCGGATTGGAAGAATTGTGATTCCTGAATCCGGCAGTTTACGATCACCTTACGATAGGTCTGCAAACTGTCTTTTCGAAGCTGAGCGATTTGATTTCGCGCAGCTGAAGGACACATTTGAATGAAACCAAAGGCACTTCTGATTCTATCGGCGAGCTTGATCTGCTTGTCGATGTCCCAATCTTCCGTCGCTGCGCCGACCACGTTCCCGACTCTTTGGCTCGCTGGCCAGTCGCAATCTGAGACTCCCGCGCCGAAGCTAGGCAAGGGCATTTTGGTCAACTGTGTTTTTGGCAACACAGGCAGCATCGTCGTTCGAGATTCGGCGGGGAAGGATTCGACTTTAGTGGTCAATGCAAACACGGTGTTCATGAACGACGGCACCACTGGCAGTTTGACCAAGATGGCGCAGGCCGAAATGAAGAAATCGGTCAGGTGGATCCAGCAAAAAGTAAACGGAATTCAAACCGCCCTTCGAGTTTGGGACGAACAGAGCTACACGACTTGGGTGAGCGCTCATCAAGGGTCGCGTAATGGTCAAGTTAAAGGACTCTATCCAAAGGTACTGATGCTTGGCGAGCACTTTTACAATATCGATGACAACACGAAGTTCATTGTCGCCGGAAAGGAAGTGGCGCGCAAGAAGCTAGAAGGCATGGGCACGCTTTGGGTGAAATGTACGGTCAAGAACGGCGTGGCTACGGCCGATGTGATCGCCGATACTTCGGCTTCTTTGGGAGTTCAAACCGGTAGTTCTGGCTCAACTCGGCCAAATTCGGGACGCCCGCCTTCAACTGGCGGCGCGGTGGGCGGAAGCAGCACCGGGACCAGCCCGACCGAGCGCACCAATGGCGGCCGACCTGCAAGTACCGGCGATGGAAGCAAATCTCCGACCGAACGCGCTCGCACCATGACGGACAGTGAAAAGCGAACAATGGCCCAAAATGGTTACAAAGTTAAGGTCACGTTGCAATTCTTGGACACTTTTGACGGCCCAACCGGAAACGTCGTCGGGCAGGTTGCCAATGCGGTCGCTGACGAGCTGGGCAAAGATGATAAGACTGTCGAAGTTTTTGGGAGCGTGATGCTGGCCGGGCAAACGGCTTGGGTTGGTACCCGGGATAAGGCGGGCGACGCTAAGTTCAAGAAGGGCGACAAGATCAGCTGCAAGTCAAACGGTTCGACGACTTTTACGATCAAAGGAACCACGATGAATTTGAACGTTGATATCAAGGATCGAGATCAGTACAGTGAAGACGATGTGTTGCTGAAGCACAACGAGAACTTTGATTTGTACAAGCTGTGGCAAGATCAGAAGATCGTCGTCAAGCCAAAGAACTCCAAGATTCAGGTTACGATCGAAATCGTGAACTAGTTCAGGGGGATTCGCCAAAGCACTCTGTCGGGACCGAGTTGTGGTGCCTCCGACAGAGTGCATTTCTTTGTGTTCGACTTCGGGCCCCAGACTTGAACAAATCATCCGTGTGCCATAGATGGCCTGTACAATTGCTAGTATTTTCAGCCCAGGGAACCTAGGAGGACCATTTGCGAAAAAAAGTTCACTTAAAAGCAGGATTCTGCGATAAAATGCTGTGACTGGATTCTATTGCTGTACTTGGCGTAATTTGCTCGGGACGGTCGCTGAGGTTCAGTGCTTACTTTTCCGATAAGAAGGGATGATAATGAAAAGTCTAATGATTCTTGCTGGGCTCGTGTCTGCATCCGCAGTCTTTGCGGTCACTTTCACTGAGTCGGGCACTCACAACACCCGAAACACGGGTCAAACTTTGGCTGGTGTCGTTGCTGGCGATAACATCGTTGGTACCACGACCGGTACTTCGACCACTTCGACCACTTCGACAGCTGCTGACTACTACAACATCGGCATGGCTGCTCAATCGGTCGCCATTTACGAAAACCGAATCACCTTGTCTTCGACGATTGCTGGTCACACCGGTTCGATCCGAGGCATGACCGTTTCGTCAGGCGTCGCAAGCACCACCAGCGATACAGAATTGCAGGGATCGTCGACGTCCACTACTCCAGCTCGATTTAACCAGTGGTACAGCTTTGGTGCTGCACACACCGTGCAATATCGCGTGGGCGGCACAACTGCCACAACTGCTCAGTATTCGGCAGATATCACTCAGCGAATCGTGACTCCAACCAACTTGGGCACCGTTCAATTTGGTGCGTTGACGATTGCAACAGAATCGGCTCTCGCAGATACCGAGCTCTTCGTGTACGACAGTGCGTTTAACCTCGTTTATCTGAACGACGATGACAATGCTACAACTGAATCCTCGGTTAACGCTACTTTAGCAAACGGTCAGACTTACTACATCGGCGTGGGTCGATATAACTCGGCAACGAGCACGATCAACACCCTCGCAGGTAGCGGTGGCGTTGCTGGCGACTTCTTGACTGGTTCGGTACACGCGAACTCTGGCTTGATTACCAGCGCATCGACGTCGACGACGAGTTCCTCGTTCGATCTTCTGTTCGGTTCGACCGTCGTCGGAAACGGTGCTTGGACCGGCATTTCGGATGCCTACAAGGTTCACTGGTACACCGTTCAAGCTGTGCCAGAGCCAGGCACCATGCTCGCTCTCGCTGCAGGCCTCAGCGCAATCGCTGCTCGCCGCCGACGAAAGAGCTAAGTTCTGGATTAACTATCCTTAACTCTAATTGAAAACCCCAGTCCGTGAATTCGGACTGGGGTTTTTTCTTTGTGTTTGAGTCTCGCTTCAATTGAACTTCACACAGTTTCGCAGGATTAGCGTTAGATTAGCGAACCCTTGTTTAGACTGTATTTTGGAGTTTCTTATGAAGCATATTCAATTATTCTCACTTGGTGTTGTGTTGTTGTCCGGGCTGCCTAGCCTTGCTGGCGCACAAAATCTCTTCTTGTTAAGTAACGGGAACACTCGAAGTGGCGTGCTGGATTCCAGCACCATGGACTGGACCGAGAGCAAGTTCGGCGTTCGATTTATGCGCGGAGCGGAAGACGAATCGTTGTACATTAACCAGATTGATATCGTCGGTGGCGTGAACTTCGACGAGAATCTCAACCTCTTCAACGATCTCGACTTTGGCGGCTATATCAATGGCAACTACATTCAAGGCAACTATACGCTCGGTACTGAACTCACCGGGGAAATGGACATCAATTTCGATGGATTGGTCCGCCGAAATGGCGTGGTGAGTTCGGACGTTGCAACGGGGATGTATGACTTCACCGCCCTGATCAAGGGTGGCAGTTCGTCCAGCGCGCTCGATACCATCGGTTCGATTGACTTCCATCTTGAAGTTGTCCCGACGATCACGGCTTCTTTGACAGGAGCGGTGAGCCCAGGAACGATTGGTTGGGGTGAAACAACTCACGTCACCGCAGAGTTTCTGAACACTGGTAGCAGGGCAATTCGAACCAACACTTGGTATGTTTCGGCATTTGCGAAAGACGCTAACTATTCCGATCCTGACAACTTCCTCGAATTGGTGGACTTTGAAGGGAACTGGTTCAACCAAGTGCTCTTGCCTGGGCAATCACGTAATGATGGCCACTCGGCATGGAAGTCTAAGCCGGTTAACGATCCGGGCGAATACATTGGACGCAACGGCGTCATCGGTGGTCTGTATGAAGGCGACTCGCACGGTTGGCGAATGACGGGCGACCGAGTGAACGTGGTTCCAGAACCGACCTCGCTGATCGCTCTTGCTCCAGGCTTGCTCCTAATGGCGCGCCGTCGCAAGAACAAGTAGTTATCTATCCACTTTCGTAATATTGGGGCTGGGTGAATGCGCTTCACCCGCCTCTTTTTTCTGTCCGGATGCAGCGAATCCCCGCGCCCAAATGGAACGCGAGGATTCGAATTGATCCAAACGGGATTACATCCAGTGCATTTCGGCGTCGCCGTTGATTGCTTGGATGAGGTTGAGTTGGCCGTCGTGGTACCAGAGGTGGTTCACGAAGATGTTTGCCAGTGCCGCTGCTGGCATCGTCATGCCGAACGGAGCGTCGATAATGGTGTCGAGCCGCTCTTGCGAAACGTTTGCCAGTGCTTCCTTGAGCTTTGCGCCCGAACTCTTGACGAGTTCGATCAAGGCAGCCTTGGACTTGTTGGCTTCTTCGATCGCCTTCTTGGTTGCGTCGTCAGGGAATGCTGGGGTCTCGTTTGAGCTCAACATTGTGGTTGTCCAGTCCATCATCATGGCGACTTCGGTCGTAAAATCGAACGGGGTTCGGGCCTTGCCGCCGACCGAATTGAAGATTTGCTCGTCGGAAAGGGCGTCCAGATCGCGTGTGTAGAAGTGAACTTGTTGGTCGAGCCAGGCACCAAGACCGGCACCATATTGGGTTTGAGGTGTTGAAGTATTCATAGTGGATCTTTCCACTCACATCTTAGCAGAAAATTTGCCATAGGTAGACAAAAAGATACATATTTTGAATTTTCTGTTTTGCCACTTTTCATTCGCATCGAAAGTGCAGTGCGCAACCTCGTCACCATCGATGACGTCTACCGTTAGTATGGGTGGAAAGCGCTTTTCGGATAAGGAAATGGCCAAGATCATTCGGAAGGCGTCTGAAATCCAGAATGGAGGAGGTTCCTCGCTGGACGGCGTGTCGGAATCAGAATTGCGGGCAGTCGCCACAGAATTGGGAATCGACCCCGAAAATCTGAATTCGGCTATTCGCGAAGTGGAGTCGGACATTGGTTCAAGAAATTTCTGGGGCGGACCCTATGAAGTCGATATTGCGCGCACGATTCCAGGTGTCCTGACCGATGAGTCCTGGGAGGACGTGGTCACTCAGCTTCGAAAGGTCTTTGAGGAAACTGGAGAGATCGCACAGCGAGGCACTACCCGTGAGTGGAGTTCGACCAGTGCGGGCACAGAGTACAAGACGGCCACCTTTCGGCAATCTGGCGACTCGGTCGAGGCAAAGATCACCAACAAATTTGGTGATATCGCGTTCTTGATTCACCTCGTTTTGGTCGTTTTCCCGCTTTTCATCACGATTGGAGTGCTTTCCAAAGTGAACTTGGCATTCCCGATAGAAGCTGGAATTGCAGTCGCGACGATGCTGGCAGGATTTTTTGGTAGCCGGAAGTGGGCGACGTATTTTGGTTCTCGCCGAAAAGCATCAATCAATCAGCTGCTAGATCGATTGGAGGCCAACCTTTCAAGCTCTTCTCGCGAGAATTCACTAACAGCAGAATCGTATCAGCAGGACCTCCAAGACGTAGAACTCAATCTGAACGGTGAGTAGGGAATTTTTAGAGCCTGGGCCATTCATATGGCTTCACTTTTTCTTCCAGGTGTCTTTGGGTTCCATGATCGAGCGAGGCGATGGCCCTGTGAGCCAAGATTTGGCCGCTGGATCATTGCGCAGGAAGGCATCCCAAAACGCAGTGGTTAACGCAAGAATGGCCTTATGGTGGTTGGGATTTCGCTTTCTACTGTCTCCCGGTAGACCTCGTTCGCTAAACGCGCTGTGCTCTGCACCAAACAGGACGACTTCGAACTTATTGCCGCTTGGTAGAGCCGGATAGACTTTGGTTCGGGATTCTGGTGTTTGGCCGCCAATGGGGGAAGAATCTTCGGTGCCGGTCATCAGCAACCACGGAATTGTCACCTTGCTGAAGGCGCGAGAGTTTGCCGCGTCTAGTCCTGGCGAGCTTGGGCTGTACATCACCGCGGCGTCAATACGGGAATCGGTCCACTTTTGACCGATCATGGGATAGTTTTGCCCGCCGACTGCCTGGGAGGTCATGGCGCCAAAGCTGTGCCCGGACATTCCAACATGGTTCAGATCGATTCGCGCTTTGAATTGAGAATCGGTCTTGTTCAGCGACGTCATCTGATCCAACACGAAATGGACATCATCGACCCGGAGCTCCAAGTTCTGGCCGTTTGCTGCAGCTTGCATGGCCCGCATTCGATCACGCATTGGAGTGTCCTTCCAAACCGATTCGTCACTTCCTGGATGTTGTACAAACAACACCACATAACCACGTGAAGCCAGATGCCTGCCCAAATAGCCGTTGTTTTCTCGGGACCCGCCAAGCCCGTGGCTAAAAATCACCAATGGCTGGGGGCTAGTGGACTTCGGTAGATAAACCCGAATAGGAACATCACGATCTCTTTTGGAATCGTGTAGTGTTCGGTCCACGAACTTCGGTTCATAGCCCGCCGGAATCGTGCTCGGATTATAGGTCCCTGCTAAGAGAAGACAAGTGACGTTCAAGATCATGATCGGCAAGACGACAAGGGCGTGGTGGTTGTTCACTCACCGTTGTCTGGCGACCAGCCTTTGGCCCTAACCGATGGTCCGCCGGTGGTACCAAGCGGCACTTTGTAATTCATCGCGAGGCCAGATGTGCCGTCAGGATTCGAGACCAAGGATACTGCGCATTGGTTGGTACTGCCCCAAACCGATTTCGTCCATTTCACATGGCTGTCCAAGAAGACCATTGTGGTACCGCCGGAGTATCCTCCGCGTGTCGCCTTCGAGTACTCCGACGAGATCGGACCGCCTGGAGTACAGTCCTGGGTGCGGCTGTAAAGTTCATCGAGTTCGTCTCCTTCGATTTCGGTGTCGGTCGCCTCAAGAATCATGTAAGCCTGTGAAGGATTAGCCCATCCGCTAAGCGACTGATTTTCGTCGCAGATATGTTCGTTGATCGCGTAGGTGGCATAGAACCCCAGCGCGACCCGCCCGTTTGCCGGGTTGGTAGTGGGAGTCAAACCCCATTCTGCGGCGAGCCCATTTTGAACCGCGAAGGAAACGCGTGGATTACTTCCGGTTTCGTCCAGATACTGCTTCTGCACGCGGCCAGCCAACGGCGAAACGTAGATTCCTGAAGCCGTTTGAGCGACATTTGCCGGTCGCGATTTGACGTACGTCGAGAAGGTGAAAATCCAATACCAAGATCCTGCATTGATCGTTTTGCCGTTCCATGTGCCGCCATTTGCGGGAAGGTTGTCGTCATAGTCACCGGCATAGAGCATTCCGGCAAGACCTAGCTGCTTCAAGTTGCTGACGTTAGCAGTTTGCTGTGCCGAAGCGCGAGCTTGGGCAAACACTGGGAACAGGATCGCCGCCAAGATAGCGATGATGGCGATGACAACGAGTAACTCGATGAGTGTAACGGCTTTTTTCATGAGGCTCTATGAAAAGAGTCCCGGCCCGGAAAACCGGGCCAGGGGAGTGTGAACGTAGACGAGAATTTTGTTAGCGAGCAATTTTTCGTCGTCGAGCGAGGGCGGCAACACCCAGGCCGAGAACGGCGATGGTTGTTGGCTCAGGAACTACGGTTCCACCGACAGTCACCATGTCGAATCGAAGAGTTCCGCTTGTGGAGTAGCTGCCAGTAGGGCTAGCTGTCGCATATGCAGTAGTCGACGGAGCGAACACTGAAACCACTCGGAAGGCGAAGTTTGCATTGCCTGCAACTCCAGCGATGGACGAGAGGTCGACGGATCGGTTGTTGAACCAAGTATCGCCGGCGTTACCTTCGAAGATGCCATCGTTCAAAAGCCCTGCCGACGTGAACGTAGTTCCATCGATAGAATATTGAAATTGGGTGAATCGGGTCGAAGTGTTGCTGTGGCGTTGGTCCCAAGTGACGATGACGCTGCTATAGCCCACGGTCGAAGTGTTGAACTGAACGCCACGGGTGCCAGAACCTGCGCCTTGAGCCGCCCAGGTTGAAATGTTCCAAGCAGTGTCATCCACGCTGGTTTCTGGGTCGGTCGAGCCGCCGTTTGAGTTGCCCGAAGCGAACGTACCGGTGGTTCCGCCAATGAGAGCCGCTGAACCGACTCCGATGCTGGTTGCGAGGGTTCCTGTTGTACCGCTATTGTCCGTGTTGTTAAAGTTCCACTGAGTGAACGTAACCGCGTTTGCTGAAGCAATAACCCCAATCAGCGCGGAAAAGATAAGTGTTGATTTCATAGATGATCTCCCTTTCGTGTCCTCCACTCCTGCATGGATGGCGACGGGGAGATTCTTTAGCCTGAATGTTAAGGCAAGGCTATCACAATTGGGAGCTGAGAAATTCTTAATAGATTCCTAACACTCGTTTGACTAAGAACGAATGATCTGCGTAAAAGAATCTTGTTTGCAAAACATTCTAAAGGGGATTTCTGGACTGTCATCTGAATGACTTTTTGCGATGCGGCTGGTAAAATCCCCAAAGGATGAGTGGGGAGTTGTTTCCAGGGCAAACTGAAGATGCCAGGTTTACCCTCGAACAGTTGAAGTGTTTGGCTTCGGCTGCACGTGCTGAAGTGTTCTGGAATACTTCGGCGAGATTGCCTCGCTCGATCAGTGAGATCGCGGAATCGCTCGGGCGATCGCCGAGTGCCACGGCGTATCATGTCGCCGAACTGGTAGAAGCTGGATTGGTCATTCCGGTCGGCGAGCGAAAGAAGCGCTCCAGGACCGAAAAGCTGTACGTGGTTTCTAGCATTTCGATCCTTTCGACCCCTGCCGAAGAGAGCGCCGAATACCGCCAGGCGCTAATGCAGGGTTATGCTGCGATGCTACGATTGATGCTGCGGGAGCGGACAGAAGTCACGCATGCTTTCCAATCGAGCCCGGAGCTTGCAGAGAGTGTCACGTTTCGCCGGAATCTGGCCCGCATTCCGCTCAAAAGGGCGGTCACTTTTAGGAAGCGGCTCTCAGAGCTGATCAATGAATTCTCAGAAAATGAAGTTACGGCAAGTGACCTTCTTTTTGCGATGACGGTGAGCTTGGCACCCACTCTTGTCGAAAGCCGAAGAATCAACGGAAAGATAAAAAAGAGCAAATCTGATCCTTGAGGGTGGAGCATTTCGTGCCAATAATCCTCGTGAGAATACTAGGTTTTTCTGTTTTCATTATCGGATTCGGATTGATCTGGCGGATAATATCAGAAGCCAATTTTTGGCTCTGAAATGAGGAAAAGGATGAGGAATATTACTCTTTTAGGTTTGGCGTGCATGGCTGGATTTGCTTCGGCCCAATCGCTGACCACTTTGACAACCACAGGCGGAACATTCGCTGTGAACTCGGGAAGTTTTACTTCGCTTGCGACAGCTTTGGGCGGTAGCTGCAATTTCACACCGACCGGTAGTTCTGATTATGCCTTCCGAAACATGTGGGCCTATCGCCAAGCAGGCGAGACCCGCGAGTACATGACTTCTGGTTCGGGAGCAACTTTTGCGAGCACGGTTGACACGTTTACAATGACTGTCGATCGAAACTTCGGCAACACGGGTACCAACAACCTGCGGTTTGTCTTGAATTATCGATTGGTTTCGCTCACTCCAACGAGCCCAATGTTGATCGCGACCATGTCGGTCCAGAACATCGGCACTACAGCAGCGACATTGACGTTGTTCAACTACAACGACTACGACGTTCCTGGCACTTCGGGTGACGCTATCTCATCGAGCTACACAGATGCAAACGGGATATTCGCTCGCCAGAGCGATTCGACAATCACAACGAACTTTGTAGAGCACTACGCAGTTGGTGCTTCGGCTTATCGACACGGCACGCTCTATTCGTCGATTTTCAACAACACGGCTGTGGATAACCTGAACAACACGGTTACTGCTGGAACTGGTGACTTTGGTACCGGTTTCCAATGGGCAGATCGAACTTTGCAAGTTGGCGAAAGCACTTCGTACACGATGTACAGCTCGCTCAACTCTGCTGTGCCTGAGCCAGCCACTATGACTGCTCTCGGCCTCGGCGTTGCTGCATTGCTTCGACGACGAAAGAAAGCCTAACTTAGCTTTCTGATCTAAATTCAATCCCGCACTCCAGTTTGGAGTGCGGGATTTTTCTTTTGGTTGCCGGTAAAATCCACAATCCGAACGCAGTGGATATTGAGCGACTCACCCTGAAGCATCGAGATGCGGTTTATCGGCAAATGGTACGCGTTTGCGGTAACCACGATGACGCGGAGGACGCTCTCGCGGATGCGTTGTTGGCCGCTTTCAGTGCCTCGCATCAATTGCACGATCCCACAAAATTCCGTGCCTGGATCGCTACAATCGGCAAACGTGTGTGCGCCAAGAAGAAGATTCGAGAGAGGCTTAAAGGAGCTGTTTCTTTAGAGTTACTCCAAGGTGCGGGGTTTGATCCTGTCGATCAATCTCCCGAAGCAGATGAAGTTTCTGTCCAGCATCAAATGCAACGTTGCGTCAAGTCGGCTTACGAGGCATTGCCACCGATTTATCAGGAAGTGTTTCGGCTTCGAGATATTCAAGGTCATTCAAACCAAAAGGTTGCAGACGAATTACGGATCTCCTTGCCCGCGGTGAAGTCGAGGCTCCTGCGCGCACGTTCAATGCTTCGCAAGAACCTTGATTCTGGCTTTGAGTGTTCGAATCTATTCGAAAGTGCCTAAGCCAATTTGCTCTTCGACATGTAGTAGAGGACTGGGACCGCGAATCGAGAAAGAAGAGTCGATGCGATTTCACCTGCCATCAGTGCGATCGCGAGCCCTTGAAATATCGGGTCGAACAGGATCACAAACGAGCCTACGATAACCGCGGCAGCAGTCAATAGCATCGGACGAAACCGGATTGCTCCAGCATCAATGACGGCGTCTTCGAGCGAGGAACCTTGACTTCGGCGGAGCTCGATAAAGTCCACCAGAATGATCGAGTTGCGGACAATGATCCCGGCGCCAGCGATAAACCCGATCATGGATGTTGCCGTGAAGAAGGCACCCATGATAGCGTGTCCTGGAAGAATGCCGACCAGTGTTAGAGGAATGGGCGCCATGATCACGAGCGGGGTCTTGAAATCTTGGAACCAAGCCACGACCAGAATGTAAATCAAGATCAAAACAGCGGCAAACGCGGCGCCGAGGTCACGAAAAACTTCGTAAGTGATGTGCCATTCGCCGTCCCATTTAACCGAAGGTTCTGTGGTGTCGGAAGGCAGGGAAGCGGTCATCACTTTGACGCCTTGGCCGTTGTTTAGCTCCTTGAGCGCTTTGTTCATCTTGAGAATTGCGTACACAGGGCTCTCTTGTCGGCCGGTAACGTCACCGATCACATACACCACTGGCAACAGGTTTTTGTGATAAATCGCTTTGTCTGTCTCGACCAACTTGTTGGTCACCAATTCGCTCAATGGGACGAGAGATCCTGAATTCGAGCTCACACGCACTTCCAAGAGGTTTGCAATGTTGTTGCGGTCCTCGATTGGCATTCGCAATCTGATAGGGATTTCCTCCCGTGATTCCGCGTCGTGGTACAGGCCAGCGTGTGCTCCTTGTGTAGCCGCTTGCAATGCAGCGACTGCTGCCGCGATGCTAACGCCTGACCGCGCAGCTTTTTCCTCATCGATGACAAGTTGCATCGTGCGTTGGTCATCGTCGACGTACCAGTCGATATCGGCCACGCCTTCCGTCGTTGCAAAGATGTTCTTGACTTGCTCGGCTAACTTTAAGCGAGTTTCTGCGTCGGGGCCATAGACTTCGGCGACCAGCGTTTGTAACACAGGTGGCCCAGGTGGGACTTCTGCAACCTTGATTCGCGCTCCATTGGCTTTCGCGACTTCTGCCAAAATCGGCCTCAACCTCTTGACGATATCGTGGCTTTGCGCCGACCGTTCGTGCTTATTTGCGAGGTTGACTTGGATATCTGCCTGATAGGGTGCCGCACGGAAAAAGTAGTGTCTTACGAGCCCGTTGAAATTGTATGGGCTCGCCGTGCCAGCGTAGATTTGAGTGTTCGTGATTTCTGGTTCGTTTTGGATCGCCGAAACCAGTTCTCGGCTCACACGAACCGTCTCTTCAAGCGGAGTGCCCATTGGCATATCCACGACAATTTGGAATTCGTTCTTGTTGTCAAACGGGAGCATTTTGACCGTTACAGCCTTGATTGCAATCAAACCCATCGAGCCGAGAAGGAGCACGCCGACAACCGAGAAGAACATGATTCTTGCTCGACGCTTTTGTAGCAATGGAGTCATGATTCGGCGGTAGAGCCTTGTCATGCGATCGTCGCTGGCTTCGTCTTCTGAGTGGGCCTTTGATGCATGGTTCTTTCCGAGAATCCTCACCGCTGCCCAAGGAGTGATCGCGAAGGCGACGAGGAGCGAGAAGATCATCGCTGCCGATGCACCGACAGGAATTGGGCGCATATAAGGCCCCATCAATCCGCCGACCATTGCCATTGGCAAAATCGCTGCAATGACGGCGAACGTTGCCAGAATTGTGGGATTACCGACTTCATCCACGGCGGTGACGGCAATCTTGATGAGGGATTGACCGTGATTTTCGGGCATGCGAATATGCCGTACGATGTTCTCGACCACTACGATCGCGTCATCCACCAAAATTCCAATCGAAAAGATGAGGGCGAAGAGAGTGATTCGGTTTAGCGTGTAGCCATAAAGATAGAAGACAAGGAGAGTCAACCCAAGCGTAACCGGGATTGCAACCAGAACGACTAGAGACTCTTTGAATCCTAAAGCGATTGCCATGAGAATGGTCACGGAGATCACCGCGATTCCCATGTGCAGGAGAAGCTCGTTGGATTTCTCACTTGAACTCTCGCCATAGTTACGAGTGGTGGTGATTTCTACTTGGCTGGGAATGAGATTGCCTTTGAGAGTTTCCAACTTGGATTCAGCCGCGTGGACTACATCCATCGCGTTGACTCCTTGTCGCTTGGCGATGCTCAATGTCACGGCTTCCTGTGGAGCTTCGGGTTGGCCATCGTGACTTGCTCGGCCACGCCCAAAAAGGACGAGTTGGGTTGGATCTTCCGGGCCAAGCTCAACGGTTGCGACGTCCCGGATTCTTACCGAATGATCACCACTTGCCGAAACAACACAGGCCGCAACTTGTTCGACGGACTTGTAACTCTCGCCGGCCTGAAGAATGATTTCCTGATTTCCTTGAGTGATTCCGCCAAGCCTCGATTGAACGTTGGCAGAACGTAGCGCACCCAAAACCTGGCTGGAATCAAGATGATACGAAGCAAGTTTTGCCGGATCCAAAGTAATTTTCAGCGTTGGCTTGGTACCACCGATTACCGCAGTTTCAGAAACATTCGGAACTGATTTGATTTCGTTTTCGAGACGAACTGCAAGTTGCCGCAATGCATATCCGCCGAGTTCCTTGCTGTGCAATGTAAACGCCAGAATCGGCACGTCATCAATTGATCTTGGTTGTATCAGGGGTTGAGAAGCCCCGCTAGGGAGTTCGGTGACATGGCTATTCAGCTTCTCTCGTAATCGGACGAAGGCACGTTCTTGGTCTTGTCCCACCATGAATCGGACAACGATCATCCCCCTTCCAGGGCTGCTGGTGGAGTAGACATACTCGACTCCAGGTATCTCCCAAATCCACTTTTCGACTGGTGAACTGATTTTGGTTTCGACTTCCTTTGCCGTTGATCCGGGCATTTCCAGAATCACGTCGGCCATAGGGACGATGATTTGGGGTTCTTCTTCTCTAGGAGTTCGTACGACTGCTAGTAGTCCAAGTAGTAGCGCAGTAATGATCAGCAGCGGCGTAAGTTTGCTTTGAATGAATGCTGATGCAAGCCGGCCCGAAAGCCCTAGTTTCACTGTGTAACCGCCTGGACTTTGTCGCCATCTTTCACAGCGCTGGTGTTCGATGCAATCATTCGGTCGCCCGCTTTGATTCCGGATCGAATTTGAGTAAAGTCGCCGGAAGTCGTGCCTGTGGTTACCAAAGTGAGCCTGGCAGTATCATCCTTGGCCACTGTGAACACATATTTCAGGCCTTCTCGAGCGATGATCTGATCAGACTTAACCCAAATTGATCTGACAGGATCGCCCGTCGCGACGTTTGCTCGGCCGAATGTTCCTGATCGAAGATCTTCCGGAGAGGCGATGCCGAATTTCGCGATGAAAGTATGCGATTGCGAGTCGCCTTGCGGGCTGAGTTCTTTCAAATGGCCGATCCAGCTTTTTCCAGACTTACCGTCAATAGTAATCGTCGCTGCATCGCCGATCGAGAGGCGACCGATATCATTCTCGGGGATGCTGACTTCTAGTCGCAATTCGCCACCTTCCATCACGAGGAGCGGGACTGATGGACCTGTCAGGAGTCCTGGATCAGCAGTTCTGGAAGTAATCACTCCATCAAATGGGGCAGAAATGGTGGCATAACCGAGGCTGACTCTAGCTGCGGAGGCCGCGGCAGAAGATTGTTGAACTTGCGCTCTTGCCGATTCGACTTCTCGTTGACGAACGCTGACCATCATTGCGGCTGCCTTGGCTTCCACCAGAGCCGCCTCGGCTCGCTTCACATTGGCACGGGCCACGGCAACGCCTTGTTCGGCTGTTCGCAATTGTTCTTTACGCGTGCCTTCGACTGCCATTTCAAGAGACTTTCTTGCGGAGTCCAGTTGCGCTTTTGTGACATCAAAACGAGTCTGCGCAGCATCCAAGTCTTTGCGCGGGATGATTCCATCTGATTCCAGCCTCCTCGCACGATCAAGGTCTTCTTGTGCGAGGCGATGCTGTGATTCCGCTTGACTGACGGCGAGTTCTGCTTGAGTGATTTCTTGAGGCCTTGGACCGTTTTTGGCCAAATCGCGCTGAGCTTCGGCGGCGACAAGAGCAGCCTTGGCTTGTTGAACTGCAGATTCTGCCTGTGCGATCCGCGCCTTAGAAGTCGCAGATTCCATTGCAGCGGCGGATTTTGCGCTATTTTCACCGGCGCGAGAAGCCGCGATGTTGGCGTCTGCCATCTGGACCGCGGAAGACAACTCCCGGGAATCAATGCTCAAGAGCCGTTGTCCGCGCGTCACACGGTCGCCGACATTCACGCTAACCGACTCGACTTTTCCCATGACCTTGCTGTACAAAGTGGAATTCAATTCGGCGCGGATCGTGCCCGAATATGTCACGGACACAGGCCGAGTGGATTCCTCAACAAAAAGAACTTCAGCCTGAACAGTGTTCACAGAATTCTTCTGACTAGGCGAATGAGAGCTTTGACATCCAGCCACAATCAGCGCAGAAAGCAGGACTAAAGTGGAGTTTCGTACTGAGAAAACCATAGATCTGCCCCAAGAGAGGCAGGAAAATTCAAAATGGATTCAAATCGCCGGGACTATTCGCCGCTTTGGCCGAAGTTACCGACAACGATATCAAAGTCTGTTGAACCGATTTCTCCGTCGCCGTCCAAATCCGCATAGGCGGAGTACAAGCTATCGCCCACAGTTAGCCCAAATTTCGCGACGATTTGATCAAAATCCCCTGCGCCGATCTCGTTATCGCCGTTAACGTCACCATTAACCAGCGTAACGTTGCCTAAATTCACTGTGGAACTGTTGTTGAGCGCAAATTTCTTCGTCAAAAACGGGCGGGAACTGATGGAGACTTCAAAAGGTCCCACTGGAGCAAGCCAATTGAAGGCACCCACCGATCCCGTGAACGATCCATCCTGGAGTTTGGTGGGAAGATCGTACGAAACTTGGATGGAATCCACCGGAGATTGCCGATTTTGCAACAATAAATTCCCAATAAGGCGATAATTGAGTGCTTTTTGGACTGCGGCGTCAGCCCTGGGCAATCCCCATCCAGCATAAATATCCCAACCTAACGCTTCCAAGTCCCGCGCAGTAGATGCCAGAACGGTATGTATTCCATCTGGCGTCAAATATCGATTCGCGCTCACCGCGAGTGCGGCAATTCCCGCCACAGCAGGAGAAGCGAACGATGTTCCGGACAGATTCACCGATCCGGTTCCAGAATAGCCCCCAGGATCTCGGTCTAGCAGCCGAATATCGAGTGCTGGCCCAACAAAATCTTGTTCAGGACCGAAATTTGAATTCGACCAGATTCCTCCAAATCGATCTACACCTCCAACAGCAAAGACCGTCGGAAGATTCGCTGGGTTAGAAATTGCTAAAACGCCGCTATTTCCTGATGCAGCAAAGTGCGCGACGCCCGCGGCTCTTGTACTGGCGTAGGCGTCTGCAACAGACTGAAAAGCGGTCGCATATCCGTTCGAATTGTTGGTGATGCGGCATCCGGTAGTGAGGGAATAGCCGATCGCGGCGACGATATCGCTGGCCTGAGCGGTGAATCCGTTTGCGCTGGTCATCACGTGCGGGCGAGCGCTTCCAATCGTCACTCCAGGAGCAATTCCCGCGACCAAAAGAGCGTTGTTCAGCTTCGCGCCAATGACACCTGCGACACAAGTTCCGTGGTTATCGAACGTACTAACAGGAGTCCCGTTGCCCGGCTGGCCATTAAAATTCGCGCCAAAACCAAGCGTGAGGTCCGCGTGGTCACCTTGCACGCCGTTATCAATGATCAGGACTTTAACAAAAGATTGCCCTTGCTGCAAATCCCATGCAGGATCAATATTGAGGTCAAAATCGGTGGTTCCGCCGGATTGCCCGGTGTTTCGAAATCCCCATTGCTGGTTAAAAAGGGGATCATTTGGGATGGAAAAAGTGGTACCGGCGATCACGCCATCTTCTTCGATGTATTCAAACCAGCCGGTCTTCTCTAAATCGGTGAGCGCGGATTTCAAAGCCGCATCAGAAGGGAAGGAAACTAAGGCAAGCCGCGGAATTCCCGCAAAATCAGGCTGGATTTCTGTTCCGAGCTTGGATTGAATGGCGCCGCCAGCGATTTCGATGGGGATTTCGGGTTTCAGTTTGAAGAAGAGCCGGGGCGGCGTTGCCGCCCCATAACTCGCCAACCCGAATGCGGACAGCACCGCAAACCAATTCATCAGCTCCCAATTTACACCAAAAAAGGCTGGAACAGAGTCCCAGCCTTGATCTTAAACAGAAAACCTAGCTTACTTTTCAGCCAAAAGTTTGGTGACGGTTGCTTTGATCTTAGATTCTTGGAATCCGAGCACAACATCTCGTACGACGCCCTTGCGGTCGATAATCACGAATGTCGGATAGCCCTGGGTTCCAACAGCTTCAAACAACTTGTCGTTGTTATAAGTGAAAAGATAGTTGTATCCGTGCTCCTTGACATAAGCCTTGGCGGTCGAACCGTCCTTCACGCGCTCGCCAGCGTTAGCACCGACGACCATCAATCCCTTAGATTTAAGATTGGTGTGCATTTCTTGCAATTTTGGCGAAGCTGCTTTGCAGGGGCCGCACCATGTTGCCCAGAAATCCATGAGTACAACTTTGCCCTTAAAATTGGCATTTGTATAAGTTTTGCCGTCGAGTCCGGTCATCTTGAATGGGACCATCGGCTTGCCGAGCAGCTTGTTTGTGGTGGCGTTTTGTGCCGTGGCCGGAACGATCAACGCCGCGGCGCAGACCGCCATTAATGAACCTAGTGCAAATTTCTTCATGGTCTAATTCTCACTGTCGGCGACAAAAATGACGTGCCGAGCAATCAATAGAATAAACGGTTGGAGAGTGTGGAACGTTCCACAAGGTTTGCTACAAAAGCAAGGGAGGGAATTGGTCGGGGCAGCAGGATTCGAACCTGCGGCCTTCTGGTCCCAAACCAGACGCGCTACCAAACTGCGCCATGCCCCGAACGGAAGAATCTATTTTACCACGGGCCCGACCGAATTTCCAGTGGGCCGGGGATGTGCGGCGAGATTTGCCGTTTAAGTTGTGGCGATCTGGCCTTTGAAGGCTGGAATCTGGAACGTGATTGCAGTCTTCTGAATTTAGAATAATCCTGCCGCGATCAAAAGAAATGTTGCTGAAATTTAGGGAAATGCTTTTGAAATTTAAATATTAGTAACTGAATCTTAGGAATCAGCGACCAAATTTTAGAAAATAGTCGTTGCAATTTTAAGAAATCCACCATTTCTTTAGAGAAAACCGTGATTTCTTGAAGAAAATCTATCTGCATTCAAGGAAATTGTTGTCGCAATTTGGAGGATTTGAACCTAAAGTGGGCATCGCCTGGCCCAGATTGAACGCAATTTGGTTCACACTTGAGGGAGCCGAATGGAGATGGATTTTGATCAAGCGGTTGCGGCTATTGCAGCCTTGGCGCCACGAGGTTGGCGGCTCGGGCTCGACCGTATGCAGGCTTTTGTCGATCGCGCAGGATTGCTGAAGGGAAGCCGGCCGAATTTCATTCAGGTCGCGGGGACCAACGGCAAAGGGAGCGTGACCGCGACCTTGCAATCGCTGATGGTTGCTTCGGGAAAGAACACCGGCGGCTATTTTTCACCTTATGTCTATGACGTGCGGGAGAGAGTTCAACACAACCAGGAGCTGATTTCGCCAGAAGAATTCGCCGCATGGACCAGCGAACTGTTGCCGATTGCCGCCGCGATGGACGAAACCGAATACGCGGGCGTCACCGAGTTTGAATTCAAAACCGCGCTTGGATTTTTGGCGTTCGAGCGGTGGAATTGCGATTGGGTCGCTTTAGAAGTCGGGCTCGGGGGAAGACTTGATGCGAGCTCGGTTTGTACTCCAAAATGCGGGGTGATCGTCAGCATTGGATTAGATCACGTGGATATTCTCGGGCAATCTTATGCCGAGATCGCGCGGGAAAAGGCGGGAATTTGTAAGCCGAATCTGCCGCTCGTGATCGGAGAAATGCCCGCCGAGGCCACCGCTGCGATCCGAGAAGTTGCCAACGGACTGAACTGTGATGTGTGGCAGATCGGCAGGGAAATGATCGTGGAAAGGCGTGCGGAGCGCGTGACGCTGCAAACTCCCACCGCGGCGTTCGATTTTCCTCTCGCGGTTTTGGCGGGACCACACCAGATCGGGAATGCGGCACTTGCGGTGGCGGCGGCATATCGCGCGGGGCTGGAGTTTAGTCAAGAACAACTTGACGCTGGAATCTTGAACACGCGGATTCCCGGCCGATTTGAAGTGATTAAGATTGGCGCAAAAACATTCATCTTGGACGGGGCGCACAATGCAGAATCGGCTTCCGCTCTCGCCACGACTCTTTCTGAGAAAGGATATTCGAAGTTCGCCTTGGTGACGGGGATGTTGCACGGACACGATCCGGTGAGCTTTTTACAGCCTTTGCGGCCGCTGATCGAAGCGTTGTTCGTCTGCCCAGTTTCTTTTGGGAGGACGAGAACACCGCAAGAAGTTGCGGAAAAAGCACAAGATTGCGCTGTAAAAATATCTGTTTGTGGTTCTGCATTGGAAGCGATCCGGCTCGCCGCGGCGGAAAATAATGTCGTTGTGGTTTCTGGGAGTTTCTATCTGGTGGGAGAATTGGGAACTCTATTGCGTTCTGGGGCAGTTCCAGTTTCTTGACGCAGACCGCTTGATTGGCTCGTCCTTGCTACGGATACCTGGAATAGGTTCAGTTCAACGTGCAAAAACTTTGACCTTGAATCCGAATTTGAGGTATCTTCAGCGAGATTGCCTAGCCTTCCCATCGGGAGGGTTGGGTTTGTTTCAATCGGGGGATCCACCATAGGAATGAATTGGATGACAAACAATTTTAAGACGTCTCATCAGGGAAGGGGACGTTTCTTAGCGGTCATTCTCATGCTTCTCGCGTTGCTAGTGCCAGGAATGGCGTTCGCATCCGGAGGTGAGGATGTCACGTTGCAATTTAGCAACGCAGACGCTATCTATCTCTACATTTCGCTTGTGTTCGGTGCAATTGCACTGGTCGCAGGCTTTGCATACCGTGGCAAAGTTCTTTCGGCGTCTACGGGCGACGAGAAGATGCAAGAAGTCGGAAAGGCCATTCGTGATGGCGCGCTCGCATATTTGCGACAGCAGCGAACAACGATTGGTATTTTCGTTGTTCTGCTCAGCGTCGGTCTTTACGCACTTTACGTCGGCAAGTTCGGCCCGATGATTGCGATCCAATTGGTCGTATCTTTCATCTTGGGTGTGACTGCTAGCTATGTCGCTGGTTATCTCGGCATGGATATGGCGGTTAACGCAAACATGCGAACTGCCGCCGCCGCGCTCACTAGCTACAAGAAGTCGTTGGAAGTGAGCTTCCAAGCTGGCGCCGTCGCTGGTTTGATCACCGTTGGTATGGGCCTTATCGGCGCAACGTTGATCTTCTTGGTCGCTAAAGAAAACGCCATGAAGTTGCTCGTTGGCTTCGGTTTTGGTGGTTCGCTCGCCGCGCTCTTTATGCGTGTTGGCGGTGGAATTTACACCAAGGCTGCTGACGTTGGAGCTGACTTGGTTGGTAAGGTCGAAGCTGGAATTCCAGAAGACGACCCACGAAACCCAGCCGTTATTGCTGACAACGTTGGAGACAACGTCGGCGACTGCGCTGGTATGGCTGCAGACGTCTTTGAATCGTACGAAGTCACCTTGGTTGCTGCTATCGTTCTCGGTGCGGCCACTGCAGTTATCTTCCCACAAGATGTGTGGATGAAGCTGATCATCTTCGCCTTGATGGCTCGTGGCGTTGGAATCATCGCTTCGATCATCGGTATCGGCATGGTGAAGGGTTCGGACGATCTTAACTCCGATCCTTTGGCACGAATCTCCAAGGGTTTCCAGGGTTCGGCTGCTGTGGCAACCGTTCTCACGATTGGCCTCGCTTACTTCCTTATGGGCGGTATGCCAAGCCAGAATCCAGTCATTACTGCATCCTCGCTCAAGTCGGTTGAAGTTTATCAACGCGCCGAGCAGCAGATGGTTCACAAGGTCGCCAATGCGATCGCTGCCAAGGCTGCTGTTGCTAAGAAGGGTGTCAATGACATCATCGTAGACCTCGGTGCCAAGCGCGCAGACAAGGACACTAAGATGATTACTGCGGACGAGGTCATGAAAGACACTCGAATCGCCGGAATCATGTCCGGTCTTGGATTCAAGACTCTTGCTGCTAGCGAAGTTAAGAACGCAGAAACCGAAGAACAGAAGAAGAACTTCTTCACTCCTGAAGAGTTCAAGAATGCTGTTGTCGTGCCACTGATTGGCCAAGAAGCAACTGCTGATAAGAAGTTCACCGCCGATCTTTCCACCTTGAGCCCAGATCTCGTGATGGAAGATGCCGGTATCCAAAAGGCTGCTGAAGGTAGCGGTCTCCCAGTCGATCAATACAAGGTCGCTGCTGTGCAGCAAGCCTTGGGTATGACCGATGAGCAACTCAATGCCCCTGTCAAGAAGATGGAAGGCTTTGCGAAGCTCAGCTGGACTGATTCGCGAATCGCTAATTACACTGTTCAGGTTCCTGCCTCTGAAATGGGCCAGCCACCTGTCTACAAGGGATTGGCTGAAGCGTTTAAGGATCAGCCACTCGATAAGCAATACGTGGTGTACAAGCTCGGAATCGAGCAAACCCCACCATCGTCTGGTCCTGAGCGACCAAAGCCAATGAAGACCACGGTTCTTTATGGACCAGTCATCAAGGAAGCGGCTGACAAGCAGATTGCAGACGCACTGAAGAATCCGCAGGGCGGCTTGAAGGTTGACAAGTTGGCAATCTTCCCAACCGAACTGCTCATGGACAAGAAGGGCCGACTCGCCGTTGGTGTCATTTCCAAATCGATCAGCGATTCAAAGGCTGGCGTGAAGGAACTTGGCGTCAACCTCGACAACGCTCAGCGAATGACCGGATTCGGCGGGCTCACTTACTTCCGAGAGAAGAAGGATGTCGTCGAGAAGGCAATGGCTGGAAATCCAACCGCTGGACCAAAGGCAGAGAATGCTGAATTTGGTGTCTCTGCAACGACTGTTGCAGATTGGTGGAGATTCTTCCTCTGCATCTTCTTCGGTATCGCGATGGCATTTGCTTTCGAGCGAATGACCGACTACTACGTCAGTGCTCACAAGCGACCTGTGCAAGAAGTTGCCGGTGTTGCAAGTGCTGGCCCTGCTCCAATGGTGATCCAAGGTTTTGCTTTGGGTCTCGAATCCAGCGTGTTCTCGGTGCTTGCCATCTGTGTCTCGCTGGTGATGCCGCTCATGGTGTTCCCGCCAGATCTTTATGGTGGATATGTCTTGAGCTTCTACGGAATCGCTCTCGTGGGTCTTGGTCTTCTGACGACCACTGGCTATATCTTGGCGATGGATACCTTCGGTCCGATCAGCGACAACGCTCAAGGCGTTTTCGAAATGTCGGGTGCCGGTCACACCAATCCAGAAGGCGCGCTAGCTGTTCAACGGCTGGACGCTGCTGGAAACACCACCAAGGCTCTGACCAAGGGCTTTGCAATCGCAACTGCAGTTGTTGCTGCGGTCGCACTGTTCCACAGCTACATCGAAGCTGCAAAGCTGACGACTGCTGGAATGCCGCTTGAGGCTCCAGAAGTGTTCGTCGGATTGCTGGTTGGTGGTGCTGCTCCGTTCCTGTTCGCTGCGTTCTTGATCAACGCTGTGGGCCGAGCTTCGTTCAACTTGATCGGTGAGGTTCGCCGACAGTTCCGCGAAGATCCAGGCATCATGGCTGGTACAAGCAAGCCGGACTATGCACGATGCGTGGCAATCGTCACCGCAGCTGCTCAAAAGGAACTCCTCGGCCCTGGCATCTTGGCAATCGCATTGCCAATGCTGGTCGTGATGCTCCTTGCAGTTGGCAAGCCAACGACGATGGTGGATGGCAACGAATACAACCTGGTTGGTGCTCAAGCTCTGGGCGGCTTCCTTGCTGGAACCATTCTCACTGGCCAATTGCTGGCTGTGGTCTTGGCTAACTCCGGCGGTATTTGGGACAACGCAAAGAAGGTCATTGAAGATGGTATGCACGGCGGTAAGGGCACCGAAGCTCACAAGGCTGGTGTGGTCTGCGACACCGTTGGCGACCCATTCAAGGACACTGCTGGTCCTGCTCTCAACCCGCTCATCAAGGTGATGAACCTGGTGGCGTTGTTGGCTGCTCCGTACGTCATCTTCCCAGGCAACGACAACGTCCGATTGATCGGATCTGGCGTCTGCTTGGCTGCACTGATCTACGCGATCTACGTCAGCAAGAAGGGTTCGATTGCTACCGAAATGCAGTCGATGACCGAAGAAGGCAAGTAAGCTAACTTCGATCACTGAAAGATCAAATCCCCGGTTCATTTTTGAACCGGGGATTTTTTATGCGAATCGGAACCAATCCACGCAATTTTGCAATATAGTTAGAAGTATGGGAATCCTTCTCAATTCTGCTGGGGCGGGTGTGTTGCTCGCGTCCCTCCTTGCGGCTGGCATGTCTGCCTCCGACGCGATGAATGCGTTCAACAAGGAAGTTCAATCGCTGCAAGCTGCAAAGAACCTCACCGAAGCGACTTACTATGGTGCGGCCGATAAGTTTGCGGCTCAGATCGACTATTCGACGCTCTCGCTCGACGAAGCCATGTCCTTTGTGAACTCGCCGATGGCGGAGTCAAAGGCAGGATTTGAAGGTCTCGGCGCGCAGGTCAAGCGATTCGCGGTGACCAAGGATGCGGCTGGCTTTAGCTCGGCTACATTGAAGTTCCGATACAACATTCTGGAACCGCGCGAAGGCAAGGCTCCAAGCGCGAAGGATGCCAAGAACTCTCTGGGCGATGTGCTCAAGCATGGCTATGCTTCGACAGCAATCAAGGATATGACGGGCTATCCGTTCGTCGTCGGCATGTACTATGCGGCAGATCGAGGCGGAATCGTTGATGACAAGTCCATGATCAAGTTCGGCGAACTCATCAAGGATGGGGTTGCTCCACAGTCTGGCGCCATGCTTTCTGAAATCTGGATGAGCTGGCAGAAAGAAAACGCAGGCAATCCGAAGTTCGACGAAATCTGGAAGAGCTTCCATGATTCGATCGTCACCACTTTGGCAAGCGCTGAGAAGGGCGGCACTGATGCCCGGACTCTTTCTGTCCTTAAGCGATCCAAGCAGAAGATGGAATCTCCATCGGGCATGGGCAAGTTGCTGAACCACCCGGCTCCGAACATTGACTTCATGTGGTCGACTCTCCCAGGCGTTTCTTCGCTGAGCGACCTCAAGGGCAAGGTTGTTGTTCTCGACTTCTGGGCTACTTGGTGCGGTCCATGCATCGCATCCATGCCACACATTAGAGAGCTGCAAGAGCACTACAAGGGCAAGAATTTGGTGATCTTGGGTGTGACTAGCATTCAAGGCAGCTTCACCGAAAACGGAAAGCGAGAAGACACCAAGGGTAAGCCAGATACCGAAATCGGTATGTACCCTGCGTATATTCAGCGGCAAAATATCACCTGGAACGTTGCCGTTTCCAAGCAAGACGTGTTTAACCCAGACTACGGCGTGGACGGAATTCCGCACATGGCGATCGTAGACAGCAAGGGCGTTCTGCGATTCTCTGGTCTGCACCCATCTGGAGTCACTCTCGAGCAAAAGATCAAGATGATTGATCCGCTGCTTGCTGAGATTAAATAACTTCTAGTTCGGAAACATACAAAAACGGCGCGGTGCGAACAAGCACCGCGCCGTCATTTTGGATTTCGATTACTGTACAAGATTTCGGATCGAATCTAGATTGATCTCTTTGCCGCAGTCTTCGCAAATGAGCTTGATCGTCTTCTTGCTGAAGAAGTTCTGCTTTTGGCAACTTTCGCAGTTGACCTTGTACACCGGGAGCATCAGGCCGTTCTCAAACGGTACGAGCCGCAAGCAATGCATGCAAGTGAATTCTGAGGTCGGTTTGCCCGTGAGTGCATTGAGCTGTTGACAATAAGGGCATTGCACCCGCTCGACCGGAATACTCTTGCTCGCGACCATTTTGATGATTGCAAAAACGATAGCGATAGTGGCAAATCCTATCAAAAGCCAGCCCAAGATCATTAGCGAACTTTGGTATGCCACCATCGGCACTCCGATCAGGAGGCAGAGAACAGCTCCACCGCCAGCCATCGCCGCTTGTTGCATGTTGATTTCGATCAGGTCCGAAGCACGTTTAATATCGCT
The DNA here is from genome assembly GCA_017303935.1 of Armatimonadota bacterium. Classification (NCBI taxonomy): domain Bacteria; kingdom Bacillati; phylum Armatimonadota; species Armatimonadota bacterium. The sequence continues at coordinate 215,893 of JAFLBD010000003.1, read as the reverse complement.
CATAGATTCCTCGAGTTCATAGGAATTAGGACGAAACTCAAAACCTATTCGGATTCGGAAGAAATTTTTGGCAGTGTGCCTTCGCTAGTATCTGGTGGTGGGAGCTCCGAAGGATCCGCCTCGACATCAAAAGCAGGCATTGGAGTGGCTGGTTGCGCGTTAGGATCTACAGCCGGGATGATTAGCACGCTTTGAGGGTCTTGTTCGAAAACGGTAAAGTTGCCCTGTTTACCGAGCTGCTTCAGGGCTGAGATCGCCGTGAGGCCAGAAGCCACGAAGTCCACGGGGCGATCTTGGAATCCTGGTCCGATTTCGATGTGCAAACCCGTCTGACGAGTGATTTCGGAAAAGAGCAAGAGCAGCGACTGATTGCTTCCACTCAGCGATACGACCTTGTCGTAGTAAGCGATCTGCCGAGGAGTATCGTTTGGCGTTTTGGGCACGACGTTCGCATACGGATCGTAACCTGGATTGTCGCGGATGTTTGGAGTTTCAGCGCTGACCGTCGGCACATTCGTCGTGACAACAGGAACGTTGGGTTGGTCTGGAGACCGGAACTGGAAATAACTAGCGACTGCGAGGAGCGGCACGGCGATGGCAACTCCCCAAACCCAGCGACCGCGATGGGAGTTTGTGGAGATATCGGGCACTCCTTCTTTCACTTGGAAAGCTGGAATTGGTGCGGACGCTTCTTTCACTGGTCGGTTACCTTTGAGTCCGCGAACCATGTTCACGCGCCGAATCACTTCTGCCCGATGGGCCGGGTAGCGCTTGATGAATGCCTCGATCGCGGCGTCATCGTTTTCTTCCGCCAAAAGCCACATCAACTCGTCAAATGAGCGGTCCATGGTTAACGGTTTGCCTCCTCGTACAGTTTTTTGAAACGCTCTCTCGCGCGGAAAAGCCTCGTTTTGGCGGCATTTGGGCTGCAATCCATGCTCTCGGCGATTTCCTGAAGGCTGAGATCATCCCAATAATAGAGCGTGATCATCGCGCGGTCATCGGGGGGGAGGGAATTCATCGCCTGCTCAACCGCCGGGTCCATGGCAGCTGCGGGTTCTGACTCGACGCGCTCGGCCGCCTCATCCAACTGCACGGTGAGTTTTTGGTACTTCATCGTGCGTTGGTGCTGGATGCTGCGGTTGACGGCGATTCGATAGAGCCAAGTGCTGAACCGGCTTCGGCGGTCGAACTTGTCGAGCTTTCGATAGACCAATGTGAAAATCTCTTGCGCGGCGTCGGATGCCTCATCGTGGCGCAACAGGACGCCGAGCGCAATGGAGAACACGCGATCATAGTAGCGCTGATACAGCACCGTGAACGCGTCTTCATCGCCTGCCACAAAGCGATCAATCAGACGCAAATCATCGTCAAACTCGCTACCGTGGACATTCTCGTAGACCGAGGACATCACACCTATCTTGACGCTATTTCACGCGAAATGGTAACGGTTTATGGCGTTTCGAACCGGTAATTGCTAATCTCGCTCGTTGGCGTTTGGGCATTTCGGACTTCGATCACGAGGATCAATGGTCGCAATATCTGGTGCTTGAGCGAGAAAATGACCTTGGCCTTTGGCACTGGCTGGTCGCCGATTTTGACCGCGTATCCTTCGGTAGTTGGAGAGATCGACACAACGGTTTGTTCGTTCGAGCGTTGTACTTCGAACTGGACTTTTCCGTCTGCGAGTTGAATTTTGTTGAGAGAGGCCAGCCCGCGCTTGCCGTTTAGGCTGACGCGCCAGTTTGCGGGGTCTTCGAGGTCTTGTCCGATGGATCGGAGAACGCGAATAAAGCTGTTCCAAAACATACGACCCTTGAGGTGGCTTTGCGGTCGTGCGTCAATCGGTCAAGGCAAAATGCGCATCGCAAACTGTTGGGGGAGGTAGCTGGACAGCAGCCAGAAATGGAGCCCGCCGAAGAGTGCCAATGGGATCAAGAATGCAAGCTCCTTTTTGGACTTGAACAAATACACCAGCCCCAGTCCGAACGCGAAGAAAATCGCGGGTGCAGCCGGCATTAAGTACCGTGCTTGGCCCTGGAAATAGGTCCTGTTGAACATCAAAAATTGAAGGACTACGATGGTGAAAAGTGTCCAAAGTACGGCTGGCGCGCCTTGCGCCGCTCGGTCGTCTGGGCTTGTCCGTGATTTCAGGATGTGGCCAAGCAGGAACACCACGATGACTGCTCCGAAGATGCGGTAGGTGTTTGAATCCAAGAAGATGTCCATGTAGCCATATGCTGCGATGAAGCTGCGATAGGTCCACCACGCCACGTAATCGGTCCAATAGGTTGGCGCGCCAAAAGCCTGGATGAACATTTCTGCCTTCGGACTTCCCGTGAAGGCTTCCGTGAATGCCTTGAGTGCGAGCGGATCACCATAAAGCGATTGATTGCGCATGAGCCAAGGAAGTGCGATCAAGATCGGAACAGCGATGAGGCCCGCAAGAGCCTTGATGTCTGGCTTGTTTTGATTCCGGATCGAGACGATGATCGCGGCGAGGGTCGTGGGAGCAAGTGCGACCGCGGAGGACTTTGTGAGCATTGCTAAGCCCGCGCACACTCCTGCCGCAACGGCGATCCTGAAAGTCCAGCCATTCACAACTCCGAGCAGCAAGAAAACTACGCTCCAAGCACTGAGGCAGATCACGAGTGGATCATTGGATACCGCCGCGTGGAGAACGAGGAAACCGGGCAGTAACCCCATCGCGGCGACAGCGAATCCAACGGATTCACTTGAAGTACAAATCTTGCCAATGCGAAATAGAGCGACGAGTGTAGCCAGTCCGATTAGAACGTTGATATAGCGCGTCTTTGCGCCATCTGGTGTGGTCGGATCGCCCAGGGTGGATGCGAGTATGTAATAGAGAGGCGGCTGATGTGCCTGGTACATCTCGCCGAGGTCGGCCGAGCCTGGCACGAGCACTGGGAACTTGCGCTCCTTCAAAAGATAGGCGATGTAGTTGGCGTGCTGACGTTCATCTGGTGCGCCTATGTCGGGAATCTGGGCATGGTTGCCTGCAGCATCTCGCTGGAATCTTAGAATTCCTGCTGTCCGGTAGGGAGTCACGTTTGCCGTCCAGATGCCGAAAAACGCGAAGACGAACAGGATTAGGCCCAATTGCCACTTCATCACGAGCAAGGGTATCCGAAAATCGTGTAATTCTTCACGCAATTCTTGCGTCTATCGTTATAATGGAGTTAGAACCAGCCCTCGCTGGGAAGAGTTTGTCATGAGAAAAATTGCCCTATTTATTTCAAGCGTCGCTGCTGTGATGGCTTGCGCCGCATTTATGGCTGCCCCTGGAGCTGCAGAGCTGGTCAATGGCCACTCCGCTGCCCTCGCCAAAGCAGATGGTCTGAGCACCAAGATCATTACCGTTTCTTCTGCGGCTGGTCGACTACAAACCATGGTCGATTTTGCTAAGCCAAATTTGCTTCGGATCGACTCTCCAACTCAATTGGTGATCTCTGATGGAACATCGGTTTACACCTTGTTGAAGTCGCAAAATGTTTACTACAAGAGCCCTGTGAATGCTGAATCGATGGCAAAGGTTCTTGGTTCGGATGCGATGATGCCGTTGCGCTCGTTCTTCAATGCGAATGCACTGAGCGGACTTTCTGGCTTGAAGGTTGGAACTCCGATCAACAAGAAGGGTGTGATGTTGACTCCTGTTACCGGCAACTACGGTAGCGGGATGAAGGCGACTATCGCTATCGCATCGACCGACGGTGTTGCACGACAAATCGAAATTGGCAAGGCAACTGGAACCGGCGAGACCATGATCGCAGACTTTACCGAGCTCGTGTTGGCTCGACCTGCGGCAAGCAAGTTCACCTTTACTCCTCCGGCGGGCGCGAAGGAAATCAGCGAAGCTGATTTGATGTCGACCAAGTGGTTCGAGAACTATGACGAAGCGATGGCAGAAGCTAAGCGAACCAATCGACCGATTCTGCTCGACTTCTACACTGACTGGTGCCACTACTGCCACATGTTGGACGAAGAGGTCTACACCACCGAGATCTTCAAGAACAAGGCTCGAAGCTTCGTTCTTCTCAAGATCAATCCAGAAAAGGATCCAGGCAAGACCTACGGCTTTGAAGTCGAAGGCTTCCCAACCATTCTGTTCTTGAACACCTCTGGTCAGAAGATTCACGAAGTGGTGGGCTACATGCCAGCTGATCGCTTTGTGGGCGAAATGGACAAAGCTCTCGGTAAGTAATCGAGACGAGTTGATCAACTTCGGCGAGCTATCTCATTTTGAGATGGCTCGCCGCTTCATTTTTGAGCGTGACAGGCCGAAGATTTAAGTTAGCCTTTAGGTAGAATGAACCCTAGTGGCGCCCGCCAGGACGGGGGGCCCGGAGCAGTGTTTTGGCGAGTTCACCCACTACAAAATCAAATGGCCAGACGGCCAATGACATTGGGGCTGGCGCGTTGCCCAGTACCAAACTGACCAAAGATGAGCATATTGAGATGCTCATGCAGCTTTATTTGGCCCGATATTTTGATGTCCGGCTGGTCAAAGAAAAGCGACGTGGTCGACTGACAGGCACCTTGTATTCCAGCCACAACCAGGAAGCGATTCTTGTTGGTTCGGTGTTTGGATTGCGTTCCACCGACTGGATCAGCCCGATCCACCGCGATATGCCTGCGTTCTTCTTGAAGGATTTCCGGTTTGGCAAGGATGATCCAAACCGCATGGGCATGAGCATCGAAGAAGTTTGCTCGCAGGTTTGGTGCCGCGTTGATTCTCCAGGGCGTGCGCGCGATAACTGGTCGCACATTGGATCAAAGGCTAAGCACATTATTCACAGCACGTCGATGCTGGCTGGCACGATTCCAGCGGCGGCAGGCGTTGTGTACGCCGACCGGCTCAACGGTGGCGATGCCGTCGTCTTGACTTATAACGGTGAAGGCTCGACCGCCCAAGGCGTGTTCCATGAAGCGATCAATTTTGCCGCTGTCCACAAGCTCCCGGTGATCACAATCATCGAAAACAACCAGTGGGCTTATGGAACTCCGACACACCTGGAATATTCGCTCCCTGATTTTGCTCGCCGCGCTGATGGGTACGGCATTCCTGGCTTGATCGCTGACGGTCAAGACGTTTTTGATGTTTACGACAAGGTGATGCAAGCCGTAGAGTACGCCCGAGCTGGCAACGGTCCGAGCATCATCGAATGTAAGACATTCCGAAGCTACGGTCACGGCGATCACGACGATGATCGAGCTGACAAGTACCGAAGCAAGGAAGAGATTGAAAAGGGCCGGAGCCGTGATCCGATCGCGATTGCTAAGGCCCGACTAGTCAGCCTGGGACACATGACCAAGGACGAAGCCAAGCAATACATGGCTGAAGGAAAGCATGCGACTGAAGCAAGCGATGATGACTTCCCACCGCAAGTGGTGGAGCGCATGAAGAAAGCCGTGGAGTTTGCGATCAAGAGCGGTGTGCCCGAAGCCGAAGAAGGCGCAAAGTGGGTCTTTGCTGAAAGGAAGGATAAGTAATCGATATGTCTGCAACTGCAAGTAAGGGTGTGAAAACCAATTACATCAACGCGATCAAAGACGCGCTTTTCGAGGAAATGGCGCGGAACTCTGACATGGTTTGCATGGGCGAGGATATCGGAATCCTCGGTTCGGCGTTTGGAACCACAGAAGGACTTCAAGCCAAGTTTGGCGCAGATCGCGTGATTGACATGCCGATCAGCGAAGCCTGCATCGTGGGTGCAGCTGTTGGAATGGCACTCAATGGTAAGACCGTGATGGTCGAAATGCAGTTTATTGACTTCATTTCGTGCGGCTTTGACCAGATCGTCAATATGATGGCGACCTACCATTACCGAACTGCTGGCGACGTGTCGATGCCGATTGTGGTGCGCGGCCCTGCTGGAGCGTATTCTGGCGGCGCGCTCTATCACAGTCAGATGAATGAGGCCTGGTTCCTGAATTCGCCTGGCATTAAGGTGGTTTGCCCATCCACGCCATACGACGCCAAAGGTTTGATGAAGGCCGCCCTGCGCGATCCAAACCCGGTGATCATTTACGAAATTAAGAACCTGTACCGATTGCCTAAGATCGAAGAAGAAATTCCAACCGAGGATTACGAAGTGCCACTGGGCAAAGCTGTGGTCCGAAAAGAAGGGAAGGATATTACGATCGCAACCTACGGACAGAATGTTTATCACTGCCTGGACGCCGCCGCTCTGCTCGAAAAGCAGGGAATGAGCGCGGAGGTGATCGACCTTCGAAGTTTGAATCCGCTTGACGAGGACACCTTGGTCGCCTCAGTTGCGAAGACCGGCAGGTTCCTCGCGGTGAACGAAGCCCCAAGAACCTGTGGATTTGCAGGCGAATTGGTAGCACGGATCAACGAGAAGGCGTTTGAATATTTGGACGCTCCAGCTTCGCGAATCACGCGAATGGACACGCCAGTGCCTTGGGCAAAGACGCTTGAAACTTTTGTGCTGCCAAGCATTAAAGAGATTGCAGACACGGCCGAACGGCTCATCAAGTATTAAGGCTTGTGGCTTCTGGCGGAGAATGCTCTGCCAGAAGCCCTGGAAATCAGAACGAAACCGCAGTTTGCGCAGTCATACACGGGCGGCGCATCGATTGGATAAGGTAGCATTGGACACCGCATAGGGAAGAGTTACATGGCCCTGAAGATTCTAGTTTGTGACGACGAAAGACATATTGTTCGCTTGATCCAAGTTAACTTGGAGAAGCAAGGCTATCAGGTTGTGACGGCATACGACGGCAAAGAAGGTCTCGAGAAGATCAAAGCCGAAAAGCCGAACCTGGTTGTATTGGACGTGATGATGCCGTACATGGACGGGTTTGAAGTGCTCAAGAACCTTCGACGCGAACCCGATTTCATGGATCTCCCGGTGATCATGTTGACCGCGAAGGCGCAAGACAAGGACGTGTTTGAAGGCTATCACTATGGCGCAGACATGTATCTCACCAAGCCGTTTAACCCGATTGAACTGGTGACCTTTGTGAAGCGAATTGCTGAAGGTGCCGGCGGAAACAACGGCGGACCAAAGCGCTACGAAGTGTAACTTTCACTCAACAGAAAATCAATTCCGGCAAATCCTATGGATTGCCGGAATTTTTTTGTGAATATTGATTCACCAAGCATTGTCGTTTGCGCGATATTGTGATAATATTCTTGTGAGAATACGAATTCTCAAATCGGATTCGACGAAGAATTGCCGAGAATATTCACCAATGAGGGTTACACAACAAGATATCGCGAGAATATCCGGGGTTAGCCAGGCAACCGTAAGCCGAGTGCTGGGGGGCGACGACCGTGTTGACGGTGAGATCCGAGATCGGGTTCTTGCCGTGATGAAGAGCCACAACTACCAGCCGGATGTGCGCGCCCGTAATCTTCGGCAACGCAAAACTCACCTCATTGGCCTCGTGCTCAAGCGGGAGCAGGGCACTCTTAAAGGCGATCCGTTCTTTGCGATGCTCGTATCTGAGATCGTGGACGCTCTCGCTGGGACACCTTGGCACCTCTGCGTCGATATCGCGAACGACTCCTCTCGCCAAAAACACGTTTACGATGATCTTCTTCGGACTCGGCGTGTCGACGGCCTGATGATGGTGGAAGTCGAACCGAGTGATAACCGAATTCTCGCTCTCAAGGCAGACAATTTCCCATTTGTGTTGATCGGCAATGCTTCGGAAGTACCTGAACTGAATGCGATCGACAATGACAACGTGTTCGCGGGCAAGATTGCCACTCAGCATTTGGTCGAAAACGGATACGAGAAGGTTGCGTTTTTGGGCGGTCCAGCCAATTTGACGGTCACTCAAGATCGCGTCGCAGGATATTCCGGCATTGTGGACCAGCCGATAATCCGGTATGCCGAGTTTGGATGGCAGGATGCTCGTCAAGTCGCACTGCAACTATTACGTGGGAACAATCGGCCGGATGCGATTGTTGCCATGGACGATACGATGGCGCTCGGCGTAGTGCAAGCCGCTCGAGAACTCGGCCTCGCTCTAGGCGACGATCTGGGCGTGGTTGGATTTAACGACAGCTCAGTTTGCGACCTTATCTTTGGTGGATTGACCAGCGTCAACCTTCAAATCGAATCGATGGTGAGATGGGCAATCCGCCGATTGATTCAAGTGATCGAAGATGAGCCTCTCACCGGCCCAACCCAAGACACCGTTGGTTGTCAATTGGTGGTGCGCGGCTCTACAAAGAGGAGACCCACAGTAGGAGCAAGATGAACGGAATCATGATTTGCGCGTTGTTAGGAGTGTTCGCTGGTTCAGACCAGGTCGCTCACCGGTTTGAATTCACAACCACGGAAGACCTGAAAGCAGTCAGCGTTGCCGGTGAGTTCAACAACTGGAACAAAGACGCAAATCCAATGACCAAGGCGGCCGGTACAAAGAACTGGTCCGCGACCGTTAACCTCTCCCCTGGAAGCTATCAGTACAAGTTCGTTTTGAATGGCGAACGATGGGTCACCGATCCAAAAGCGTTTCGAAACGTGGACGATGGTAATGGGAATACGAATTCTCTACTTCTGATCGTGCCAGAGGACTACACGAAGTATCCCGCCAAAATCGGGGACGGACTGATCACTCCTAGTGCGGTCACTCACATTCAAGAAGTTCCGAATCTCAATTTTGATCAAGGCAAGTTGACAGTCACACTTACGGCTCGCACGGGTGATGTCCAATCATTGCAAGTTGACCTCGGCGGCAAGCTGATTCCGATGCGAAAAATCGGGTCAAACGACCTGCGCGAAACCTACCGAGCGACGCTGCCTTGGGATCGCAAATCGAATCTCAACTATTTCTTTGTCCTGACGGACGGCTCGAAAACCTCCTACTTTGGCCCCAAAGGGCTCTCAAGCACAAACAAGACTCCATTTTCGCTCGATGCTATGAAGTTTAAGCCATTTGAAGTTCCGTCCTGGGTTGAAGGCACGGTGTTCTACCAAATCTTCCCAGACCGATTTGACAATGGCAGCAAGGAAAACGACCCCAAGAATCTGACCAAGTGGGTCGACAAGCCGACTTACGATAATCGCTATGGCGGAGATGTGGCCGGTGTAAACCGCCGGACGGAATATTTGAAGGCGATCGGCGTGAACGGCGTCTACTTTAATCCGGTGATGTTCGCTCCGAGCAACCACCGGTACGATCCGAGTGACTTTTACCGCGTCGATCCTGAGTTTGGCACCAATGCTGAATTCATCAAGATGACCCACGAACTGGACCGCCAGGGAATCCGGGTCGTCCTAGACCAGATCTTTGACCACGTGGGCGTGACCTTCCCGCCGTTTGCTGACGTGCTTCGATTCCAAGAAAAGAGCCGGTTCAAAGATTGGTTCTTTATCACGGGCTACCCGGTTGAGGTTAAGCCGAATCCAAATTATGTGGGTTGGTGGGGCACGGAATGGATGCCAAAGATCAACCTCGCCAACAAGGATGCCTACAACTACCTGATGGAGTCGGTGGACTTTTGGATGGCGCAGGCGAAACTGAGCGGATGGCGACTGGACGTTGCAAACGAGCCTCCGCAGTGGTTCTGGCAAGACTTTAGGAAGCGCGTTAAAGGGCACAACCCGAATGCTTGGATTGTCGGAGAAGTTTGGTACGACGCGAATCCTTGGCTAAAGGGCGACCAGTGGGACGCCAGCATGAACTACCCGTTCCGCGACGTTGTGATCCAATACGTTGCCAAAGGTTCAACCAAGCCCACACAGTTCGTCAACAACCTGATGCGAGTTTATGGACTGTACGCTCCGCAAGTCTCGCGAAACCAGCTCAATTTGATTTCTAGTCACGATACACCGCGGTTCCTACACGAAGCAGGGAACGATCGAAAGCTCCAAGCACTCGGCGCCGTGGTGCAATTCACTTGGCCAGGTGCTCCTAGCGTCTATTACGGCGAAGAGATTGGCATGGAAGGGGCGCAAGATCCTGACAATCGCCGAGCAATGCGGTGGGACATGGTCGGGCCGAAGAACGAGCTTCTTAGCCTCTATTCGAAGCTGATCGCTGTCCGAAAGGGAGCTTCCGTTCTTCACAACGGTGAACCGGTGATTTTTAATCAATTTGATAACGAGAACGTTGCGACCTATGGCCGGGTTTCTGGTCAAGATCTCGCCGTAGTGGTGATCAACCGCAGCTCCAAACAGTTTAAAGGAGCCGTGCAATTGGGAGCCGCAAACAAGAATCGGGTGCTCGTCGATGTCCTCACTGGCAAAACATTTACCGCAGATAGCCAGGGACGTTTGACCGTCACCCTCGAACCAGTTTCAGCCCTTGTGGGTCTGAATAATAGCAATACTCATCTCAGTCTCGTTCGAGACGCCGAAAAGGCCGCCTCCCGAGCACTTTCTCGTAAGGAGTCCATGCCATGACACGAAAAATGAAGAAACAGGGATTCACCCTGATCGAACTACTTGTCGTCATTGCGATCATCGCCATTCTGGCGGCGATCCTATTCCCAGTCTTTGCTCAAGCACGCGTGGCCGCCTTCAAGACCGTAACCACGAGTAACTTGAAGCAATTGATGACCAGTGTCACGATGTACGCTGGAGATAACGACGACTATTTGCCACCACGCCGCCGCGTCGGTTACGAAGCACCTACGAACGGTCCTGACCCAGGCCCAGCAATGTCTTGGGACGCGATCGTGCAGCCGTACACCAAGAACATCGACATCATGAAGGCCGGCATTGATCCTAACCCTTCGTACAAGACGCCGTTTGGAACAGGACGACGCAGCTTCTCGGTTGCCGAAAACGTTTTCGAAGGCATTCAAATCCGACCAGGTAACCCGTACGAGTCAATCAGCGGTACACCAAAGTCAACCTTGTCGCTGAGCTGGTTCCCACAACCATCCGAAACTGTCGCACTCGGCGAACGACGCATGTGCAACAGCTCGACCCAGGCTGATCCTTGGGCGGCTGGACAGTGGTTCTGGTGCTCAGACTTCTATAACACTCGAAAGCTCGGCATCAACTACAACGGTAACCGCACTCTGGGCCAGATCAGCTATAGCTACGGCGATCGCGCCGTGTTTGCCCGTGTGGACACCAGCGTTCGAACATATCCAATTGCCGGTCGACGCAGTGACGGAACCACCGTCGGTGCCGTATTCCCTGGATACCAAGAAAAGGCCGACTTCTGGGTAGGCGCAACAAGCGATCCATTCTGGGATAAAGGCATGAGCTGCACTGGTTCTGCACGAAACGTCGAAGACACTCGTGGAACACCAGTTGGCGGTCGATGCACCGTTCCTGGAGAACAGTAAGAATCTATGAAGAAAGAACTTGATCCTAAGATTGTCGCACTGATTATTGGTGCAGCCGTCTTGGTGCTCGGGGTTGGGGGGTACATGGCTTACAAGGGCCCTGGCGGAGTTCCACCAAGTGAAGATGTCAGCCAAGTAGCCGATGCCTACGCCAACGACCTCAAGAACCGATCTGGCGGCGGTGATCCGAATTCAGGAGGCGGCATGAGCGAAGAGCAAATGCGGCAACAGTCTCCTGGCGGCACTCGCTAACTTTCACACGACACAAAACAAATCTCCCCGGTGGAAATTCCAACCGGGGAGATTATTATTTACGCAGCTCGTTACTTGACGAGCAGTTTTGCGGCGTCCTGCGAGAACACAAAGAACATCAGCATCGCGACCAGCATGAAACCTACAGTGTTGATCTTCATCTGGGTATCGATGGATAGCCGCTTGCCCTTGCGGAACATCTCGATGAACGCCACGACCATCTGACCACCATCTAGCGGTGGGACCGGGAGTAAGTTCATGAACCCGAGGGACAGGGAAAGCACCGCTGCCAAATTCAGAATTCTGAAGAAACCTTCTTTCGCTGCCTGGTGAGTGGCTGATGCAATGGAAGCCGGGCCTGCGACATTGTCCTTCGCTTTCGCGGGTTGACTGAAGGTCTTAACAAAGCCGACGGCGCCCTCAACTGGGAGGGAAGCTGACATAGAAATCGCCTGTCCGAAGGACACCGGAACCATCACCGTCTTTGGTCCCATTCCGAGCTTGTATTGGATCGCAGTCTCTTCCGTGAGCTCGAGATCGGAATTGAATACTCGTGTTTCTTCAGTGTCCTTAGTTGGCTTCAGCTCGATCTTCTTCTCCATGCCATTTCGATCGATGATGAAGCTCAATGTCTTGCCGCCAGATTGCCTGGTCATCAAAATGATGTCGTAGAACGAGGTCATCGTTTTGCCGTTCACCGACACGACTTTGTCGCCGACTTGTATGCCTGCTGCTTTTGCGGCGCCTTTATCGTTAAGTTCACCAATGATCGGCTTGTTGACGGGCTTTTCGTCTCCGTAGATCGACAAGGACGTGGCATACAAAATCACGCCAAGAAGAATGCTGAATAGCGGCCCGGCAAAAAGTACAAGCCAACGGGCGAATGGCGATTTTGAATAGAAACCATTCTCAATTTGGGTTTCGCTACCGTCCTCTTTCGGATGCATGCCTTTGATGGCCGCAAATCCTCCTAGCGGGAGCAAGAGCAGGCTGAACTCGGTGCCATGCTTATCTTTGCGAGAAGCGATCGGCCTGAATTGAACATCCAGATCGCCGACCTTGCCATCTCCCATCGGAGCACTTTCCGGCTTACCGATGACTGGTGTGTAATAGACAAACAGGGTGCCGATGATTCCGCCGATAAACAGCATCTGAAGTAGGGAATTCGTGGAATTGAATATCGCGCCCTTTGTACCAAACAGTCCCACCGCGACCAGCGCTCCATAAGCAAACAAGAGGGGCTTAAGACTCGCCAGAAGTGACAAGTGGTACAGCCTTCCGATTCGAAGGCAAATCCAAATTGGGAAAACGGTTGCCAAGCTGAACAGGGCTACTTGACTGAGCGCTGCTGAATGAAGCGAAGTACCCAGAAGAGCCGCAAAGACGGCAAGTCCGTAGAGCGCTCCGACAATCCTTGAATCGAGAATCGGCTTGTCCAGGCTGGAACGCAAGTCTGTCTTACGAATCCCGCCAAACATCACCGCGAATGCATCCACCTTCATCCCGAGAGCTCGCGCTGCCCAAAAGTGTCCGAGCTCGTGAACGAAAACGAGCACCGCCAGCATCAGCATGAAAATCAGGCCCGATCCCACGTACCCTAAAAGTTGTTGTAATTCGTTCATAAGTTAAGCGCTCGCGATTTCCTCTACGCGGATTCGTGCCCATTGATCAGCTTCAAGAATTGCCTCAAAACTGATTGCAGAGGGACTATGTTCATTCATAACGTTTTGAACCGTGTCTGCGATTCCCAGGAAGCTGAGTTGGCCGTTCAAAAACTGCGCAACAGCGGCCTCGTTTGCTGCGTTGAAGACTGCGGGAAGTGTGCCACCTGCTGCATCGGCGTGTCTGGCGAGTTGAATAGCGGGGAAAACTTCTTCGTCCAGCTCTTCAAAAATCAAAGGTCCAGTCGCGACGGGGTTCCAAGGCTTGAGTTCATTCGGTATCCGTTCTGGGTAGGTCAGCGCATATTGGATAGGCAGGCGCATATCCGGCCAGCCGAGTTGACCGATCACGGACGTATCTGCAAATTCGATCATCGAATGAATGATGCTTTGGGGATGGACCAGGACATCAACCTGGCTCAAGTCGAGTCCAAACAACCACCGAGCTTCAATGGTTTCTAGTGCCTTGTTCATCATGCTGGCGCTGTCGATGGTGATCTTTGCGCCCATGCTCCAATTCGGATGATTGAGGGCTTGCTCTGGCTTGATCCCGCCCAACTGGTCGCGGGTGAATCCTCTGAAAGGGCCACCGCTAGCGGTGAGGATGATTTTGGACACTTGGCTGGGTGAATAGCCTTGAAGGCATTGAAAGATGGCGCTGTGCTCGCTGTCGATCGGTGTGAATCGGGTGTCGTGCTTCGCCACCAGCGGCATGACCCATTCTCCTGCCGCGACGAGTACTTCCTTGCTAGCGAGTGCGATGGACTTGTCCGCCTCGATCGCGGCCACGGTCGGGACGATCGCCGCAGCGCCTGCAATTGCTACCACGACCAAATCCACATCGCTTGCCGTGACCATATCGGAAAGCGCGTTCAGGCCCGATGGGATCGAACTGGAGGCACCCTCTTTGGCCAAAGCGAGGCGACTTACTCCGAATTCGGTCGCAAGTTTTTGAAGCGAGCTTTCGTTGGTGTTGGCCGCCATCGAGACCACTTGGAATCGATCGCCCATCTGCCGCACGATGTCTAGCGTTTGAGTTCCAATGCTGCCAGTGGCCCCCAAAATTGAGATTCGCTTCATCTCGTTCATTATGGCCGCTCGTCCCATATTGCCGATTGACAAAGTAGAAATATGTCTACTATATTCCGACGCAATATGAAGTATGCATTTCAAACAGAAAATCAGATTGCCGAGTCGCACATCGAAAGGCGCGCGAAGATCTTTGAGACCGGAGAGTATCCCGATAAGGGGCTTTCGATCGGTCCGGAAGATCTGGAGCGGCTGGTAGAGAACTTCTCGGAGCCGGTGCCATTGCTGATTGAGCACTCGCAAAATCCGCTTGAGCTGGGCCACCTGACTCAAGTCGAAGTGATCGGCAATGAACTCTTTGGGACTTTTCGCTTGGTTCCAGAAGCAAATGCGCTGATGGTCAAATCGGGTGCAAAGTCTGTCTCCATCGGACTATCGCAGGACTTGACCCGGATTCTCGAAGTCAGCCTCGTCAAATCTCCCCGAGTGCCAGATGCTCAGCTGTTTTCGGCGCACCGAGTGGCCACGACGATCAAGCAATTCTTGAGTGAGGGACGATTGTTGCCCTGCCAAGCCGATCTTGCAAAGTCGATTCTGGAACAAGGCTGCAACGCAGAATTTGGCGCCGGAGAATCAGACATTGCGCAGCTGTTCGAGCAGTTCTTGCAACGGATGCCACGGCTTCGCGTGTTCGGCGAAATCGCAAAGTCAAAGCTTGTTTCTGGCGAACAGTCCACCTTTCTTCCTGAAGAAGCAGCGTTTTATCAGCGCTATTTCCCCGACGTAACTCTCGATCAAATCGCGCAGAGGCGCAGTTAAACAATCATGTCTGCACTAACAAAACCATTTGAAACATTTGAACGCCCCGGATTGGTGGTGTCGTACCGAGTCAGCAACGTGAACATTTGGAAAGGAGCCCTGGTTGGCGTCAACGCTTCCGGGTTTCTCGTTCCGATGGCGCACGGTACTGCTGGGCTTAAGTTTGTAGGCGTTGCCAACGAGTCGGTGAGCAACTCCACGGGCACCGCTGGCAGTAAGTCCGTCAATGTCACCAAATCAGGCTCGATTGTGCTTGGCGTGGCCGGATTTACACCCGCTCAAGCCGACATCGGCAAAGAAGTCTATGCCAACACCGACAACGAAGTGCAAGTCGCGGTAACTGGATTGACCAACCAGTACAAGGTGGGCACGATTGTGAGCACTGAACTGACTTCGACTGGCACATCTGGCGTTCGCGTCCGAATCGACAACTATTCACTCTAAACCATGGCACTTACAAAATCAGATATTCCTGAACTTATGCTCGCCGGTCTGAAGACCGAGTTTGATCTTGCTTACCGTTCGCAGCTTGACAACAGCCTTGCTGCTGCGATCGCGACGACTGTGAACACCACCGTTCCGGTGCAAAACTACGCTTGGCTGAGCTTCCCGCCGCCGATGCGCGAGTTCATCGACGAACGCCGTCCTTCGGGTCTGAAATCGTATTCTCTATCCATCGAAGACAAGGTGTTTGAATCGACACTGGCGATCGACCGCCGGGCGATCGAAGACGACCAGTTGGACTTGATTCGGTTCCGAATCAAGGATCTGGCACAGCGCGTCGTGCAGCACCGGCACCAAATCTTGGTGGAGAAGCTGCTTTCCGGACGAACTGCTCCAGGGCCAGATGGTCAGGCGATGTTTGGCGAACACACGGTGGGCTCTCAAACTCAAGAAAACAGCCTGACAGACTCGCTCAACACAGAAACCTTGCGAACGGCGATCTCCACGATGATGGCGTTCCAGGACGAATCGGACACTCCGCTCGGCGTCATGCCAGATACCTTGTTGGTTGGTCCAGCAAACTACTGGACCGCGCTTGAGTTGGTCGAGAGTCAGATCGTCGTTGCGAAGTCAGCCGCGTCCGCTGGCACACCGTATAAGAACGTACTGCAAGGTCGCTTGAATGTGGTGGTGTCGCCGTTCATTTCTGGAAACAACTCGGACCTCTGGTTCTTGATGGATACCTCGCGGCCGGTACGGTCCTTGATCCTCCAGCAACGATCGGATGTTCCGGTTGAGTTCACCGCTCTCGACAGCAACAGCGGTTCTGAATCGGCGTTCATCCGCGATCGCTACTACTATGGCGTCCGTGGTCGCTACAACGTCGGCTTCGGCTTGTGGCAGTTCGCGTTCGCTGGCGGAAACGCCTAAGTCGTTCGTCTCTCCTCATTCTCGGGCCGCAGATTTTCTGCGGCCCGATTTTTCTTTAACTACCAAAATGAACCAATTTGAACTAGGACACGAACTCGCCATTGTCATCGGGGCCGTGCTCACGGGCACGTTCGCGATCGCCCGCTCTCTCTTGAGTCAACACAAGATCCTGATTGAGCGATTGATCCAACTCGCGGAGGACACCAATAACGCCGCTACCAGCGTCTCAGGCGCATTGGGTGAACTCACGACCACTGTACGCGAACACGCGAAACTTCTCCAGCGCACCGCCGATCACCTGAACGTCAAGTTCACCGAAAAGGGGAATTGAAATGGCGATTTCAGTTGGAATCGAAGCGATCAAGCGCAAGGTCGGATTAGAGGGAAGTAGCTGGGACAGCCACGTCACGCTGCTAATGAACGAGCAAATTTCGGTAATTGAGTATGCACTCGAGCCAGGTGCACTCTCCAGTTCAGCGGAATCGGGCCTCCAAGCCTCCCTCAACCTCGCGGCCCTGGAGATCATCGCCGGAAAGTTGTTCGCCGAGATTTCTCGCCGCCCCGAGTTTCAGCTCTCATTCAAGCTCGGCGATGTGGAGATGTACCCCCGAAAGTACGACAACGTGGACGATCCGACACTGCTGATCAAAAAGGGTTGGAGCCGATTGGCCCCATATCTCAAGCAAGGCCAGCCCAATGTGCGACCATCGACGATTAGCCAAGTGACCGGCAAGCAAGGTGAAGAAGCATGATCCTGATGGACGATCGCCTTGCGGCGATGATCGACAAAGTCGGCGAACCGTGCGTGATCGACACGGTCAATCAGAAAGGATTGTTCCATTCGATCTCGACCGGATTGGCGCGGATCTATGTCGGAGATGCTGCCGTAAACTCGGCGTTGCGCCCAATTCGGAAGGCGTACTTCAAGCCCGGAATCACGCTCACCGACTCAAGCGAGATCACCTATCGCAGCAAGGAATACAAGGTGCTCAAGATCGAAGAGGTTCGGCACATCAATGAACCTTTGGTGCTCATGGCGATCATCGCCGAAGTGCCGCCGCCCGAATCTCCAGGAACCTAACAAGGTCATAATAGGAGGTAATCATGGTGAAAATTGGTGTCCTCGGTGCCGGCGGAATGGGTAATGTACACACCCGTCATTACAAAGCGATGCCGGACGTCGAAGTGTCTATCTTTGACATCCGCGAGGACGCCAAGGCTGATTTTGCGGGTCGACACCAAGTCAAACCAGCCTCGAGCTTGCAAGAACTCATTGACTGGGCCGATGCCATCGATGTTTGCTTGCCGACCGACCTGCACAAGCCACACGCGCTCATGGCGATTGCCGCCGGGAAATCTGTACTCTGCGAAAAGCCTATGGGGATCGATGAACAAGAATGTATCGAGATGATGGAGGCAGCCAGCAAAGCCGGAGTGTTGTTGATGCCTGCACAGGTCGTTCGGTGTTTCCCGGAATTCAAACATGCGCATGATCTCGTTGTGGCAAGGAAGGTGGGAACGCCAATTGCGGCTCGAACGCGCCGAGGAGGCAAGGCACCAGTCGGTAGCGGAAGCTGGTTCACCGACACAAACCGTTCGGGCGGTGTACTACTCGATCTCGCCATTCACGACTTCGACTGGCTTCGATGGACGTTTGGCGAAGTCGCCTCGGTGAGTTCGCGCACCGTCAGAATCACTCGCCCGGAGATGCTGGCAGGACTTCCCGGCGATTACAGTCTGACGACTTTGGAATTCGATTCCGGCCTGATCGCGCACGTCGAAGGCACATGGCTCGATCCGAGCGGATTCCGCGCAACCTTCGAGGTTTGCGGAACTGACGGCATGATCGAATTCGACTCACGAAAGGTCGGAGTTTCGCGAGTGCATACGGAAGGCAAGTCCATAACAGAAAATCCGATGGATCAGGCACGAGACCCCTATTATGTTCAAGGGCGAGGCTTCGTCGAGGCGATCGTCAACAAGACCGCTCCGCCCGTCACCGCGCTTGATGGATTGATGGCTGTCTCGATCGCGCGGGCGGCCATGCAGAGCGCGGCCACGGGCAAACCGGTTTCGCCATCAAGGCATTTCTAAGAAGGATTTCGCGGCGTCAACATCCGCTTGAGTGAGACCATGCCCACCTGGAACCACGTGGAATTCTACGGCTGCTCCGGCCGCCCTTAGGATTTCCACTAGCCGCCGCGCGCCAGCAATTGGAGTGATGTCGTCTTCCTCACTGGCCAAGATCAGCGCCGAGATTCCAGACAAATCAGGCATCGAATCCGGCTCAAAAGGCACCATCGGTCGCAGCAAGACCACCTTACTGAACGAACCAGGGTAAAGCAAGGTGATGCCTCCAAGGATGCTCGCACCGTTCGAGTATCCAATCCCATGTATCGGCAGTCCGGCAAGACCGTGCTTTTCCAAGGGCTCCGGGAACCAGTTTGCAAGCTCTCCAGCTCTGAATTTCAGGTCCTCGACATCCAGAACACCCTCCCCAAATCTCCGAAAAAACCGGAGCGCAGTGCCGTTTTCAAGCACGTCGCCGCGAGGAGTGATGAGGTGTGAATCCGGTGCCACTCGGGTTGAGAATGGCACCATCTGATGCTCGTCGCCCCCGGTCCCGTGGAAGGCGAACACGACAGGATGACCTTCTTTTCCTTGGATAAAATTGTAGGCGTAACTCATACGGATACTTCCAATCCTGGGATCGAAACACTGGGAAGGACCTGCAAAATCTCAGCCCGGTGCGACTCCATCCACGGCGGTAAAACGAAAGACTGCCCCAGGGCTTCGATTGGTTCATCAACGTCCATCCCTGGGCCGTCGGTAGCGATCTCAAACAGCACTCCGCCAGGCTCCCGGAAATACATCGACTTAAAGTAGTTGCGATCAATGACTTCCGTTATTCGTAGTCCCAGGTCAAGAGCCGCTGAGCGCATCGCGCCAGAGTCAGCCTCGTCCTTGGATCGAAAGGCGATGTGGTGTACCGAACCTTGCCCGCCTCGTCCGAATCGCGTGTGATTCGTCGGCACCAGATCGACCATGCCATCACCGATCTGATAGCGTTGAATGCCGCTTTCCTCGCCGATCCTCTCCGCACCGAATAGCCCTTCCAAGACTCTAGGCGTATTCCGGTCAGTCATCCACTGGATATCGACTCTTACGACTCGCCCTAATCGATCATGCTGAATGCTCGGGTCAACGACTAGGGCTAATTCAAGTCCGTCTGGATCGTTGAAAACCACCTCGTCCGTTCCGAATCTCCGTGTCACTCGAGTGCCACCCAGCTTTCGAACCAAAACGTCCATTCCGGCTGCGCTAACTCCGAAGACGATTCGAGAAACTTCGCCCGCGCCAGGGATAGAAGGTCCAGCCCCAGGAATCGGGAAACTCGTCAACAACGTCCCAGGACGACCGATCTCATCACCAAAATAAAAGTGATACATAGTGGCATCGTCATGATTCACAGTCTGCTTCACGAGCTTCATCCCAAGCGTCCCGACATAGAAATCCAGGTTGGCTTGAGGGTCGCCAGCAATCGTCGTGATATGGTGAAATCCCTTTGAAAGTAGTTGCATAGTCAAATAAACGTCACTCAAGCTGTTTTGGTTCCGTTGTCAATGTTGCGACGATTCGCCACCCAAACAAGTCTTATCATGCAGGATGTTTCAGTTAATCGCAATGGCAGTGGCATTGAACGGACAAGTAACGCCGCTCAAAGCCGACGAAATCGCACCTTCTGGGTTTGAAGTCCAGGTCAAGGAGTTTGATTTTGCTCAAGGGAGGCGTCCAACTCAGTTTGTTGCCGACGAGTTCTTCACCAAAGAATCCGTGGTTTTCTATGTGATCCCAAGCTCGGACTGGACATCCTACTCGGCCCGGCTGGCCGAGATCGGCGGAAAGCTCACCACCGACAAGACCATCACCGCGCAGGAAAACGTACTCACGAGCGTGATCCAGCGCGTCACATCAAACGTCCGCGTGAATGAGTTTCGCGTGACGCAATCGAAAGGGAAGAACTGGTTCTACCTCTGCCAAAGCAAGTGCCAAATGGACGGCGACCGCGAGATCGGGCGTGCGACGCTTTGGCAGGCAACATTGCCAGTCAAACCTGGAGCAGTGGTCGTTGTCCGACCAATGACCACCGAGCTTTCGAACAAGCTGATGCTTGTTCGATACAACGAACATCGCACGGTGCCACAGGCAGTCCAAGACTAACTTCCTGAGTCTTGTTTGAACTCCGCCCAGAGCTCGGCGGCAGACTTTCCAGTCACTTTTACAAAGATCGGTGCTGGGTCATCCCCGCGCCTCAAAGCCGCATCCAGAGCCGGTACAAGAGCCATGTGGTGCTTGCGAGATGCCCACGCCAGCCAAACCGCAGTCGTCCGATAAGCGTCGGTGTAATTGGCCTTGCTGAAGTCGACCACAGTCCTCCCTTTGGTCGCGTGTAATTCCGGTTCATAGCGCCACCAACGTGTGTAGTCCGCGATCCCTTCAACCAACCAGCCAGTATCTGCCTTGTTAGCCGGGTACGCCTGAATCACATGCGTCAGTTCATGAATCACCATCCCCAAATCCTCGGGATGCGCGGTGATCCATTCGCCATTGATCGTGATCGTCCCGCCTGAGGCATAGGCGGGTGGGTCAATCTTTTTCTTGATCACCACAAGAATCGTCTTAGGGATCGCGTACCGAGTTGTGCTGATCGCGGCGTCAAATGGATCAACGCCATCCGTCGCCAACCAACTCGTGACCGAGTCATACCAATCCGAAATCAACTTCACTGCATCCTTGCCCCACGCCTCGCCTTGAGGAAAGTCTCTGCAATCGAGCACCACATTCGGGCATGGTTTTGGCTTCGCCAGAGGGTAAATGCTCTTGTTTGGGGCGGAGAGTACAGCCGCGCACATCAGCGATTTAATCATGCAGCTCAGTCTACACGTGCTACCAAAATTGCTGTAACATCCGATCTATGCTTGCTGCCTTTGTCCTCGCTTCGGTCCAAACGGTCCTTTTGCACGGAGGGACGATCTATGATGGGTCAGGTGCCAAACCGTATTTGGGCTCGGTTAGAATACGCGGCGAACAGATTTTGGCAGTCGGCAGGCTGAAGCCAGTATCAGGAGAACCCGTCATCGAGCTCAAAGGTCTTGCGATCGCTCCCGGATTCATCGACGCGCACTCTCACGCAGCCGGCAACATCAGCAAAGATCCCCTCGCAGTCTCACAGATCACCCAAGGAATCACGACCTCTGTGGTAGGACAAGATGGCGGCTGGAGCCAACCCGTCGCGGATGAATTCAAAGAACTAGAATCACTCAAGCCAGCGATCAACTTCGCTCTGTTCACCGGACACGGCGGGATTCGCGGCCAAGTCCTCGGCGATAACTACAAGCGGCTCGCCACGCCAGAAGAGATCGCCAAAATGCAACTCCTGGTCAAGGCAGATATGGAAGCGGGCGCTATCGGCCTCTCGAGTGGACTCGAATACGATCCCGGATACTACAGCAACACCGCAGAACTCATAGCCCTAGCCAAGATGACCCAGCCATATGATGGGCTCTACATCAGCCATGTACGCGATGAGGCTGACCGCACTTTTGAGTCCTTCGACGAACTCGTTCAAATCGGCAAATCCGCAGGAATTCGAACCCAGATTTCGCACATCAAGCTAGGTTCGGCAAAGGTTTGGGGCAAAGCTGGCGATGTCGATGCGATCCTGTCCAACTCGAAAGTCAGTGCAGATGTTTATCCATACCTATTCTGGCAATCCACGATTTCAGCACTCTCCCCAAGTCGCGACTGGGAAGATCGATCAATTTGGGTCAAAGGACTGGCCGATGTCGGCGGAGCACAAAATGTCCGGCTCACCAGCTACACCCACGAACCCAGTTGGGTTGGCAAAACGCTCACAGAGATCGCTAAGATTACAGGCAAAGATCCGATCAGTATCATTCAAGAAATCTTGCGAAAAACAGAAGGGCCAGATGGGTCCGGGCGTCAGAGCGTTGCCGTGACAGCAATGCAGGATCGTGACCTCAATCACTTCATCAAACATCCCAAGATCATGTTCTGCAGCGATGGAAGCATCGGAGGATCACACCCACGAGGCGCTGGCTCTTTCCCCAGAATCCTTGCAGTTTATGTTCGAGAGAAGAAGCTGATTACGCTCCAAGAAGCGATCCGCAAGATGACTTCACTGACCGCTGAAACGTTTCGCTTGCCAAAGCGCGGAAGGCTCAAGCCAGGTTACGTCGCTGACATCGTGGCGTTTGATCCAATGACCATTCGAGATAACGCGACTGCTTCCGAGCCAAAACTCCTCAGCACAGGCATGAAATACGTCTGGGTCTCAGGCGTCAAAACGCTCGCCCAAGGGAAGCCAACGCTGCTTCGCAACGGCAAGAGTGTCCGCAGACAGCCTTAGTTAGTGGTGAACTTCGCCCACTTATCGCAAACTTCAATCAAGTACGCAAGTTCGGTGACCGTTCGGAGGCTGGCAAGTCTCGTGACTTCATCGAACGACGCACGAGCACTGTGATAGGACGCGATCGCCGCTTCAGTGTCCCCCATCTTCTCCCCATCATTCGACTTCAGAGCTTTGCCAATGACTTCAAGCTTGGCAACGACATCATTCACATACAACCGCTTCTTAGCAACGCCTTTCTTCAATAGCAAAGCTTTGATGGCGTCGTAGCATTCGGCGTCACGGCCCGCAAAAAACAGAAGGTACATCGTTCCTCCGCCCATGAAGTTGTATTCGGATTCCACCAGCTTGTAGCCGTAATTCTGCAGATGTTTGGTGATCGCGTTGTAATAATCTTGATCCGCCGGGACCAACTTCGAAATTCGCACTGTGTTCTGAGCCTTCACAGCGTTGGCGTACTGGCTCACTTGGTCGCGATATTCGTACTCCGGCATTCCACCTGGCCTCTTGGATTCGCAAATGGCAATCCACTTTTCCAATCCCATCGCGTCCATTTGAGCGGTGGTATAGCCGTAGTTCGGAGTTTGGTTCTGGGCCAAAATTGCCGCGGAAAGTAGCACTGTTTGAATCATAAAAATCAGTTTCCACCGAACAAACGATTTCGAAGTCGTCCGGTTCCGCCAGTATAGTTGAAATATCCTAGCATCATCTCTTCATAGGTTTGATCGCCAAACCGCACCGTCGCGGCCGGGTTCGGATTGGCTGGATTTTCTTTAGAATTATCGAACCAAGCCGTCCCGATGAGGGAGGACCCTTTTGGCACTTTGATAGGTTCAATCGGCACATACTGCAGCTGCCAATTGAAGTCGTAATGCGGAATATCGAGTAACAACTTCTTCTCACCCGACGGCAAAATCACCTCGTAACGATACGCCTTTCCACGAACGTGCATGTGCGGCATGAAGGTCTGAATTTCGGCATCAAAAGGCACCTTCAACCTTGCT
Source organism: Armatimonadota bacterium (assembly GCA_017303935.1). NCBI lineage: Bacteria > Bacillati > Armatimonadota > Armatimonadota bacterium. The sequence continues at coordinate 192,025 of JAFLBD010000003.1, read as the reverse complement.
TCGACGCGGTGATTGGGATCAAATGGCGGAATCTCAAATCGCAGATTTGCGAGCGCAACCGTCTTCAATTCCTGCTTCGGTGGCTCGGATGTAAACTTGAGTCCCAATCGAAGCTGGTCAGTGGTGGCCACTCCGTTCGGAGTGTAGTGAATCTGGAACCGAAGTTGGGACCCCTTTGGAAGTTTCTTCGCCAGTCCAGCAGGCATCACAAACGAGTCCGTCCCCGGCACATATCCCGCGAAAAAGCCCGAAACTCCTTCATCGTCTGAAGTGAATCGCCGTCCATTTTCCGTGATAAACACCAAAACATGGTGGACCACGGCTCGGTCCGTAGGGAGAATTTGCGTCGCAGTCACCCACTTATCCTCAGTGAGGTTCAGCGGCACTGTGATATTGACGTAATTCATGAATCCATCGGCCTTCACCGGCACCGGCTGAGGCAACTGCACGATCAAATCGGGTTTGCCGATGGTCCATTCGGATGGATATTTGACGGGGATTGGCAAGTCTTTCGGATCGCCTTCAGGAGTCCCTGCTTGCACCCAAGATTGCAGCGTCGCGATGTCCGACTCACTCAGGCTGCGATCATTCGCCCATTTCGGTTGTCCCTCTGCCGGATTCGCAAACCAGGGCGGCATAATGCGATCCTTTGTGACCCCAGCGATCATCGGCCCACGTGCCTTGACATCCTTGAAGTTGTCCAACCGAAACGGCCCAACTCCACCTGGTCGATGGCAGCTCACACAGTTGCGCTGCAAAATCCGGCTGACTTCGCGGGTGTACGTCACGCCGGCGATCTTCGGGACAGACTCCGAACTCGCCAGAGCGCATCCAGGAGCGTGGGTCGCTTCAATGGTGATCGGCTCCCCGCGCACAATCTGGTCTAGGGCATCCGCCAGGTAGGGGTTGCGCGCCGAATCGGAAACCATGCCGACTCCATATTGATCCGAGAGTGCGCCGCGGTAGAGCAGCGTTCGCGCAGTGTCCACCACAAAAACTTCGGTAGTCGTTTTCGCACCCAGTGTCTTCGAGAATTCACCCTTTTTGTCCACCAAATAGGGCAGTCCGAGCCGGCTCTTTTGAGCCGAAATCTCTTTGGCATCCTCGTCAGGAGCGACGTTGACTACCACGAAGCCGAATCCTTGTATTTGATACTTCTTCGCCAGATCAATGGTTGCCGTAGTCATGCGCTTGCTGACAGGGCAGGTCGCACTGGTCAGCAGGATCACGGTGCCGCGTTTACCCGCAAATTGAGTCCAGTTCGTCGCTTTTCCGGCAAGATCAGGCAGGGAAGCGGGGGGCACAAATCGCCCAATCCCAGCTTCGGCAGGACTCCAAAGATCAGCGGTACGAACGATCGAAACTTCGGTTTCTTGCCGCGCGCCTCCTCGATGCCAAACAAACGCCATCGTGAGAGGCAAACTCGCCACCATTGCCAAAAGCCACCAACTCTTCATCTATCACCTAAAACGTTCGCCAGAGGTCTAAGGTTCACTTGGCACTTTGGGCCGGTGCTACTTCCGGCTTCCCGTCGACGAGCAAAGTCCCGTCCGCTAGAATCGCGAGGTTTCCACCCTGCCGCGCAGGATTCGGCACATCCACCTTTGGATCACCGCTCGCATCCCGGTTCGTCTTCGAACTATCAAAGAGCAAAATGGTCTTCTTGCCTTCAGGAAGATCGTCCACATACTTGCCGCTTGCAAGAGAGTTCATCGCGTAACCGTACGAATCTTCGCCCAGCAACGGGTTGTGCAATTTCTTCTTGCCCTCACCATCCTTCAAATCCGCCGTTTGGAGACGGTTTTCAATCGCATCCATCCAACCTTCTGCAGCAGGGAATTGCCCCTCGCTCTCGTGATATAGCATCATCGCGGTGTAAAGGCGGCGAAGATTGTCCTTGCTGGTTCCGACGTACTCTGACTTTTTCACATCTGAAAAGAAGCCGGCTTTCCACAATGCAGCTACCGTCGGGCCGAACAGATACCCAGCAACAGCGAGCCCTGCAACCACAATGCCGAGCACAACCTTGCCTGCTTTCTTTTTCCCAGAGTTCATATTCGCAATTATGGCTTTTGGTACTCTGTTCTCGTGAGTTTTCCGCGCCTTCCACTGGTCTGTCTGCCAACACCGCTCCATCCTCTCCCGAAGATGAGCGAAAAATTGGGCATCGACTTATGGATAAAGCGCGACGACCTCACTGGTTTCGCTCTTGGAGGGAATAAAGGCCGGAAATTGGAATATTTGATGGCAAGAGCGGTCGCAGATGGCATCGAGGCCATCGTTACCTGTGGCGCCGCGCAAAGCAACTTTATCCGGCAACTGGGTGCGGCCTGCTCTGTTTGCGGCATCGAGTGCCACGCCGCCATCATGCAACTCCCGTTCGACTCCAGCGCCGAAAAGATCGAAGTCGAAGCGGTCGAACCAGGAAATGGCAACATCCTACTCGACCAGATCCTCGGTATCAACTTGCACCTTTTCCCAGACGACGACTGGGAAGTTCTTTACGATTACGCCGCCAAAATTTGCGCCGAACTCCAAGCCGGAGGCAAAAAGGTGATGAACATACCGGTTGGAGGGAGTAACTTTTTGGGGGCATACGCCTTCACCCAAGCTGCACTCGAGCTGGCCGAGGAGTTTGATACCATCGTGTTTGCTAGCAGTTCAGGGAGCACCCACGTCGGATTGGCTACTGCATTACACGGTTCGAAGACCAAAGTTCTTGGCATCGCGTGCGATCCAGAACCCGAAATTGTCCACGACTTCGCCGCCCTCAGCGAAAGCCTCGCTCGTGAAACCGGCATGCCTAAGATTACGGCCGAGGAATTCAATGTGAACCTGGACTTCGTCGGTGCAGGATACGGAATCGCAAGTGAAGAGGGAATGATTGCCCTCAAAAACCTAGCCCAAACAGAAGGCATCTTTCTGGACCCGATCTACACTGCAAAGGCTTTCGCAGCTTTGATCCATCTCGCGACAACGGGGAAACTCAGGGGCAAAGTGCTTTTCTGGCACACTGGCGGAATTCCGGCACTCTTTGGTTCAATTCCGAACCTGAACACCTAACTTATTGAGCTGAGATTCCAACGTCGGCACCGGCTGGGTCGTAAATCGCCAGACGCCAAATCCGAGGTAAAGCGCCACGAGTACACCCATAAACGCCTGGATTGGCCGAGCGTCCGTATTGAACCGACTCCCACGCCAGTACCCAATCCCGCATCCGATCGCGCTGATCGTGAACAACAGATAAAACAACGTTCCGAACGGGTTCGCTTGCCAGGCGAGGTCGAACCGTCCGTGGAGTGTTGCCGTAAACGAAGTCGTCAATCCGCAGCCAGGGCACAGCCGGCCAAAAAGGCTAACCGAAGGACAAGCGGGCAAGCCAAGGTGTGTGTGTGTGCCATGTCCAGCAGGATCAGGCGAGAGGTAGAGCGCGAACCCGGTGACAATCACCCAGGAAACAAACCATTGCAAATGGCCCGCCAACTGCTTCTTGGAATATCCCGGATCGAACTTAACCATGAACCGCTTCGGCAGGAATCACGCACTCGGGCTGCAAAAATCCGTGTTCGGTGACCTTCGCCATTCCAAAGACGCGCCCTGACGCTTCGGCGATTGCAACAAAATCAGCATCGGGCACAGGCCGCACCGCCACCTGTTGACCGTTGTAGGCAAGCGCCGCACTACGCGCATCAAGCTTGACAATCGGGCGTGGCAACAGCGCGCTTTCCAGAGGAATCAAATCTTCAGGAATAAGGTCACCAAGTTGCACAGCATCTTCAAGTTGAAACCGGCCAACTTGTACACGGTTTAGCTCCGTAACGTGAGCACCACAACCCACCATTTGTCCAAGATCATGCGCCAAAGTTCGCACGTACGTTCCGCCCGAACATTGACATCGGAACCACGCCTGTTCACCCTCCCATCCAAAAACTTCAAGCTTAAAAATGGTCACTTGTCGAGGTTCGCGTTCGATCTCCACACCCTGCCGCGCAAGCGCATACAAGGGCTTGCCGTCCTTCTTCACCGCAGAGAACATCGGCGGAATCTGCTCGATCGTACCGACCAGTTTCGGTAAAAACTCATCGACCAAAGTTTGCAAGTTTCCTGGCACATCCTTGGTAGCGACCACTTCGCCCTCAGCGTCTTGAGTGTTGGTTTCTTGCCCAAACTTAACCTTAAATTCGTATTCTTTAGGTTCAAGCGGCAGATATTGCAAAAAGCGTGTCGCAGGGCCAACAGCAATCACCAGCAGCCCCGTCGCCATCGGATCGAGAGTGCCAGCATGTCCCACTCGCTTTGTATTGAGTTTGCGCCGAATCTTCGCCACAACGTCATGCGAAGTCATTCCAGGTTCCTTATCAATCAGCAAGATTCCAAGCATTTCTTAATCTCCTCAATAAGTTCGGTCTCCGCCTGTTCGATGGGCAAATCAAAAGTGCATCCCGCCGCATTGCGATGACCCCCGCCACCAAATTTCTGCGCGACCTTACTCACATCATACGGCTCCCGGCTTCGAATGCTCGCACGAACCTTCCCAGTTGTGGGCTGACGAATAATCACCGCAATATGAACCGTGTCGATGGAAAGTAGTTCGTTCGCGAGCCCTTCGGTGTGCTGCTCCTCCGCACCAAATTCTGAAAAATCATCGATCGTCAACACCGACCAAGCCAGTTTGCCGTCCAGATCCAACTGCATATTGCTCAGCGTCCGTCCGACGAGTTCAATGCTCTTCAGCGGTCGGTTCATGTAAACCTCTCGCCCGACCAACGCCAAATCGCCACCGCATTCCAAAAGCTCAGCCGAAGCGTGAAGCGCCTCCGCAGTAGTGTTTCGGAACCTAAAACTACCGGTATCCGTTACGATCCCGGTTAGCAGGCAAGTGGCAGCTTCTGCGGAAGGGCGATAACCGACCGCCTTAAAGAGTTGATGCACGACAAGCGCCGTGGCTGGCGATTCCACGTTGACAATCCGCAAGTCGCCTTGTGCTTCATGCGGAACGTGGTGGTCGATCAAAATAACGGTATCCGCCGCCTCGATGTAGGGCCGAACCCGCCCCAAACGATCGAAGCTGTCTAAGTCCAAAACGATCGCAACATCTGCCTGCTCTCCCTTCGGTTGCAACGTCACCTTGGTCACGCCTGGCAGGAACTTCAAGTTAAATGGGGCATCGTTGTTGCAAAGCACTTCATGCGGCACTCCGCGATGCTGCAAGTATTGACTCATGGCAAGCGCAGAGCCCAGCGCATCACCATCCGGGTTTAGGTGGCACGCCACAAAAACCCGCTGAGCTTGGCTGAGGAGCAAGTCAAATCGCTCTGCGAGCGTAGAATCAAACGGCATCAAATCCAGAATACCTAGGCTAAGTTCAATCGTTTGGCGAGTTCACTACTCAGCAGCCGCTCTGGATCAGCAATTTCGCGCATCAATTTGAAGCGCTGAACCGCCTCTATCCCGTGCATTTTCTCGAATTGTGCTGGCGTCAGCAAATCATCCTTCGCCAAATAGAATTTGCCGCCCGATGCAATAACAAAATCGGCGATCTTGATCCCCAATTCCTGCAATAGCCGAGGATCGGATGAACGCGGAAAGTCCATCGCCAGCGAGTAGCCATCCACCGAATAATCCAGCAGCGCTGGGCTCGATTTGTGCTTTTTCATCACGCCGAGAAAACTCACCAGTCCCATGCGATTCTGCATCTCGATCACTTCGCCAAAGACCAACTCGGCGCGGTCTTCAGGAACGAAAATCTGAATTTGCATCAGCCCAGACTCGCCGTAACTCTGCTCCCAGCCAGGCATAGAATCAAGCAAAAAATTGAAGGCGGCAAGTGATTCGACGTGCGGCTTCGAACTGGACAAAGCGCGGCCCAGACCATATTTCACCGCATTGACCGTCCGCATGCCGAACTTGTTAGTGAATGGCTTGAGCAACTTCCACGCTTGGTCGCGAGGCATCACCTTCCCAATCCGTCCGGCCGGAAGCTGCTTAGCGGGATCGAATCCGATCTTTGTCTCGGCGTAGTTCGCCGCATGAAAAAGCCCACGACCGCCTCCAAAACAGTCAACCCAGCTCACCATGTAGTCCGCGCTGGCACCGAATTCTCGAAACGCCTCAAACTGCTCGCTCAGGCTCTTGATCGACCGGGCATGAACCTGCACACCGCCGCTCGGGACCGCATGAACTCTGACCCAAGCGCGAACAACAATCCCAAATAGGCCCGCCCCGCCGACAACCGCCCAAAACTCGGGGTGAGTGGGAGACATCCGAACCAACTCGCCGTTCGGACGAAGAAGCTCTATCCCTACCAGCTGCTCCCCATAAGTCCCAGCCTTAAACGCGTTCTTGCCGTGGATATTCATGCTGATGGCACCAGCAACGGTCGGAAGTGCAGTCCCACTCACGATTTCGGGCCAGTATTGTCTGGGAAGAGAAGCGCGCCACAGTTCCGAGAGCGTCGCGCCACCTTCAACCAGAGCAATGCCATCCTCGATCCCCAAGAATCGGTTCATCTTGGCGAGAGAAATCGCGAGACCTTCGCTGAGGACACTTGGAGCACCATAACTACGTCCCGATCCACGCAAGACAACCTGCTTGCCAGCGGCCCGCGCTGAAGCCAAGAGATATCGAAGTTCCTCGACGTTGCGCGGCTCGAAAACATACGCCGCAGAACCGGCAGGATTTCCGAATCCGCTCAGCCAACGCACCGATTCTGCCGGCAAAACCCGCATCGGCTCGCCGGAACTCACAAACGGATGCGCCGTAAAACCCACCCTGGAAGTCGCTTGATGATCGCCATCGCGACCATGTGCTTCCAATTCAAATAGAATTCGCCCTGCTTGCCCGCCAACTTCAGTACCCGGGTTGCCGCTTCGTCGACCGTCATCATTTTCCGCTGATCCAAATGCGCGGTCATGTTGGTCGCCATCGGTCCAGGCTTGATGGACGTCACTCTCACGCGGTGCTTCGCCAACCGATTTCGAACCGATTCGAGATAAACATGCAAAAACGCCTTGCTCGCATTGTAAACCGGTTGACCCGCTCTTCCTCGATCTCCCGCAACGCTTCCGATCCCAACGATAGTCCCCCGCCGAGTGTTCTGAAACCTGAGCGCTGCCTGATTGATCCAAGCAACCGCACCCGAGACATTGGTCTCGATCATTCCGAGATCTTTCTCAAAATCGAACTCGTTGATCGCAACCGGAGGCATCAGGCCGGCACAGTAAATGATCAAATCCAGCCCATCAAGCTCACCGCACAACTGTTGGAACAACTCCGGCACCATCGAATAGTCCCGAACATCGTGTTCCACAGAGATCAGTAAGTCGCCATGGACTCTCTGCAATGGCTTGAGGGAATCAATGTTTCGTCCGATAGCAGCAACACGGCACTTGCGCTGGAGCAGTTGTAACACAAGTTCGTACCCCAGTCCAGAAGTACCCCCAACCACAATTGCGCGCCGAAACTTTGCCATGTCGAACTAGGAAGCTAGGAAATCTAGCTTCAATCCCCTCATTGCCAACACCGCAACCAACAAAAACGCAATCAGGCTCAGCACCATTTGTGGGTCCTTAAACACCACCGATTCAGGTTCCTCACCTTCTTCGCGACCAAAGACAAGATAAAGGTACCGCAAGATTCCAAACACCACGACCGGCGTCGTCAAAATCAGGGAAGGATGCAGCCGAGCAGTGTCACTCTCGATCGAATAGATGCCGTATGAAATTCCCGCAAAAGATGCAGCAACGATGACCATCGCATCCAAAAACCGTTCGGAATAGCCTGCCAAAGTCGCTCGCGTCATCGAATCTGTGCCTAATGCGCGCAACTCTTGACGTCGTTTGACACTAGCAAGGAACAGGGCAAACGCTCCCGTACAGAAGAGAAGCCAGCCGGAAATCGCCACTTCTATCGCCATCGCTCCGATCACGGCACGTTGGACAAAAGCCAGGCTGATGACCATTACATCGAGGATCGCCACTCGTTTGAGGCCCAAATTGTAAGCGAGCTGGATCATCGCAAAAAACGCAAGCGCTACCTGTGCGCCACTCGGCAGAAGTGCCGATAATGCGAATCCCCCAACAATCAGCGCAACTCCAATCCCGATAGCGACGCCCGAAGAAAATTGCCCAGACGCAATTGGCCGTAGCTTCTTTCGCGGGTGCAATCGGTCGGCCTTGGCGTCCGCTAAGTCATTAAAAACGTACGAGGCTGAGCTGAGCATACAAAGCGCGCCGAAGGCGATTAGCACCAAGCTCGTCCGTGACGGATCCTGCCAACTGGCCGTAAACAAATACGCCGCCAGGACCAAGAAATTCTTGGCCCACTGCTTTGGACGCAGGAGGCGGAGGACAGCGGCAAGCGGCATGAGCGAATTGTTCTACCCGTTTAGACGGGTTTCGATGCCAAATGACGCCGCATACAACGTGCCAACCGAGTGCCACCCGCAAAAATGCGATATCCTAGACCCCAATAACATGTGCGGAATTGCCGGATACGTAGGACCCAAACAAGCGATCGAAGTCGTTTTCGATCAACTGAAACGACTCGAATACCGTGGCTATGACAGCGCGGGAGTGGCGTTCTTAAATGGCGCGGGCATCGAAGTCATCAAGCGCGCGGGGAAGCTCAATAACCTCACCGGGGCATTTGCAGACGGCATTAACGATGCTCATCTCGCCATTGCTCATAGCCGCTGGGCCACCCACGGAGCTCCGACCGACGAAAACGCGCATCCGCACTTTGACCAATTCGAGCAAGTTGCGATCATTCACAACGGAATCATCGAAAACTATTTAGAACTCAAGGCCGACCTGAGTAGGGACGGCAGCGAATTCAAAAGCGATACCGACACCGAAGTCGCCGCTCACGTCATCGGAGCCGAGTATCAAGACGGAATCACTCTGGAAGAAGCCGTGCGCCGCGCCGTCCGCCGACTACATGGCGCATACGCCCTTGTGGTGATCAGCCGCAAAGAGCCGAACAAGATCGTTTGCGCCCGAAATGCTAGCCCGTTGGTGATCGGCATCGGAACAGGCGAAACAATGCTTGCGAGTGACATCCCTGCGCTGTTGCCATACACCAGAGAAGTCGTGATTCTCGAAGACGACCGAATCGCCGTCCTCACTCCAGAAGAAGTCAAGATCATGGACATCGACGGCAAGCCGATGCCGGTAGAAGCCACCCATATTGATTGGGACATCGAAGCCGCAGAAAAGGGCGGCTACGAGCATTTCATGCTCAAGGAGATCCACGAGCAGGCACAGGTTGTCCGTCAATGTCTCGCAGGCCGAATCGACGACAAGGGCCGCGCTCACCTCGAGAACATCTTCAACGACCACGTTTGGAACGAAATCGACCGCGTTGTCCTGGTGGCTTGCGGCACGAGTTTCCACGCGGGACTGATGGCAAAGCACTTGTTTGAAAACTTGCTGCGACTGCCCGCCGACGTCTACTACAGTTCAGAATTTCGTTACGGCGACCCCGTGCTCAGCCCCAAATCGCTCGCCGTCTTCATCAGTCAGAGCGGCGAGACCGCCGATACGCTGGCAGCACTCAAGCTATGTAAGGAGCGGAGAATCCGGACTTTAGGCGTCGTGAACGTATTAGGGTCCAGTATCGCCCGCGACTGCGATCGAAGCATCATCACCCAAGCTGGCCCCGAAATCAGCGTCGCGAGCACCAAAGCCTATGTGGCGCAAGTCATTGCACTCACCTTGCTGGTCCTGCACGTTGCCAGCATCCGAGAAACTCCCGGTGTGCGCGTTGAAGAACTTACACGCCACTTGCAGCAACTCCCCGATCTGATCGACCAAACTATCGCACGAGAACCCGAGATCATCAAGGTCGCCGAGCGAATGAAGGATGCAAAGCTGATCTTCTTCCTTGGGCGAGGTGCGGACGCGCTTGTCGCTCTCGAAGGCGCCCTGAAGATGAAGGAGATCGCTTACGTGCCAACTCAAGAATCCCCGGCAGGAGAAATGAAGCACGGCCCACTGGCACTGATCGAAAAGGGTGTCTTCGCCGTGGTCGGAGCAACACAAGCGCACCTGCGCGACAAACTCGCGAGTAACATCAAAGAGATTCAAGCCCGCGGCGGGGATGTGATCGCAATTTCGACCGATTCCGATTCTCAACTCCACGGTGTCGCGGATTCGTTGATCAAGATTCCAGACTCTAAATCCGAGTTCCTATCCGCTGTTTTGAGCGTCGTGCCGTTACAATTACTGGCTTATCACACCGCGCGGCTAAATGAGCTCGAGATTGACCAACCCAGGAACCTCGCAAAGAGTGTCACTGTTGAATAAGCATCTTGGTTTGGCACGGAATTTGTATTAACTTCTTCCGGGATCGCCTCAAAGGCTGTTGTATACTCCCAATCGTGTAGCGAGACTGCTCACTACCGAGTTGAGGATCAGCCAACGAGTCGATTCAACCTGGAGGTAACACAAGTTGAAAGGAAACGTCGCGAGCAATATCAAGGAACCCGTGATCGAACTGAAAGAAGACGCACAAACAACCCAAACCCGGTTGGAAAACTGCGTCAATTTAGACGCAGTTCATGTGCCGTACGCACACATCAAGCGGATTTTTGACATCATCGGGGCAGCCGTCCTCATCGTGTTACTATCGCCCGTTTTCCTCGTCGTCATGCTTCTCGTCAAGCTCCACGATCGAGGCCCTGTTTTCTACAAGAGCACCCGAATCGGACTCTGCGGCGAACCGTTCACCTTCTGGAAATTCCGCACCATGGTGCTGAATGCCGATAAGCTCAAGGCTGAACTCGTGCAACAAAACGAGAAAGATGGTCCGATCTTCAAGATGAAGAACGACCCGCGAGTCACCCCGATCGGGCGGCACCTTCGCCGATTGAGCCTCGACGAACTCCCACAACTTTTCAGCGTGTTGACAGGGCAAATGAGCCTTGTAGGACCACGGCCGCCGTTGCCACACGAAGTCCTTCAATATCGAGTTGAGGATTTGGAACGGCTCCGAGTCAAGCCAGGCATCACTTGCTACTGGCAGGTCATGGGCCGCAGCGATCTCTCGTTCGACGAATGGATGGAGCTGGATCGACGTTACATCCAAGATATGTCGTTCATGCTTGATTTTAAACTGCTACTAAAAACTCCATTTGCCGTCCTAAAATCCAGAGGATCGTACTAAGGCCTCCGAGCCAAGGAAGAGCGTATTTCTAGTGACAAGCGAATTATCAACTAGCAAAGATGGATTCGCATCTGCAATGGTGTGTGGCTACCGAGTCGTCACCCAATCTTACGCAGAGGTGCGAGATCAGCTCATTCGCCGTATCCAAAACGGCGAGGGTGCTCGCATGGTCACGCTAAACGTGGAAATGGTCGCTCGCGCCCAGCGGGAAGCGAGCTACAAAGAGATTCTCAACACCGCCGATATCATCGTGCCAGACGGCATGCCCGTCGTTTGGGCCAGCCGAAAACGCCAACCCAACAAGCGAAAAATTCAGCGCATCACCGGAGTCGAACTCACTCAAGATCTCTGCCTCGCCATCGACGGGAACAAGATCGGCATCGTCGGCGGGAAAGACCCGATGAAAGCCCTCGAAATGATCGGCATGGATTCGCGCGAACAAGTGGCCATCAACAACGAGCGTCTCGAAGCTACCGAAGCGGACTACGCCAGAGTGGCCGAGCAGATGAAGGGAAGAACCCTGATCTTCCTTGCACTCGGCGTTCCGAAACAAGACCTTTTCGCCATCGAACTCCGAAAGAGAGTCCCCGAAGCTACCCTCATTCCGAATGGTGGCACGTTCGAACTCCTCGCGGGATTCTTGCCACGTGCACCCGAATGGATGCAAAGCGCTGGGCTGGAATGGCTCTTTAGACTTTGCGTCGAGCCGCGACGACTGTGGAAGCGCTACCTGGTCGAATATTGGTCCGGCGTCACGGCGCTGATTTTTGACTCATTTCGATCAAAATCCACAAATTCTTAGTCGAGTTCGATAAAACGTTAAGTCCAAACCTGACTTGCCGCACGTCTTGAACCGAGAAGATGTTCTAGGTGTTGCCAGTATTACGCCTGAAATTAGGATAAACTGACAATCTTGGGAACAGTTCAAAGTTCGAACTTGTTCGGCATAAATACCGCGGATTCAAATAGAAGCTATGTTTAAGTTTCACTTCAAAAGAGGACTCGTCTTTGGTGTCCTAGGCGCATTGACAGGATTTTTGATCGCCTGGTTCACCCCAAAGGTGTACGAAGCAACAGCTGAAATGCTGCTCGGCGAAGCCACTGTGGCGTCGTCGCAAATGACCTTGACCGCTGACGTTCAGCGAATTCTTGAAGTCGGTCAGGCTAGCGACGCGAACACGGAACTTCAGGTTCTTCGCTCCCAAACCATTTTCTTCCAAGCTCTGCGAAAGGCAGCTTCGGCTCGAAACGATGAAAATCTGGTTCGAGACTGGGTTCGCTTGTACTTGATGTACGATGTGCTCACCCCTGAGCAACGCGTCACTCAACAAGACCAAGGTAGCGTCGCGATGATTCGTGTCCGCGCCAACGATGCGAAACTCGCCGAAGAAATCGCCCAGGCCGTCACCGAAGTCTATAACGACCTTCGAACCCAAAACGGTCGCCAAGGTCTGCAAAATGCGATGCGCTATTTGAGTGCCCAAGAATCCGCAACAAAGAAGGCACTCGACGAAGCAGAAACAAAGTACAAGGATTACGCGACTGCCAACGGTATCGTCAACATCGACGTCACCACCCAAGCCGCAACTCAACTTGAATCCAACGCACTGACTCGGCTCAATGAAGCCAAGGCACAGGCTGCTGGTGCTTCTGCTGAAGTCACCGCGCTCGAGTCGTCGATGAGTTCGTTCCCAGCGAAAGTGAGCAATGGTTCTTTGGTTCAAAAGCCAACAGAGTTGCAGCAGCTCGAAGGCCAACGCGGCGAATTGATTCGAAAGCGTGCAGAACTCAGCGTGCGGTACTACGATGACCATCCTCGAATGAAGGAAGTCAACGACCAAATCGCAAAGATTGACTCTGAGATCAAGTCGGTCAAGTCGCGCGGTTTGGAGCAAGTCAGCCGCAACACGGACCAAATTAACCCAACGCGACAAGCGATGGAGCAACAGCTCGCCATCGCTCGGTCTAAGCGAGACAGCTTGCAACAGCAAGTCAACGAAGCCGAAGCGGCTTACACTTCACAGCAGAATCGCATGAAGTCGCTCCCGAACGACGAGCGAATGATTCGACAGTTCCGACGTGAACTCGAAGTTGCCGACGGAAACTACCGACGTGTCAAGGCTCAGCTCGACGAGCTCAAGAGCCGCCAACAAACCGGTATCCGCGTGACTCCAGTTCTTTCGGACGCTAAGGCATACATCGAACCAGTTGCTCCAGACCGAGGAAAGTTCATCTTCATCGGCCTGATCGCTGGCCTTTGTATCGGTCTCATCTACTCGTTCGTGGTCGAAGGTATGAAGCTCCGGGTTCATACTTCCCAGCAACTGGCCGACCTCACCGGTCTTCCAGTGGTGGCAACCATCCCAGCTTTGGGACGTGGCAAGCAAAAAGGTCTTGCATCGTACACCAAGCCAGGGGCGAAACCAGGGGAGTCGTTCCGCCACATGGCCTACACCTTCCTTGCTAAGAATCACGAATTCCCTCGAACCATGATGTTCACCGCCGTAGGAAACGCGGTTGGTCGAACCTCAAGTGCGGTTCAATTCGGAATCGCTCTGGCGAACGCCGGAACCAAGGTGCTCATCGTCGACTGCGATCCAGTCCGAGGATTGGCGTCCAAGGCATTTGGCGCCGAAGCCCGAAGCGGACTCAGCGAGATCTTCAACAAGTCCACCTTGTCGAACGAATCCGGTGATGTCTTCGCTTCGACCGTCCATGACAACCTCTTAGTGTTGCCAATCGGCACCGATCCATCCAAGACTTTGGCTGATCGATCCGTGGCTCAACTTGAGAGCGTGATGGACTTCCTCAAGTCGCAAGCCGAAGTGGTGATCTTCGATTGCCCACCATGCGATATGTTCGCCGACGCCTCCCGAATTGCCGGACTCGTCGACGAAACCTGCATGGTTGTCTCGGCAAGCACCACAAACTACAACCAGATCCCGAACGGCTACGAAATTCTCCACCGCGCAGGATCTAAGGAAGTTAACTTGGTGCTCACGGATGCTTCTGCAAACGAAGAAGCATTTGGCGATGCAACAAAATACTCTCGAGGTGCCTAAACTCACCTGAATCGCGACCTTTGCCGAATAGGATTGAATTCGATCCTATTCGGCAAATCAGTTCAAATCTATGGCAGTCTCCAAACCCTTCGGCGGAAAATTTGACCAAGAACGCAAGCCGTTCGACAAGTCCGCGCTAGCCGAAGGCGCCAAGCTTTCCGTCCTTCAAAGTTCGCGAGGATTGTTGTATTGGAACGTGATGTCGATCATCTTCGTGACCGTTCCTCTGTTCCTTCCTGTTTCCGATATCTTGGCGCAGTTGTTGCGCTATTTGATGTTCAATGCGGTCGCCTGTGCAACCTTTACCTGGTGGCGACTTGGAGTGCCACTCAAGCTCGTTTGGCCTGTCCGATTCATTCTGCTGATTCAAGTCTGGCTGACGATATGTTCGTTCCTTAGCGGTGCGCAACTCGGACGTACAAACGACTTCGAAACATCAAACTACTTCTTGATCATGGCGGTGATTTACTATATCTGTGCCGCACTCATCTCTCATGTCTGGCATACCTATCGAGCACTGCTAACGAATATCTTGTTAGTTTGCTTCGCAGCAAGCGCTATAGTTGGATTCTTCCAGTTCCTTAAAGTAGGCCCGTTCTTATGGCTCGCGCAAATCTATAACCGAAACAATGACATTACGGCTTGGGGCGCGACTCAGTTCAACGCAGATGGCTTCGCGGCGGGTTCCGTTCGCGCGATTGGTCTCGGTGCCTGGCCAGAGTGGCTCGCATTTCACTGCTTGGGTGGTTGGGCGATTTTGGCGTCTCGACTCATGGAGCGGCGTCTCAAACCATGGGAATTTGTGCTCGCGAGCTTCTTTCTTCTAGTCGCCCTGATGGCTCAATCGCGGATTATGTATGTCTCGCTCGGAATCTGCGGCATCATCTTCCTGATAATGCTAATCCAGCGTGATAAAGAACGTGGCCCGGTGTATCTCATTGCTTTCTTCCTAAGCATTTGTGTCCTCGCAATATTTGGAGGTGAGCGATTAAGTTATGCCTTCAGTACCAACTTAGGTGAAGATAAGACCCTCAAATATCGAAGCGAGATTGGTTGGCAACAAGCTTTTCGTATCGAATCAGAGCGCCCTTGGGTAGGTATTGGACCAGACAATGGTCTGGTTTGGGGTGTGACGGAAATTGTGCCTGACAAATGGACTCAGGGCCAATATTTGGATAACGGATTGCTGCTACTCATTTCTTGGGGTGGATATCCTGCTGTAGCGCTCTTCCTTCCGATCATGATCACCGGCCTGTTGAGCACCCTTCTTGTGCTCAAAAATCGGTCGAACACGATGGAACGTAGGAAAGTCGCGTTTGTTACGTTCACATTTTTGATGTTGCTCGGGAACAATATGCTGCTCAACAACGGGTTCACCAACATTTGGTTGAACTGTCTTGTCGCCGCCTTTGGTGGAATGTGCTTGCCAAACTCTTCGGAGCTCAAGTCGGAAATGACTCAGCAATATAATGTCTTCAGCCGAATGAAGCAAAGAGCATTGGTTCGCTCCGAACTCGATCAGCTCTAATTAGAATTAACGACAAAAAAGAGTCCAGGCCGGATTTGGCCTGGACTCTTTTTTTTCCTAGGAGTTTATTACTTACCGTAAGCGGCAGCCACGATCTTCTGAGCAGCTTCCTGCATGCTCGCCGCCGTGATCAGCTTCGTGCCTTCCAGTAGTTTTCGGCCCTCTTCGGCAGCAGTACCTTCAATTCGGGCGACAACTGGCACATTGATCTCCATGGATTCAAATGCAGCCAAAATCCCCTTCGCCACTTCGTCGCAGCGAGTGATGCCGCCGAAGATATTGATCAAAATCCCCTTCACGTTGTCATCCATAAGGATGAGCTCGACGCAACTCTTCACGCGTTCTGCCTGCGCTCCGCCTCCGACGTCCAAGAAGTCAGCCGGACTCCCGCCAGCCGCCTTCACTTCGTCCATAGAGCACATCACCAAACCCGCGCCGTTACCAATGATCCCAATGTCTCCACCCAACCGGACATAGGCGATTCCTCTTCGAGCAGCTTCCGCTTCGATAGGATCTTCTGCGCTGTCATCTGCGGTCGCGGCGTAATCCTTGTGTCGGAACAATGCGTTCTCATCGATGCTTACCTTGGCGTCAGCAGCGATCAATTTGCCTTCCGGAGTCAGTGCACATGGGTTGATTTCAATCAAATCTGCGTCGGACTGCTTGTATGCAGCAACGAGTTTCTTGATCATCTGCACCATTTGGCCAGCAGCAGCCGCAGGAATTTTCGCTTGATTCACAGCCGCACGAATCTCGAAATCACTTAATCCAAATGCAGGGTCCACTTGGAGCTTGACAATCGCATCTGGATTCTTTTCGGCGACCTCTTCAATCTCCATCCCGCCTTCTTTGCTGATCATCACCACGAGCTGGCTCGTCGCACGGTCCATCAAAACGGACAAGTAATACTCTTCAGCGATATCAATCTGCTCAGCGACCAAAACCTTTTCAACGATCATGCCTTGCGGGTTCTGGATACTGACGAGCTTCTTTCCGATCAGCTCCTTGGTGAATGCTCCAGCTTCGGCCGCATCGCTAAACAGCTTCACGCCGCCCGCCTTTCCTCGGCCGCCCATCAACACCTGAGCCTTGACCACAACCTTGCCGCCATATTCCTTGGCGATCTCGGTGGCCTCTTCGGCATTAGCAGTGACCTTTCCGCCCGGAACAGGTACGCCGTGTGCCGCCAAGAGGTCTTTCGATTGATACTCGTGAAGCTTCATAAGTGGTCAAAAGGGTACCCGATGAAGTCCAAATCGGCGTAAACCATGACTTATTTGATGAATCATTGTTCATATTATCTACACAAAAATGTTGTCGTCAGAAAGTATCCCAATCATCAAAATTGTCAAAGGGAAGCAACAGTTGCTTGAACAAAATAATGATTGTCATGCGACGCGCTTTTACTCTTATCGAACTTCTCGTCGTAATCGCGATTATCGCGATTCTCGCAGCGATCCTCTTCCCGGTTTTTGCTCAAGCACGAAATGCCGCCAAGAAAACTGCGTCCATTAACAATGTCAAACAAATCAACCTAGCCGCGGTGATGTACCACTCGGACAATGACGAGGTCACTGTTCCTCGAAGGTACACCTACGGTGCTCCGGTCCCACCCGATAACGGCACACTGTTCTGGTCGAACCTTATGCAACCGTATGTAAAGAACGACGCGCTGTTCTTCTGCCCCAACGACCGAGCAGATGATCCGTTCGTCCAAACAATGGCAGGGACTGCACGGTTCAATATGGCGAGCCCATACAAGATGTACATCTTGGGTCTGACGCCAAGCTACGGCATGAACTATGTGTACATCAACGACTCGCTTCCTGTTCCTGGCCAGCCTGGTCGAACCTACCAAGTTGGTAAGAGCATGAGCAGCTTTGACGTCACTGCTGACACCGTTTTCATCGCTGAAGCTACCATGAAGGACATCACCGTCCCAGCAGTAGGCGGCGCACCAACCTTGATCAAGAATCCGATTGGCTACCACTCGATTCTTCCTCCAACCATGTGGACCACTTCGGCCTATCCAAATGCGACTGGTCAAGGTCAACTCTGGGGTCGATTTGATGCCAAGTACGTCATCGTGGGATTCCTTGATGGCCACGTCAAGTACACCTCGATCGGTAAGTTGAAGCCCGGCGGAAGCACTCCAGAGCTCATGGACCGCTACTTCAACGGAATCGGAAACTAACAATTAGAAACTGTTCGTTCCCAAAATGAAAAACAGCATCGCCTCCGGGGTAAACCTGGGGGCGATGCAATTTGTTGAGTTCGAAGGCTGGCGATGCGCCCAGATTTCACATGGCCCGCTAACCGTTTGGATCACACTAGATTTCGGCCCACGAATCATAGGGCTAACCTATAACGAAAGCCCAAATCTGTTCTACATCAAGCCTTCCACGAAGGGCAAAGTCGGACTCAGTGAATACACAGGCTATGGTGGACATCGGCTGTGGACCGCCCCAGAAGTCCCAGCCCGAACCTATGAGCCAGACAACGATCCAGTAACAATCCTGGACGATTGGTTTTGCACAGCGGAGAGCCCGTTGGGACTAAACCGGGCCTTGCGCGTAGTTCCTAGAGGTGATAACCAACTCGCGATTCAACACAGAATAACGAATTCAAGTGAAGAATCAATCACCATCGCGCCATGGGCCATTACCGTCATGCGAGCGGGAGGTGAATGCCATTTCTCCCACAATTCCGAGGGACAGGGGGGCAATCCAAAGTTGCCATCCACCCCAATAGTTCTTTGGCCTTATGCCGATATGACCGATACCAGATGGGAATGGCGCAAAAATTGCACGGTACTAAAGCAGTCCGATGATCCCAATCCACAAAAGTGCGGGAGCTTCGTTCAACCCGGAATCGCGCATTATTGGATCGATGGACTCCTGTTTACGAAGTCCTTTGGTTCGGACGGTGGGGAATACCCTGATTTCGGATGCAATTTTGAAATGTACACACGCCACGACATGCTCGAAGTAGAGTCGGTGGGTCCGCTGCAGGTGCTGAACCCTGGCGAATCCGCTCTCCACGAAGAGGTCTGGAGCGTTAAGGAATGCACCAGGCAAGAACTCGAGATTCTTCGTTCGGAGCGAACCTAGTAATTGATTTGGGGGTCGAATTAGAGTAACCCCGTGTAAAATAGGAAGGGTTGTGCACCAGCGTGGGTGGCACCCATAGGTCAGAAAGGAAAACCATGTCCCGAATTAGTATTGTTGCTATTGCTGTCGTAGCCAGTGCCTCAGTCGCATTTGCTACTGGGCCACGAGACGTCAAGCCGGTCGATCCAGCGACGATCCACGTCTTCCGCGCCGAGAATTGGGCGCCGCTAGATGAGAATGGCCGCATTATCGGTGGGCTACGACCAATCCCGCAAAACAATAGCCGTGCAGCAAGCTGGAAAATGGCGTTCGATTCGATGAACACCAATCCGATTACCCAACTGACCTACAGCGGACAATACGGCACAACAACCGCCTATCAGATTGCCGATGCCGGATACAAGTGCTACATGTGGGCAAATGACATTACCGCCCTCAATACCGGCACTGCCTTGGGTCACGCAAAGTTGGCTCGATTGGCGTTCTATTGGAATCCAGGCGGCAACGCGGCTTCTCCGAGCGGAGCGCTGAACTTCGCCGCGAAGATCAGCACCGGCAGCAATTTTGATAATACATCCGACGGACCCGTTCTGAAGAACGAAACATCGTCGATCATGATCACCCGCGCGAACCTAGATGTGTTTGTGACCGGGCAAGGGAATAGACCCAACAAGGAAGTCTTCTTCGACATGTCGACAGTGGCGGCTTCGCTCCCACTCCCGGCAGTTGCATCCCTCTCGAACAGCGGAGTGGTCAAGGTCGAACTCGGCACATACGACTCCGGCACAGGCGAATTCCAACAGTTCAATCCGCTTGTGATCTGCGCACCGCTCTTTAGCAATCAGCTCAGCGTCGGCGAACCAACTCCAGCAGGCACCAACCCGAGCAAGTCAGGCGAACTGATGTGGCTCGATGATGGAAGCACCGCTGCGATCGGCGAACCCGACTACGTCTTCCAAGACTTCACCAATACGAGCAGCGAAAGCTTCCCGTTCGCAGAGCTTTACAGCGGGGACTACACAACCGCCTCGCCAAGCCGAGGAATGTTGCAACCAGCGGTTGCTCTGTTCGTGGACCAGAACATGAAGCAGATCACCGGCACCGTGGTGTTCAATAGCTTGGCCGTCCCAGCCAATCGGCCCGGCACAGCCAAATTCACGGTTTACAATTCGTCAACCAACGCACTGCTCTCCACGCAGATCCTGCCACTTAGCTCGACGGGTGGTTTCGTCCTAGCCGATCCAAACCCATCGACTGGAGGTAGCTACCGAATCAAGGTGGAAGAAAGCACCTGGCTTCGAAAGGCGTCGGGCATCATCAATACCGCTTCTGGTGTCAGCGTTCCGGCTGGAACTATTAACCTGATCAACGGCGACGTAGATGATGACGGAGAGATTGGATCAGCCGACTTCGATATCGTGGTGGCCAACTTTGGTGTCAGCCCAGCCAACCCGGGAGACGGCGATGTGGACCGCGACGATGAAGTAGGTTCGAGCGACTTCGATATTGTCGTTGCAAATTTTGGTCTCGGCGACGAATAACGCTAACACTAACGCCAAGTTTCTGCTAGGATATTTACTATGCAGAAACTTGGACGAATGCTCACTTTTTCACTAGTTCTCACCACTAGTGTGGCGTTTGCCCAAACACCCAAGGTAGGTCAAATCTACCGAGAACTTCGCTTGCCAGAGGTAGTCAACCATGGGCAGGTGGCCCAGCTTGGCCCCGGCGGAACAATCATCGGTCCTTGGCAGAGTTTCGGCCCACAAGCGCAATCCGGTCGAGCCGTCTGGGAGCCCGCCTTTGACACCATGAGCTTCAACCCGAATTCGGGAACGGCTTATACCAATATTTACGGTCAAACTGGCGGTTTCTTCCGATTCTCAAACGCTTACAAGAACCCATTTTATTGCCAAGATATCCAAAGCCTCGCTCCGACCGTCTTCACGGGAAGCGCGAAGCGATTCGCCACCGACATCGTTTGGAATCCGGGCGGCACCGAAGTTCGTTCTGGTAGCGCACGACTCGCGATGGCGGTCTTTACCGCAACAAACTTCGGAAGCATTGACAGCGGCCTGTCCTTCACCAGCCCAATCGGTACACCGGTCGGATCCGGGTACTACGGCCTTGTCATCGACTGGGGCATCCAAGCAAACGGATGGCGGACCTACGACGCAAATCTTTCCAGCACTACCTACTCCATCCCGCTTCCTGGAAATGCCACCGCGAACACTCCAGCCGCAATCTTGGTTGTGATCGGCACCATTAACGCCTCGGGCCAGTTCGTTCTGAATCCGAGCACCTTCGCGATGCAGCCAACGCTGGACACGATGGCAACGCCAATCGACCCGAATTTCCCTGGACAAAACCTCAGTTCGTCCGGCCCTCTTCAATGGGATGACGACGGTGGATCAATCCTGGCGCCATCGTTTAACGGTGTTCACGACAATTTGGTCTCCACGTCAAACGCTTTCTCGGAACTGTACAGCTACGATTGGACCAGCACCAACGACGGATTCGTGCAGAGTGCAGTATCGCTGTTCGTCAATGCGGCCGGCAATCGCGACGCTGGAATCGTTGGTGGCACTCCGCAGCCATTCCAAGTCACCATGCAGTACTTCTTGCAGAACAACGCAGGCACCTACGCGACCGACGGGACGGGTCATGCGATTTCGCTCACTGCCAGCTCAGGTGTGAAGCCATCTGGACATTACGACATGGACCGAATCACTGCTTGGTTCTCTACGATGGGGCAAGGATTCAATCTTCACGCCATCGTCCGGGTTCCTGGGTACTTGGCGCGAGTTGTCCGAAACGCACCAAGTTTTGCTCCTTCATTCGATCTGATCGGCGGAGATATCGATGGTGACAACGAAATCGGATCGTCCGATTACGACGCCGTAATTGCAGCGTTTGGCGCAAGGTACGGTAACCCTAGGTTCAATCCGGTCGCAGACATTGATCGTGATGGGGAAGTCGGATCGTCGGACTTCGACGTGGTGGTCACCAACTTTGGTCTCAGCGGAGACCGAATCCCCGTTCTGCCCTAAGAATTACCTGCCACAATCAAGAGCGGAATGAAGATCCTCGTGATTGGGAGTGGACCGATTGTCATCGGCCAAGCCGCGGAGTTCGATTACGCCGGAACACAAGCGTGTAAATCTCTTCGCGAAGAAGGGCACACTGTTGTGCTCATCAACTCCAATCCGGCGACGATCATGACCGATGAAGACACCGCGGACAAGGTGTACATCGAGCCCTTAACGCCAGAATTTTGCGAGCGAGTCATCGCCGCCGAAAGACCAGATGGCTTGCTCCCAACCCTGGGTGGTCAAACCGGCCTCAACCTGGCGAGCAAACTGGCCCAGCTAGGAATTCTCGAAAAATACAACGTTCAATTGCTCGGCACCAAGCTCGAAGCCATTCAGAAAGCAGAAGACCGCGAGCTTTTCAGGGCATTGATGCACGAGATCGGCGAACCCGTGCCAGAAAGCTGGATTATCGAGTCCCCCGAACAGCTCGAAGCCGTACTGGACAAAGTGCCTTACCCTTGTATCATCCGCCCCGCCTACACTCTCGGAGGAACAGGCGGAGGAATCGCCAGCACACGCGAAGAGTTGTGGGAAATCGGCCAAACCGGACTGAAGCTCTCGATGCGTTCACAGATCATGGTCGAGCGATCGCTTCTCGGCTGGAAGGAAGTCGAATACGAAGTGATGCGCGATAGTAAGGGAAACTGCATCACGATCTGCAATATGGAGAATTTCGATCCGATGGGTGTGCACACGGGCGACTCCATCGTGATCGCACCCAGCCAAACCCTGAGTGATATCGAGTACCACATGCTGCGCTCGGCATCCCTCAAAATTATCCGCGCGCTGGGAATCGAAGGTGGCTGCAACGTACAGCTTGCGATGTCTCCCGAGAGCTTCGACTATTACATCATCGAAGTGAATCCGCGGGTGTCGCGAAGCTCAGCTCTGGCGAGCAAGGCCACCGGATATCCGATCGCGCGGGTCGCTGCCAAGATCGCAATTGGCAAAACTCTCGACGAAATCGAAAACGAAGTCACGGGTTCAACGAAAGCTTGCTTCGAGCCTGCGCTGGATTATTGCGTCGTCAAAATTCCTCGATGGCCTTTCGACAAGTTCCACACCGGTGATCGATCACTTTTCACTCAAATGAAGGCCACCGGAGAAGTGATGGCAATCGATCGTACCTTTGAGTCTGCATTGCTCAAGGCGATTCGCGGGCTAGAAATTCGCGAAAAGGACCTCTGGCACGAGAAGTTTGCTGGAAAATTCGCTCCAATGGGATCAGAACGCGGCGAAGGGAAGATGCCGGACGACGAACTGCGCCACGCCATCAAGAAGCCAACCGATGAGCGCATGTGGGCGATTTTTGAAGGACTGCGAAGAGGCTGGACGATCGAAGAAGTCCGGTCGCTCAGCAACGTCGATCCTTGGTTCTTGGCCAAGCTCAAAACCCTGGTAGAGACCGAGACTGAACTCCTGAATTTGCACGATTGGGTCCAAGATGCGTATACCATGCGCAGCGTGCTGGACCGGGCTAAGCAACTCGGAATCTCCTCCAATTACATCTGCAAACTGGTCGGAATTTCCCCGACTTTTCTCAAGGATCAGCAAGAGATGGCGGGTCAGACTCGCAAGTTCGTCGCCAACCTATCTGATCTAGATGAAGGTGCCTCAGTGGAGAACGTCATCGATACGATGGCGAACCGGATCAAAGAATTCCCAGAATACAAACAAACTCAGGATGAGTTCTTTGCAAAATATCCGTTAGACACGGTCAATTCGACAAGAATCTTCGTTGGAGCTAATCTAGCGTCTTACAATCGGGGGCACGTATTCAAAATGGTTGACACGTGTGCCGGCGAGTTCGAATCGCACACGCCGTACTACTACTGCACCCTAGGTGACGAAACCGACCAGTTTCATCATGCTGAAGCTCAGTGATTACGAATCAGTGCGAACGAGGTCGCCCGGGAGGCCGATCATGCGGCAGTCGTGGCACGACCTCTTGTTTCTGCACGCCGAAGTCGATCCACAGCTCATTCAAGATCAACTGCCACCAAAGCTGCAGGTAGACACCTTCCGTACAGAAGATGGACAGGAGCGGTCCTACATCGGTTTGGTGGCGTTCACGATGTCCGGAATTCGTCCACCTGGGCTCCCGAGTCTGCCGTATTTCTGCGCGTTTCCAGAATTGAATGTGCGCACCTATGTGCATCACAAAGGAAAAAATCCGGGCGTCTGGTTCTTCAGTCTGGATGCTGCCCGTAAAATTGCCTGCATCGTCGCCCGCCAGACCTTTGGGTTGCCCTATTTTCACGCCAAGATGAGTTGCAAACAACAAAACGGTGTGATCAGTTACAAGAGCAAACGGATTGAAAGACCCATCACTCAGACTTCGCTCGAATACCAACGAGGAGAGCGAATCGGGCCAGCTAATCCCGGTTCTTTTGAGTTCTGGTTGGTCGAACGGTACCTGCTGTACTCCGTCCATCAGGGACAATTAATGGCTGGCCGAGTCGTCCATGAACCGTACGTCATTCACCGAGCGAATCTTCTGGAATGCCGTACAGACGCTCTGTCTTGGCTTGGTTTAGAGACTCCAAACTGGGTCCACTGCTGCGCGAGTCCGGGAGTTCAAGTCGAAGTGATGGCACTACAAAATGCCGACGCCGCGCAGATGATTCCCGGTTTTGCACCTGCCTAAAGCGGTACTCTCTATCTCCGGTGAAAGAGTCGGTACTCGTTCTTGGATCAGGCCCAATCCGCATCGGACAAGGCATCGAATTCGACTATTCCTGTGTTCATAGCGTTTGGGCATTGCAGGAAATGGGTTTCCGGGCATTGATCGTAAACAACAACCCAGAGACGGTCAGTACCGACTTCGATACAGGCGATGGGCTGTACTTCGAACCCTTGACTCTGGGCGATGTTCAGAGAGTCATTCAGCACGAAAAACCGCTTGGCGTGGTCGTACAATTTGGCGGACAAACCGCCATCAACCTCGCCGAAAACCTGGCGCACTACGGCGTCAAAATCCTAGGAACATCGCACGAAGCCATCGCCATCGCCGAAGACCGTGAGAAGTTTGAGCGACTACTGGACAAGCTTGGCGTTCCCAAACCTCCAGGACGCGCGGTGAAATCTGTCGAAGACGCCCGAATCGTGGCAGAAGAAATCGGCTATCCGGTGATCGTTCGGCCCAGCTTCGTTCTGGGTGGACGAGCCATGGTGATCGTCTACTCTTCCAGCGAACTCGACGCCTTCTACCAGCTCGCAGATGAAGCCAACCCCGGCAAGCCGGTTCTCATCGACAAATATCTTGTGGGCCAAGAGATAGAGGTCGATGTTATCAGCGACGGGGAAGATACGCTTGTGCCTGGAATCATGGAGCACATCGAGCGGGCGGGGGTCCACTCCGGGGACTCGATGGCGGTGTACCCAAGCATCGGTCTGTCTCGCGAGCTTGAAAAGCAGGTGATCGACGTCGCTTGCGCGCTCGCCAAAGAACTCGGGATCAAAGGTCTCATGAACATTCAGTTTGTGTTCAATGAAGGCAAGCTCTACGTCATCGAGGTCAATCCGCGAGCCAGCCGCACCGTACCCTATCTCAGCAAGGTTTCAGGAATTCCGATGGTCCAACTCGCCACCCGCTGCATGATGGGTGAAACTCTCGCGTCGATGGGATATGGTAGTGGAATCTGGTGCGCCGAACCTGGCGATCCACCCGCCAAAACCGGGTTTAGCCCCCGGACCAAAGGCCGCGTGATTTCCAGCACCGACTACGCGGACTCGCAAAGCAAGCAGAACACGATCTTCGCGGTCAAAGCGCCCGTATTCAGCTTCCAAAAGCTCGCTTTGGTCGAGCCGAGCCTCGGACCAGAAATGAAATCGACAGGGGAAGTGCTCGGCATTGACCGTACGTATGAGGGCGCAGTCTACAAGGCGCTCATCGCCAGTGGAATCCAGTTCAAATCTCAAAAAGTGGCATTGACTCTGAGTCACCTGGACAAAGAACACACCGCCGAAATCGGCAAGCAACTCGCCGACGGCGGATACGAAATCTATGCGACGGAGGGTACGGCGAACGAACTGAACAGTGCCGGGATCGAATGCCACCGAGTCAAGAAGATTCAAGAAGGATCGCCAAACTTCCTAGACCTCATTCAACAGGGCGAATTGGGGTTGATGATCAACACCCCTGGATCGGGTGCCCGCGAAACCGATGAAGCTCGCCGAATTCGACGGGCCTGCATCGAATCTGGAGTGGCATGCATCACCAGTATCGATACAGCCAGGGCGCTTACCCGATCAATTCAGGTGTTTCAAAATCCTGAATTGACCGAGTGCAAACCGTACACGGACTATCTCCGAGCTTAACGAGTTGGAGGTGCGCCCATCGGAGCTTCTTGCGCGGGCTCAGCTTGATTCATCCGTTCGATGACCTGGCGGACCTTCGCCATGAATTCCCGAGGAAAGCCCGTTTCGGGTACTCCAGCCGGATCGCCCGTCATGCGCGTCCCTGAGACCTGCTTGCTCGCCCCAAATTGAGGTGAAACCAAGAATTCCATCAACACGTTCTGCCGCATGCCGATGCGATAGCGATCAAATTTGGCGAACATCATTCCATCGCCTTCTTCGCCTTCCCGGAACGACATTTTCATAAAGGCGTAAGTTTCAGCGTTTAGGATCGAGAAAGGCCCAAAAACGAACTGCTCACCAACTCCTCGAACAACGGTCTCCGACATCGACTTGCCACGGACGAATCCTGTCTGGTCAAGCGCTGGAATTGCCTCTACAACGTCAACATATGGCGGGGCCTGTTCTTCACGAGCGCGACCTTCGATCGTGCTGAGGATAGTGCCAAACATGTCGGTCTGGAACTGCCCAGATGCGAAGTCGATTCCGGTCAAGCATTGCAAGTACAGCGACCGCTGCGGCATATTCAGCGCGGAGAATGGAATCGGCTCACCTCGGTCAAATGGTGGCCGTAGACGGCCATCAAGCGCTCCATAAAAGCGATACGGGGCAAAGCTCATGGACTCGCCGCCCGAGATCATCGAGAAATCCAAGGCTGAGGGCGCGGCCAAGAACAAGTAAACCAACGTGATCCCAGGCGCGAGTTCTGGATACGTATTGGCAAATCCGATCATTGGCTCCAGGCCAACAGAACCATCGCGGTTCTCGATTCGGATCAGTGCGCCCAGTGCGTCTCTGCTGATCCGAGCCTCGAGCGAGATACTCGGATACATCGGCTCGATCAAGAGCCATCCATCTTTGGTCTCGACCTTCTGAGTTCCGATGTTCCAAAAAGCTTCAGCAAGTTGCTTGGTCTTGGTGGCGGCGGTTTCGCCTAGTGCTTGGACTTCCATGGCGAATGTTTCGTCGCAGAGATTGGCCACGGTTGGTAGCGCCTGATCTTTGGCCATCGCCACAACCGCCGAACTCGTAGATAGCCCAAGCGGATCGTGCAGATCGGGCCGCCCGAAGAACTCCTTGATCTGAGTCTGGCGGAAAACTGGTGGCGGCACTCCGTTCGTGATGGACTCGATCACTTCAGACATCGCCTTCAGTTCTTCAGTCATCTCGACCACCGAATCAGGCTTGTTCAACTTCAGTGGGAACTCGGCGATCTTTGGCGGCGACCCAAACCCGCCGAAGAAATTAGAAACGGCCAGAGCAATTTTCAATTCATCTCTGAAAATCACTTTGTTATCTGAGGAGACGCCCGTCAATTTGTAGTTGTAACTGTATGGGTCGTTGCGCGAGTAGCTCACGACGATTCTCGAGAGCGTGCGTTGCCTCGCCTGTCCGATCTTCGCGCTCGCCTGGTTGAACTTCACCATAGCGGTCTTAAACTTCGTGCTCAGCATTGTGAGCCCGCTTCCTGGTTGAGTGCTATACCCAACGCGTTCAAACAGGTTCAATCTCGCCATTCGGTCTACGTCGATCGCAGCTCTCAGATCACGTTTGAGTTCGGACTGCAGCTTCTGGATCTCTACATAGTTTTCACGGAATTTTCGCTCTTCTTCAGTCTCCTCTTCGGTGTTTGGAGGCATCGTTGTGGGCGTTGCTTCTTCGACTTCCATCATGCCATCAGCCGGGAAGAACTCTTTAGAACCGTCGATAGCTTCTCGAAGCTTCTGTGCAATCATCGCTTGGTCCGCAGACCGCATTGCTTTCTCATCTTGTGGCGAGAGCACCAACCGAAACGCGCCGTCTACTTCAGTCCAAGCGGCGTGGGACGTTAGCGCAATTCGACCAAGCAAGTCCTTTGAGGAAACGTCTTTCGCTTGCACCACATAAATCTGCTTTCCAAGTTGAGATTCGACTAGGAGTTTAGTACCAGTCTTGGCAGAAAGATCCGCCAAAACAGCGCTAAGTGGAATCGCCCGGCATTCCAAACTAACCTTAACATCTGGCAGTTCGGCGGCGTTGGCAGCAGCCATCAATCCAAGCAGAACCAGCCCGGAAACCATCTTGTGAGAAAAGCGCAAATTCGACATAAAAATCCTCGTCAATCCCAGTACGTTTCAACCACCCTACCTGTTGCGATCAAAAAAAGATAGGTATCTTTATGGGCATGCCAGACGAACGGGATGACAATCCCGATGATTTGGAATCACCGCCTTCGTTTTTCCCCTATGGAAACGAAGAAGATCGCCTCGTTCGCCAGTCCGATCTAGGCGAACCCGTTGAGGTCACTGTCGAAGGCGTCTTCTATGCCGAGAGCAATAACAACGTTCAGCGCTTCGTTTTACTGAGCTCCGGAGAGAAGAAGTTAGCCATCGTCATAGGGCTTGCCGAAGCAACCTCCATCAGCCTCCCGCTCGAAGGCAATCAACCCGACCGACCGATGACCCACGATCTGATGAAGGTTATCGTGGAACGGCTCGAAGCCGAAGTCACCCGAATTCTGATTGACGATATCTGGAACAAGACCTACTACGCTAAGGTTTATCTGATGTTCGATGGAGAAGAGATGGAAGTCGACGCCCGCCCAAGCGATGCCATCGCGATCGCACTGCGGTGGGATGTGCCGATCTATGTTCTCGAAGGGATTTTCGACCGACAAGACGATTAATGGCCATGCATTCCGAACTCGCCAACATTCGCGCCATTTTCTTTGATCTGGACGACACCCTTTGCAACTATTGGGAAGCGAGCAAGGCTGCCCTACGTTCGACTTTTGATCAACATCCGGTTGCGGGCTATTCGACCGACGAATTGTATGAAGCTTGGGCCAAGGCATTTCGTAAGTTTGCACCCACGCTAAAGAAGACGCCGTGGTACAAGACCTATCTCGAATTCGGCGAGCCGACGCGGACCGAACAAATGCGCCTCACCTTGAGCGAGCTCGGTGCTGTGGATGAGCACCATGCGAAGGCCTTTAGCGACACCTACGGCGCGACCAGAGATGACAATCTCCGACTTTTTGATGATGCGCTTGATGTCTTGAATACACTCAAAGAGTTCTATCCGCTCGGGCTGATCACGAACGGCCCCGCAGACATCCAGCGCCAAGAACTACGTACTTTAAAGATCGAGCACTACTTCGATCCCGTACTGATCGAAGGTGAAATGGGATTTGGAAAACCAGAACCGGATGTATATGCGATCGCTCTGCGACACATGCGAGGCAAGCTTCCCAATCTGTTGCCATCAGAAATCTTGATGGTAGGGAACAGCTTCGGGCACGACATCCTTGGTGCACACTTGCACGGTTGGAAAACTGCTTGGATTCGCCGCGATAGCGACATCCCGCCAAGCACCAACAAACCGGAAGAAAAACCCGAAGGTTCGCCCGATCCGACCACGACGATCTACTCTTTGACAGAGCTTTTGAACGCATTACCCAATCGGGGCTAGTTCAAAAACTAAGAATTGCCCATACCTTTTGCAGGTAATGGTCGTATACTCATTTGATTCCTGCGGTGGCAACGGCGCCGGTGCAGGTTGTACTTAGGAGTATTTAGAGTCATGGATTCATTCAAGAATCGAGTTATTAAGCGACGAGGCTTTACGCTCATCGAGCTGCTCGTTGTCATTGCCATTATTGCAATCCTGGCTGCGATCCTTTTCCCTGTGTTTGCTCAAGCACGATTGGCCGCCCAAAAGACGGTGACCATGAACAACATGAAGCAGCAAGGCACTGGCATGCTGATGTATACCGGTGATAACGATGAAGGGTATCCAGCCGCTGTTTCTGGTGGATGCACCGGTGAAGCTACAACTGTAAACGCCCTCTGGGGACGATTGAGTTTTAACTACATCAAGAATAAAGATGTTTATCTTGATCCTCTTGCAACTCGAAAGCACCCTCCGTTCCGGTTCCAAGCAAACGTTGCTGCACCCGAACTGGGTGTGACTGCTAACCCCGCGCCTTGCAATGACACCAATACGGACCGTCGCACTGCGCCAATTGGAATCAACCGAACATTCCTCGCTTACTTCGTCTGCGATGACGCCGTTCAGGTCGGATGTACTGCAAGCATTTGGGGTGACGAACCGCTCACGCCCGATGTCAACAGCGCTTGCCTTTCCCAGTATCCAACCATGACTTTGGTGCAAGAGCACTCCAAGTTTGTGGTGCTCGGAACGACAAATACATCCTGCACCGCCGGTGCCCAAGGGTATCTGGCTTCGCCACAACGGCCGATCAACACGCTGGACGGTATGACGAATCGTCTCGGATCCGGTCTCGCTCTCGCGTTCGCCGATAGCCACGCAAAGTTCTATCCGGCACGCGAAGATGCAGGACTAGCGGCCGCGATGGGAGTGCCGAAGGCCTTCTTCTCGCCGGTGCAAAACCGCGCAGCAGTTCTGAGGAGTGCTGCAGGTCAGGCAAACCGATCGAACGGCGTCTTGAACTGCATCAATATCAACCCAGCGGATGTCCGATGGAGCATGTGGGTTCCAGGACCTGGCGAGAACACGACGCTCGACGCTCTTTGCCGATAAGGAGAATGTACTTACAAAACCATGGATGATAAGCAAAAAAGATTCGCGATCATTGCCCTAGTGTTGGTCTTGCTCGCGGGGGGAATCACCGCGTTCACCCAAAGTTCCGGTGTTGGAAAGTCCGGTGAAGGCATGATCAATCAAAAGAATCCGCCACCACCAGATTCCGCGCCATTGCCCGCAGATCAAGGCGGGTCAGGTGTTCCACCTGCTGGAAGTACTCCGGAAGGTCGAGGAACCTAACAAAAAATCCCCTCCAGTGATCTGGTGGGGATTTTTTTGTAACAACGATTATCAGCTCAAACGAAGGCCCATTTCAGCCCACTGAACGGCATCGATGGTGCTCGGAGCTTCCATCATAGGATCTTGTCCAAGCCCAATCTTTGGGAAGGCGATAACTTCGCGAATGTTCTCTTCGTCGCAGAGGAACATGATCAGCCGGTCCACGCCAGGAGCGATTCCTCCGTGCGGCGGCGCGCCGTAGCTAAACGCCTCCAAAATGTGACCAAATCGTTCTTGTTGCCTCGCCTCATCAATACCTAGCAGAGCAAAAATGCGCGATTGCACGTCAGGGCGATGAATCCGAATGGAGCCGCTGGCCCACTCTGTTCCGTTGCAAACCACGTCGTAGCAATCCGCCCGAATCTTGCCTGGATCGGTGTCCAAAAGATGCATATCTGCCGCTTTTGGCGAAGTGAAAGGATGGTGAGTCGAATCCCATCGCTTGTCCGCCTCGTTCCATTCGACGAGCGGGAAGTCGATCACAAAGCAGAACGCGAGCTTGCGAGGGTCACGCAGCCCGGCGCGGCTCCCGATCTCATTTCTCAATCGGTACAGAACGTTGTTGCCAGCGGAATAGGTATCAGCGATGAAACACAGCAGATCGCCTGCTTCCGCATGAGCTGCACTGAGGATTTCGCCAACTTGTTCCGGCGTAAAGAACTTGAGGAAGCTGGCCTTCGCCACCAATCCGCTAGAAGTGACGACTTCATTGTCCGATCCGGTTGACTCCGCAGTGACCGCAATCGAAGCCATGCCCTTCGCACCAAACTCCTTGCAGTAGTTCTCGAGTTCGCCCACGTCCTTGCGCGAAAGCGTGGCACCATTCGGGAATCGAACACCGCGTACCTTTCCGCCCAATTCGACGGTAGATTTGAATACACCAAACTCGGATTTCCCAACGATTTCAGAGACGTCGAACAACTCCAGCCCAAAACGTAAGTCAGGCTTGTCGCAGCCGTACTTTTGCATCGACTCGTCATAGGTCAGCCGTTGGAATCCGGTGATCGGCTCCTTCTCAAGCCCGAATTCTGCGATCAATTCGTTGATCACCTTGAGCGTCAGG
Source organism: Armatimonadota bacterium (assembly GCA_017303935.1). Classification (NCBI taxonomy): domain Bacteria; kingdom Bacillati; phylum Armatimonadota; species Armatimonadota bacterium. Next base: position 159,824 of record JAFLBD010000003.1, on the reverse strand, counting down.
CCTTCCATCAATTGCAAGATGTCCTCTTGGGTGGCGAAGCTCATCTCAAGGTCGAGTTGTGTGAATTCTGGCTGTCGGTCAGATCGCTGAGCTTCGTCTCGGAAGCACTTGGCGATTTGGTAATACTTCTCCATCCCCGCAACCATCAGCAACTGCTTGTACTGCTGGGGCGATTGTGGCAAGGCATAAAACAGTCCCGGTTCCAATCGGTAAGGCACGAGATAGTCGCGCGCACCCTCTGGAGTGGACTTCGTGAAAATTGGCGTCTCAATTTCGGTGAATCCTTGGTCGTCCAGGAACGAGCGCATCTTCTTGACCGCCGCCGCTCGCAACATCAGCTTTCGGCTCATCGACGGCCGGCGAATATCGAGGTAGCGGTACTTGATTCGCAACTCCTCGTTGACATTGCGCATCTGGGATTCATCGCTGACAGGGAATGGCAAAGGCTTCGCCGAACCTAAGACTTCCATGGAGGTCACGATGATCTCAATATCGCCCGTCTCCATTGCCGCATTCTTTGTGCCTTCTTGTCTTTCTTTCACTTCGCCAGTGATGCTCAGGCAGGTCTCGCTACGGATTTCTGAAACTGGGAACTTGGCTGGATCCAGGAACAGCTGAACCAAGCCAGTTCGATCCCGAAGATCAACAAAGAACAGCCCGCCCAAATCGCGAATGCGATGAGCCCATCCGTTCAAAACAACTGTCTGGCCGGAATGTTCGAGGCGGAGATTTCCGCAATGATGGGTGCGCTGAGAAAACGACATAAACGAGCCTAAAGGATACCTCGAAGGCCAATTTTGAACCTTAACAGCAACTTGACGGGTACAGTAACCACAATCAATCGTCAAAAGAAAAGGTCATGAAAAAGCTGTCTTGGTTCATTCCGTTGCTCGCGCTGGGCGTCACTTCCTCCTGTGCATTCGCACAACAACCGACGAACAATCTGCGCGTAATGACCTACAACATTTACTGGTTCGCGGAGGACTCAAATCCAGAACGGATCGCAAACGTCAAGCAGATCCTCGATACGGTGAAGCCAAATATCGTCGCGCTCGAGGAAATCCAGAGCAAGAAGGCGCTTGAGCAAATTTTCGATTCGAAGTGGTCTATCGGAATGGCGGATGACCCGAAGGAATATCAAGAGCCATGCATCGCGGTGAAAGCTCCGTACAAACTCGTGAAGAGCGAGCTTTTGTTCACATCCCCCGCGTTGAACTTCGCATTCCCAGGCGGACGCGACGTCCTCCGAGCGGAAGTATTGACGCCGAAAGGCACGACACTCGTGTTTTACGTCTGCCACCTCAAGAGCCGCCGAGGAGGTCGATGGATCACCGACCAACAACGTGAACTGGCAGCAGGCATGCTGGCTGGATACATCGCGGGGCAGAAGAACGAGAATTCGATCGTGCTCGGTGACATGAACGACACTCCAGATGACCGATCGATGAACATCTTGGAAACGGGCAACCTACTTGTGAAAGGCGGGCAAGAATCGGTGCCAAACCCGCTCATGGTCAACCTCTGTGAACCGCTTTACCGAAAGAACTACGTTTCACTCGATCTGGACCGATTGTTCAAAGGTCAACCTCTTGCACCAGTGGTCATGGGCGCCTATCAGAGCAACGAAGAACTCCGAGGTAAAGAACACAAGTTCCCAGATGACGTCAAGGTCGTTCAAACCCTTTTTGACCAGATACTTGTTTCACCAAATCTATTTCCTAAGCACGTGAAGACTGACATCTATTCAGGAGCGGAAGCGCTACGAGGTAGTGGAAGCAAGGTCAAGGTTGTCGAAGAGCCGTATTCAGTGACCTATACAGAAATGGGTACAAAAGCGAGCGACCACCTTCCAGTATTTGCAGATTTCAACATCGAATAAATATTGGGAATCGTTTCACTTCTCAAAAAAGTAAGCTAATATGTGATTAACATTCGTGCGTCTTTTGGCGCGCGAGGGCTTGCTATTATGAAAAAAGCATTTACGCTGATCGAGCTTTTGGTGGTGATTGCGATCATCGCCATTCTCGCAGCAATTCTATTCCCGGTGTTTGCACAAGCACGGGACGCAGCCAAAACATCGGTCTGTATCTCGAACAATAAGCAAAACGCCTACGCCACGCTCATGTATGTCGGCGACAACGACGACATGTACCCAATGGGCATGAGCATTTCCGGCGGCAACACGCTGGTTTTTGTCCACGACTTGGTCGATCCTTATCGTAAGGGACCAGATATCCTTAAGTGCCCTTCGTACCCATCGGGTGGCGGCGGTGAAGACTACACAGGTGCTTCGGCGACAGCTGCAGGCGGTAGCCTTCTCGAAGCCATTCGGTCGCGAGTTGGCGGTAGCGTACAGATGTTGCGCACCTTCCGCTACAACGCTTACACTTGGAACATCGGCCTATTCGGTATGGTCACGCGAGTTGGTGGCCCAAGCGGGTTGATTCCACAGGGTCCTGGCGTGAACGGCAAAACACCAATGCCGATCAGCAACTCTCAAATGGAAGCTGTTTCGGAAACCATCGCGTACACCGACGGATATTTCCCGAAGCGATACAACAGCACCGAAGCTCTTTCGGGTTGGGTCAACTACTGGTACAAGTGGGAAATCTGGCCACGACACCGAGATGGCGTCATCCTCAGCTTCGCTGATGGACACAGCAAGCGATTCAACGCTAAGGCACTTCCAACTGGTGGCAAGATCGTAGACAGCTGCCCATCCTGGGCTTCTGTGGACACCCGCGAGACCTACTATTCTTGGACTCGCCACGTACCTGCAGCCAAGATGACTCAATGCGGCATCACCGACTATCCAAAGTCAGAAAAGCAGCATGAGTGTGTCGGTCACCCAGGTAGCACTCCAAACTGGGGCGACATTCATGGCGTACCTGGAACCTGTATCGGCGACATCTACGCGCCGTAATTCGCGCAAAGATTGTCAAAGAGAAATGATCTCGCCTGACTTCTGTCAGGCGAGATCATTTTTTAGGAACCTCCAACCTGATCAACCAGTAGACTGAAAAGGAATTTTATGAACGTTGCACTCCTCAAAAAACTCAGCGAAGCCTGTGGCATCCCAGGCCAAGAAGACGCCATCCGCTCCATCGTAATCGACGAACTCAAAGACATCTGTGAGTTCAAATCCGACGCCATGGGCAACCTCCATTGCTTGAAGAAAGGGAAGTCAACCGACGCCAAGAAGCTGATGATCGCTGCTCACATGGACGAAATCGGTTTCGTGGTGAAGTACATCGACGACAAAGGATTTTTGCGACTGCACCCGCTCGGCGGATGGGATCCACGGCAGATGGCCGCCCAGCGCGTCAAAGTACACACGAGCAACGGTCCAATCAACGGCACACTGATGATGGGTGTCAAGCCGAAGCACATGCTCTCGCCAGAGGAAGCGAATCGCGCTGCCAAAATCGAAGACTTTTTTGTGGACCTTGGAATGAAAGGCGATGCGGCAAAGGCAGCAGTGTCGCTCGGCGATATGGTCACGATGGACCGCGATTTCCGGCCGATGGGAGACCTCTACACCGGGAAAGCGATGGACAACCGAATCGCGGTGTACACCATGATCGAGGCGATGAAGGCTGCGAAGAACCACGAAGTCGAGGTTCATGGCGTTGCTACGGTGCAAGAGGAGATCGGTCTTCGCGGCGCAACCGCAGCTGGCTCAGGAATCCAGCCCGATATGGTCGTCGCCATTGATGTCACCTTGGCAAACGATATTCCAGGAATCCCAGACCAAGACGCTATCACAAGACTTGGCGAAGGCGCAGCGATCAAGATTCTCGACGGATCGCTCATCTGCAGTCCGATGATGGTCCAGCATTTCGTCGATCTCGCCAAAAATCACAAGATCAAGTACCAAATGGAAATTCTGGCGGCAGGAGGAACAGACGCAGGTGGCGTGCAGAGATTGAATGGTGGGGTACCGGCGTTTACACTTTCGGTGCCAACCCGCTATATTCACACCGTCAACGAAACGATCCATCCCGGCGACCTGGACGCAGCGGTGGACCTGCTAGCCAGGTACATCGAAGACGCTCATTCGCGCGACTACATCTACAAAGTCTGAGCGCTACTGCGTTGGCAAACGCTTAGGGTAAACGTTTATTGGAACGATGTTGGACCGGAGGGCTCCGCGATAGAGTCGCAAGAATCCTGGTCCAACATCGCGTGGAACCGTCATTCGGCCCCGCTCGGGTGTGGCATAGGTGAAAGGAACAAACATGCTTACCGGCGAGCGTAGGTTATTCGTGATGTACTGATACGGGCCAATAGTATTCAGCTCAATCTGATCCCCGTCCCGAAGACCCTGAGCTTTGATCACAATCGATTCGCCCCAGAATCCCTGATCATCCATTTCGACATCGAGAATTGGCGCATCCTTGTCTCCTGGCGCATAGCCAAAATACGGCGAATTGCGCAAGATAAACGCCTCATGAGCGAGCAATCCGACGTTCGGGAAGGACTGGAATCCAGTCAAAATTGTTGAGCCTTCATACCGCTCTGGCTTCAAAAGTCCGAACGCCTGCGCCATTCGATTGGCTACGATTCCCGTGGGCACGCTTCCTTTGATCTGCCAAGCATCCGCGGGCGGTTTTGGCAACGTTGAAACCCGGACTCCACTGATCGGCTCCATCACCCAGTCCCCGACGACAACCGTGCCCGAGTAGCAGTCGGTCTGTTTGCCCATCGTGTACTTGCCGCCGCCAGTAGAGAAAATCACGGTGATCTGCTTCGGAAGCGGGTTCACCTCATCGACGACTGACGAATACCAATTGGGTGAAAACGATTCGTCGGCAACATCTTCCGGCTTCGGATTTTCGCCCAGCCGCATGGTAACCCAGTCCTTTCGAGCCTTGACTTGTCGAACGGGGTTCAGCTTAAACTTGGCACCGACCCGGCCTTCATACCAAGTATTGATGTCCTGCATGATTCGGTTGATCGCGGTCACGTTCTCTTTCGCGATTGGAAGATCCGATGGCACCAAGTAAACCGGCTGAACCACAAAGTCAGTCTGCGGCTGAGCGACGATCAATCCTGCTAGGGCAAGTGCATTCACAACCTATACGACGATCAGAACACCCGATCGGTTTGCACCCAGGACCACGAAACGGCCATTCTATCGGCTGGGTAGCATTAACCGTAACAAATGGATCCCATTCAAGAGATCGAAGTTTTGATTCGCGCGCAGTACCCAGTGCTCTATTTGGTGAGTTGGGAAGAGCGCCGTGTAGAATCCGCCTTGTCTGGAATCTGCAAGTCGCTAGGGCGGAATCTACACGTCTGGTCTCTAACCAAAGGGTTGATTCCGGAATTGCCAGGATCACGATCGAGTCTCTCCCCAGAGCTCGCGGTATTGACCCAAATTCTGGAAGCCCCCGACAAGACCGTTTTCCTCCTCAAGGACTATCACCCGTTCCTCAAGGACCTTCGAGTGATTCGGTTGCTGCGCGACCTCGCCGAGAGTTTGCGCGGAAAATCAGTCACGCTTTGCTTGTTGGCGCCGCAACTCGTTTTGCCGGTAGAAGTTGAAAAGGACATCACCGTGCTCGAATTCCCGCTTCCAAACAAGGCGGAAATTGAGGCAAAACTCAACGACGTCATCGCCTCCATGAGTGGCAACGACAAGGTTGACGTGACCCTCGCCGCCGAGGATCGTGAGCGAATGATCAAAGCCGCGCAGGGGTTGACGCTCGACGAAATCGAATCCTGCTTCGCCCGGTCGCTCGTGGAGCACAAAAAGTTTGATCTTTCGGTGGTCATCGAAGAAAAGAAGCAGATCATTCGCAAGTCGGGAATCCTGGAGTTCTATCCCGCCAATAACAAGCTGGAAGATGTGGGTGGTCAAGAACTTCTCAAAGAATGGCTCCAAAAGCGCGGAACGGCACTCACCGATAAAGCTCGCGAATTCGGTATCCCGCCGCCAAAGGGATTGCTTCTGCTTGGCGTTCAAGGCTGCGGAAAATCGCTTGTAGCGAAGGCGGTCGGCGCCTCCTGGAATCTTCCTCTCCTCAAGCTAGACGTGGGCCGAATCTTTGGCTCGCTGGTCGGACAAAGCGAAGAAAACATGCGAAAGGCGATTCGCGTTGCTGAAGGCGTCGCGCCGTGCATCCTCTGGGCGGATGAGCTTGAAAAGGGATTTGGCGGCATGGGCGGAGGAGGAGACAACGGCACCGGTCAACGAGTTCTCGCCACGTTCCTCAGTTGGATGCAAGAAAAGACAAAGCCCGTCGTGATCATTGCTACAGCTAACGACGTGAGCAAATTGCCGCCAGAACTGCTGCGAAAGGGCCGTTTTGACGACATCTTCTTCGTCGATCTTCCAGACGCAAAAGAGCGCGCTGACATCTTCGCAATTCACCTCAAAAAGCGCGCGCGCGATCCAAAGAATTACGACCTGCCTCGCCTTGCAAAGGCCGCAGATGGATTCAGCGGGGCCGAAATCGAGCAGGTGGTAGTAGGCGCACTTTTCAGCGCATTTGGTGCGGGACGAGAACTCACAAACGACGATCTCGAAGCGGAAGCCAAGGCGCAAGTGCCTCTCAGCCGCACAATGGCCGAAGAGATTGATGAATTGCGAAACTGGGCAAGCATCCGCGCAAGGCCCAGCTCGAAACGCGACGATTAATCGATGTGCACGGTCAGGATGTTCGTGAGCCTCCTGGCCGGCTTGATTAAATACTGTCCGCGATAATACAGCGCACGGGACGATCCAGCGTCAAGGTTCATGGCATTCTCGCAACCGAGTGCTTTCATCAGCTTTGCGAACCCGTAGAAAGTCTGTCCTGAGCCGCCAGCCACGATCATCAGCTGATTGTCCGCGGTAATCCCGACTCCCACCCGAGGAACCGCGCCCATAATCGATGGATCGCGGAAGCCTTCGCCCACCGGATCGACATCAATCTGGCCATTGAGCACCAACGCTGGGCCGCAACTCAACACCGTTTCAAATCCGCTCCAATCTTGGGTACGCCCCCAAGGAACACGCTTCATACCAGTCTCGTTGGTTGGAGTTAGGGTGAGGGCAGTGCCCATATGACCTTGGTAGATCACGTTTCCGTTCACCACGATATCCCCAACGGGACGAAGGCTGACCGTATCGAAGAAGGTGCCAACCACCGCGACATCGGCGCCCGACTCGTTGACCAATGAAGCAAACGATTGGTCACCGAACGGGAATCCATTTGCTACCTCAACCGAAACTCGAACGCGCGGATCGTTCAGGTTCACCTTGACCACCTTGCAAGGCACGCCGTTAACGGTGGTGGCAACAAGGCTCGTCGGTAAAGTGCTTGGATCGGGCTTGCGCCTTGGCTTGGCCGGTTTGCTCACTACCATCCCAGAATTGGAAGTGAACCGCACTTCACCACTCAGCATCCCGAGGACGACTTGCCCGGCACTCATCGAAATGGCTCCAACAAACCCCTGATTCACCTTAAACTTGGGCTGCTTGGTCCCCGAGAGCACAGAGATCGTTTCCACTTCATTCTGGTTCGAGAGAAACGCCAGGTTCCGCCCATCGGGTGAGAACACCGCGGTCATCACGCCGCCTAAGCTCGTTTTGAGTTCAGGCAAAGGATTGCCGGTCAGCATGTCCCAACGATGCAACGCGCCACCCTCTGCGGACGAAGCACACAAGATGTTGTCCGAGGCAAAAGCGACTGAACATTGGAAATAGTTCGGCAACTGGTAGGTCTGCAACACGGCCCAGCCATCGATTTTGAACACTCGCACGGTTCCTGCGGAATACGTCGCTAGCTTCAATCCATCCGGCGAGACCGCAATTGAAGTCACCGAACTCGTGTTCGGAACATAGCCCGCGTTGACTCCCGACTTTGTATCGACCATCGCGATGCCGCTAGAGGTCGCGATATAGATCGTTGTTCCATTGGCCGAAAACGTTGCACTGGTGCCCGCCAATAGCGTGCGCGATAGTTTGCCGTCTTTCGCTCCGATCAACCGAACAGGCTGCCAAAACCCTTGCACGGGATAGCTCGCAGCGACAAAATCACCAACCGGCGAAAGCGAGAGCTGGCTGACTGTAAGCGGGGAAGTCGGACCAGGGCACTTCCAATTCGCCAATCTTGAACCCGTCTCTATCATCCGAACCGAGCCGTCTGAATATCCTGCCGCCACGCGCTTACCATCCTGGCTCATGGCGAGCGCAGTCACAGGCGACACCCGCTGTGCGGATGCCACGGTGACCAATGCGATCGCTGTCAGAACTGGAAGAGCAAGTTTCATTTGTACTGGATCGGAATTCGTTGAATCTTACAAGGTGAACCTTCGCTGCTCGAAAGAAGGTTTCGACCATCGATTGTATAGCAAATCGATTCGTTTTGGTCGTCAAAGATCGTACGAATACTCGTTGGGGACGATTTCATCCAATCGTCAAATTTGCCCTTCACGGGGTATTCGTAGGCCAGGAGATAGGTCCGGAGTGCCACGAATTTGCCATCGGGCGAGATGGCACCTCCCGTGATCAGTTTTCCGGCAGACATCAGGATGGGTACGTCAACTTCGCCAATCAAAGTCATCTCGTAATCACTCGATTTTGATGGGTTTTTGAGCTTAAAGACTTTGGAAGGTGCCTTGCTTGTCTTGGTGACGATGTAAATGTCGCCCGTGGTCGGATGCACCATCAACGTTTCGGCGTTGTGCGGTCCGTCCGGATAGGTGAGGACGTATCGGTCAAATTTGTCGAGCTCGCGGCTTTCACCTGTAGGCTCTTGAACGCGGTAAACCGTGACGTACTTTCGCTTCTCGGCGTTGTCCCCGATGTCGCCAAAGTAGAGGTAGGACTTTCCACCAATCTTCGCGCTGGCCATGTCTTCCCAGTCGATCGCGCCGGCGCCCTTGAGGCTAAAGGTGCCTGTCAGTTTGCGCTGCGCGTTGAACCGAAAGAACCTCGCGGTATCCCCGCTATCGTTGTGCGTGTAATAGGTATTTGGCGTCACTCGGCCTTGCGCAATCCCGGATGACTCATCAATAAACTTCTCGTTGATCTCGCCAAACGGAACGGCGTCGCCGACAACCCGATTCGCAGGTTTTGACCAAATGGTTAATGAAATTGTGGCGATCAAGCCAGCGAGTACCCAGCGCATAGGTTCAATCCTACCTAACGCCTTGCATGTTTGAGTAATACAAAAACAGCTGCGCCTGTCCAGCCCATCGTCCGTAATGGGTTCTTAATAGATCGCCAACCAGGTTATATTTCTTATCCGTCAGGTTCGATCCAATCCATTCTGGGAAGGCGTTGCGGCAGGCCGCCTGCCATAAATGGGTGTCTACCGGAACCGATTCCGTCATGTCCAGCGCGTACAAGCAGATACAGTCCGCCAGCTTAGGCCCAATCCCAGGGAGTTCAATGAGCATTTCTCTGGCTTTTGGATAAGGCCAGCGTTTAACCTCCTCAAGGTAGAGCTCTCCTCCGCGATCCGCCAAGGCATGCGCCACCTGCGGGATCGTCTTAGCCCGGTACCCAAATCCCAATTTTCTTAGCTCGTCTTCAGATATTTTTGCCACCCGAGCAAGGGAAGGAAAGCAACCACCTTCTCCAAATTCCGCCAGTCTGCTGACCATTTGCTGAATTCGGGTGAGGTTGTTGTTCGGCGTACACAGGAAGCTGAGCAGGCACTCGGCTGGACTCGAAGGCCGAAGCATCCGAAGTCCAATCGTTTCTGGATGCTTCAGATTGATTCCGGGGTGAAGCGTCATCAAATGCTCCACCAGGTCCAGGGGCTCGTCAAGACGGAAAAAAGCCTGGACATCGGACAAAGTCCCGTTTGATTTGACTTCTATCTTCGAATCTGACTGAATGAATTCAAATCTATTCTTGCCGTCAGTTCCAGACCAGATTTCGCCAGCTTTGGTGAACCGAAACACCTGCCCAGAGACAAGGCAGCGATCAAGGTCCAAGTATTGCCGGTCAATCCGTATCTCGAACGAATTCATGCTTCGCCGCGCGCTTGCTTTAACAATTCTTCAAAAGCAGCCTCGTCGATGACTTCGATGCCAAGTTGGGTAGCTTTATCCAACTTTGAACCTGCGTTCGGTCCAGCTACCACCAATGTCGTGGCCTTCGAAACAGAGCTTGCTGCCTTTCCGCCAAACGCTCGAACCCAATCTTCCGCCTGGTCGCGTGTGAAAACTTCGAGCTTGCCCGTGAACACAACGGTCTTTCCAGCAAAAAAGTCTCCGCTTGGTTCGGCGGATGCGATTGGAGTCACGCCGCCTTCCAACAGCCCATCTATCAATTCCTGATTTACTGGCTCTTCTAGCCACGATTCGATTTCGCTCGCCGTGCGAGGGCCGATTTCGGGCACTTCGATCAATTGGGCGTAGGTCGCCTGCCTGAAATTCTCGATCGATCCGAATACCCGCGCCAGATCTTTGGCCGTTCGCTCTCCCACAAATCGAATTCCGAGCGCAAACAAAACTCTATCCAGCGGTCTGAGCCGCGCCTCAGCGATCGCATCGAGGAGTTTTTGTGTGCTCTTCTCGCCGGAGCCTTCCAGGGACGCGATCTGTTCTCGGTGACGTTCGAGCCGAAAAACGCTCGGCAGGTCGGTGATAAATCCAAGTTCCAAGAATCGTTGCACCTGTTTTTCGCCGAGTCCTTCGATATCCATGGCTTTGCGACTCGCGAAATGGATCACTTTTGCGAGAATCTGGCTAGGACATTCCTTGTTTGGGCAGCGCAGAGCGACGAATCTCTCTTCCTTCACCAAAGCAGTCTCGCAATCCGGACAATGGGCTGGTGCGTCGATCTCGGCGGCGCCACTGATCCGCTTCTCTAGCACCGGGCCGATCACCTCTGGGATCACGTCGCCTGCACGCTGCACGATCACCGTGTCGCCGACTCGCACATCCTTCTTCCTGAGATCTTCGAGGTTGTGTAACGTGGCGCGGCTGACCATCACTCCGCCCACAAAAACGGGCTCCAACTCGGCAACAGGTGTCACGACGCCAGTCCGGCCAACTTGCCAACTCACCTCGCGAAGGGTCGTAAAGGCTTGCTCAGCCGCAAACTTGTAGGCAATCGCCCATCTTGGTCCGCGTGAGGTGAACCCGAGCTGGCGCTGCAACCCAAGATCGTTGACCTTGATGACAACGCCATCAATACCAAATGGCAAAGTTGCACGTCGGGCTTCAACATCCGCGATGAACTCCATCAACGCTGACACCCCAGTACACAACTTGGCGTCATCGCGGCCTTCAAAACCCATCCGGTTGAGCGCCGACAGCACGCCAAACTGCGAATCGGCCAGAACTCCTGTGCCGAGACCATAGGGGAAGAACGACAGTTTGCGCTTAGCCGTTTCTTTGGCATCGAGTTGCCTTAATCCACCGCTAGCCGCATTTCGGGGGTTCACAAACGCTTGTTCGCCGGCAGCGATTCGTTGCGCATTGACACTTTCAAATGCTGCCTTGCTCATCAAGACTTCGCCGCGAATTTCCAGCAACCCCGCAGGAGCATTGTTGAGTTGAGTCGGTACCGAACCGATCGTCAATATGTTTGGTGTAACGACCTCGCCTGACGAGCCATCACCACGGGTGACCGCACGCACAAGCCTGCCATTTTCGAATACGAGACTCACGGATGCGCCGTCAAACTTCAATTCGGCCAAGTATTCGATCTCGTTTTCTGATTCAAGCACGCGGCGAACGCGATCATCGAAACTTCGCAATTCTTCCTCGCCAAATGCGTTATCCAAAGACAGCATTGGGACCAAATGTTGAGCCGATTCAAACTTTTCTGAAGGGCCGAAGCCAACCCTCTGCGTTGGCGAATCGCTTGTCGCGAGTTCGGGATGGGCCGCTTCGAGTGCTACTAATTCTTGAAAGAGATGGTCGTACTCGGTATCACTGATTTCGGGGGATTCCAGCAGGTGATACAGCCGGTTGTGGCGATTGATTTCATCGCGCAAGAAGGCAATGCGATCGGCCGGAGAGTTCATGGCTGAATTTTAGCAACAATCGCCCCCCTGGTTTAGGTTAAACTTGCCGAACGATGACAGGTTGGAAGATTGCTCTGTGGGTGTTTGTTGTGGCACTCGTGCTTTTCTTCTTCTATTCGGTGCGCAGCATCTTGCTCCCGTTTATCCTGGGATTCGTTATTGCCGTTTTGCTTGAACCTCTCGTGAGGAAGCTACGCGTACGCGGGATGAAGCGAAATTCGGCAGTGATGCTCGTTTTCACAGTTTTCTTCGTGGCTCTGATCGGACTCGTGGCCGTGACCATCCCGGTGGTTTCTCGGCAGGTTGTCTCACTCACGAACACCGCAACGGGGTTCACGCGAAATCTTGAAGCGCAAAGCTACGCCAACAACTATTTCGTTCGGTGGAACCCAAAGCTTCGCATTGAAGCGAGCAGCCAAGTCGCACCACTCGACAAGGCGCTTCTCCAATTCAGCCCGATGCTAGATCGTGTCGGATTGCCCAGTTCGCAATCAGCGATCGTGGCGCAATACGTCGAGCCTCGCAGGGCCGAAATCTCAAAACTGGTCCAAGGGTTTTTCAACAGTTTCCTCGGCGCGGCGAGCTCATTTGGGACACTGTTGCTTCTTCTTCCACTCACGCCGTTTGTGGTGCTCTTTATCTTGCTGGATTACGACCGGATCAAGATGACGAGCCCGACTTGGATTCCCCCATCAATTCGTCGCCAAACCCTTTCGTTGATGCAAGATGTCGGCGATGTCTTCCTCAAATACTTGCGCGGACTGACAATCAGTTGGGCGTGTTATACGCTCACATTGGGTGTGGTGATGACTGCATGCGGTGCGCCGTTTGGATTCCTTTTGGCGATTCTATTTGGCGCCCTCTATCTGATCCCATTTATTGGCGGCGTTCTGAATTACATCATCTTGTTCGTTGTCACCGGCCTCAGCGGCGTTAGCGGCAATCTGTTCATGCACATGCCATCGAGTTGGGCATTCGCGTTCGCGCTAGTCATCGCTCTGTTCATTGTCACCTGGGCTTGGGACAGCTTTTTCCATCCAAAACTCGTGGGAAGCGCGGTTGGCCTAAGCCCGCTAGTGAGCATGTTCGTGGTTATCGCTGGCGGCGCGCTGTTCGGCATCACCGGGATGGTGCTCGCATTCCCAATCGGCGGTGCGATCAAGGTGATTTTGCAGCGGGTGATGAAAGTTGCCACAACAACCGGTTCGGATACCCTCGGACTACCGTCTGTACCATTGAGGCACCGAGTTCAAGTCGAACGTTAAAGATTCCTAGTGAATCTACCGATCATCTAAGTTTGGTGCCCGAAAGGTGCACTCGTGAGGCCCAAAATTGACTTTTGGAGGATCAATTGGGTACCTTACAAATCCGCGTCGAAAGGCCGGAGATTCTGCCTATGATGAATAGCAAAGCTCCCGTTCTTCTCGCAAGCATGCTGGTGATCGCAATCTCAGCTCAAGCTCGCCAAGAAGAACCGAAAACCACTAGCACGGAAACCAAAACCGTCGAGAAGCAAATACCGTTTAAGACCGAGTATCGATTTGATCGACAACTCGCGGCAGGGCGAATCAAAGTAGCTCAGCCAGGTGTGAACGGAAAATTGGTTACCACGATCCTGATCACTAAGAATCTGGACGGCAAAGAAATTAGCCGGCAAGTGATCAACACCGAGACGATCGAACCCACCAAAGAAATCATCGGGATGGGGCGTCAAGGACACACGACCAGCCGAGGAAGCTTCACCCGCGCCAGCGTCCGAGTCATGAACTCGACCGCATACACACCAAGCGCAGGACGAAAGAATCCAACTTTCAAAACCGCTAGCGGGTTGCCCGCAAAGTACGGCGTCATCGCTGTAGATCGCCGGCAAATCAAGCTCGGCACACTATGCTTTGTCGAAGGCTATGGCTTCGCCATCGCCGCTGATACAGGCGGAGCGATCAAGGGCAACATCATTGACGTTTGCCTGCCAACAGAACGCGAATGCCGACAATGGGGACGCCGCAAGGTCAAAGTTCACATCTTTAACGAACGCTAAACACAGTGAATCTGTGTGACGTTCCAACACTAAAATCGCTGCTCGAACGGCACGGCCTCAAGCCGACCAAGCTGTTCGGGCAGCATTTTTTGATCTCGCCCAACGTCGTAGAAGCCATCGTTTCACGGGTAGAAGCTTTTGGCGCAAAATCCGTGTTCGAAGTCGGTCCCGGCCCTGGTGTACTCACCACCCGTTTAGCCGAGCAGTTGCCAGTTTCTGCGGTCGAAATCGATCCAGTCGCAGTCAGCGCTCTTACCGAATCGGCTCCTTCTGCAAAGGTGATTCAGGCGGACGCGCTCCAAGTCAATCTTGGAGAACACTGCCGCGAACTTCCTTCGCCGAGAGCGGTGGTGAGCAACATGCCGTACAACATCACTGGGCCGCTTTTGACCGCCTTCACCCGGTTCCGATCAGACTACGTTGTTGCCATCCTGATGATGCAAAAGGAGGTCGGTGAAAAGATCCTCGCCGAGCCCGGAGATCGCGAGATCGGCTCGATATCCGTGTTTCTCAAATCGAGATTTGACGTCGAGATCGTGTGCAAGGCCCCCGCTGGCGCGTTCTTCCCGCCGCCAAAGGTCGATAGCCTCGTGCTTCAATTTGTGCCCAAACCTGCGATGCCCAAAAAGCTGGATGCGTCGCACGAGTCCTTGGTGAGGCAGGCGTTCAGTCAACCCAGGAAGACCTTGGCCAACAACCTCAAGGCGTTGAATCTACCGCAATCGCTCTTCTCCGATTGGCTTGATGCTCACGATTACCACAACGCCATCCGGCCCCACGAGGTCAGCCTTGATGCTTGGATGAAGCTCGCGCAGGATTGGGATGCAACACGCAGAACTTGAGTCCTTGGCCCGCGAGTTTGGGTTCGAGCGCGTCGGTATCGCCGGGGTCAATGCAGAATTCGAAGGCTATCCACATTTTCAGCGCTGGATCGAAGACGGCAACCACGCGACCATGCATTTCCTCAAGGAGCAAGTCGAGTTGCGAAGATCAGTCCAGTCGGTCCTGCCTGGCGCGCAGTCGGCCATCCTATTCGCAAAGAACTATGCTCAGCCCAATCCGTACCGTCTGGGATATCCACGCATCGCGCGGTATGCCCTGAACCGCGATTATCACAACGTTCTCCGCGCAAGGCTGAAGAAGCTCGTGATCAGACTCCAAAAAGCGTTTCCGAACGACACATTCCGAGTGTTCGTGGACTCCGCGCCGATTCTAGAGCGCGAACTGGCACGTCGCGCGGGACTCGGTTGGTTTGGCAAGAACACGATGCTCATCGACTCAAAAACAGGGTCGTACTTTCTGTTGAGCGGGATTCTGACGACCGCAGTGCTTCCGGCATCTGAACCGAGCGGTGGTGGCTGCGGAAATTGCTCAGCGTGCATCGACGCGTGCCCGACCGGCGCGATCGAACTCAGCGGCGAGCGATGGCAAGTGGATTCGCGTAAATGCATCAGCGCTTGGACCATCGAACACAAGGGCGAGATTCCGAAGGAAATCAGCCAGAAATTTGGCGCGTGGACGTTTGGTTGCGACATCTGCCAAGAGGTCTGCCCGTTTAACCAGCCGCGCGAATCTCAACCAGCGCGCGCAGCATCCACCCAAGATGAGCGATTCTTAGCTCGGCCAATGCTCAGCCTACAGCAGATCATTGAATCGCCAGATGAACAGCTAATCGAATTCTCCAATGGGACTCCATTGGCCAGAGCAAAGCCAGCTGGGCTAAAGCGTAACGCGAAGATTAGTCAAGAAAACGCCCAGATTCAAGAGAACTTGAACCTGGGCGGGGAAGAGATCTAGAAAGAATCAGTTAAGAATCTTGATCTCTCTTGCGATGATCTTAGTTCCGTCGAACTTGCCTTCGACCTTCACCGATTTGGCATTCGCTGTGCTGAAGAACGTGCTCTCTGAAATGTTCTCATTTGCAGAGTTCTTGATTTCCAACTTGCCAGCGAGTTGAACGGAAACGGAGTTGCCAGTTGGCGAGAATCCTTCCCATTCGATGAGACTGATCGAGAATGTTCGTGCGCCAGAATTCAAGGAACCAGCTGTGCCTCGAGCTTCGGCCTCCGAACCTGGGTCGTCGCCACCGTGGCTCTCATTTTCGTACTTCACCTTGGTTGCGGTGAACACGCCCGAAGTGGAGTTGTAAGTGCCTTCGACTTCAACGAACTTGACAGAAGAGAGGCCAGCAAACCAGTCAGCCTTTTGCATCGTGACTCCCGAGCCGCTTCGGTAGATGGTGCCGCTATTCGTTTGCACGCTGAACGGATTGGCGTTAGGGAAGAACCCTTCTGTCTCGTTCGTCGTGATCATGAACGTGCCAGAATCTGCGTCAATCGAGCTTGGCGAACCTTTTGCCTCGTGTGGATCTTCGCTGCTACCGTCGCCAGTTTCGATCTTCACGGAAACCGCATCGTAGTATGCGCCAGCGGTGTTGTAGGTTCCGCGAATCTCGACTCTATCGCCGTTTGAAAGCGATGGACTTGAGGTGCCGTTTGAATTAAAGATCGCAGTACCAGCATTGGTGCGCACGGCCATCGTTTGACCGCGTGGCATCGATAACGTGAACGTATAGGCACCCGCGCTCGAAGTCAGATCAGAGACCGTGCCGTGCACATCGTCTTCTTCGTGTCGAGAACTATCGTCAACGTTGTTGCTGTTGTCGTCGCGAATCACTGGAACCAGCTTGCCACCCGAGAGTGTGAAACTGGCCAGGTCGAAGTCGATTGCGAGATCGTCAGGGGAGTTGATCACCTTGTCGACCGAGAAGTCGGCGGTGATCACGATCTTTCCAGCGCCGTTTGTGGTTCCTTCAACTGGGTATGTTGTGCCAGTCGTATTGCCAGTGGCGAACACTTGCATCGTTGGAGCAATGGTCAACCGAACAGCGGTGTAGGTTCCGGCAGGAATGTCTGCCTTGCTAAGGAATGCATATCGGCTCGAACCACTCCACAGCTTGCGGAAGTTGAAAGTCTTGCCTTCGGTGCTCTCATACACGGTCGCTGCGGTGCTGTCAGCTTGCAAAAACTCCATCTTGTAGATGGTGCCGTACACGCCGTCGTAGCCGTCACGGTAGTTGTCAGTAACGAAGAGGGTGAGCGGGACGCCAGTAGAGCCACCCGTCGCACCTCCGCCACCGCAACCTATCGCTAGGACCAGTAGCGTCGCCGCGAGTGCGATGGCAACGCCGAATTTTGAGATTAGGTTTTTCATGGAATTTCCTTTGACTGCAGTCAATCAGGCTAAAAGAACTGAGAGTGAGCCACTCGAAATAAATACTTGCATTTTTAACTTTCTAAGTGTGAATCTTTCAAGTGCAGCGGCTTGCCAGATCGCAACTTAATATTGAGCATTTCGACAACAACGGCGAAGGCCATCGCAAAATAGGTGTATCCCTTTTCGATGTGCTGGCCGAATCCTTCACCAAGAAGATTGACACCGATCAGCACGAGGAACGCCAATGCGAGCATCTTGATGGTTGGGTGCTTCTCAACAAAGTCGCTGACTTTGCCAGCAAACAGGAGCATAAACGCCACTGAGACGAGCACAGAAATCACCATGATTTCGATGTGCTTCACCATTCCGACTGCAGTGATAATGCTGTCCAGAGAAAAGATGACGTCAAGTACCAGAATATCGAAAACGGCGCGACCGAGTGTTGCTGGTGCAGGTTTTTTGCCTTCTTCGTCGGAGACACCTTCAAGCTTGTGATGGATCTCTTTCACCGAATGATAAATCAGGAACAATCCGCCAAAAATGAGGACCAAGTCTTTCCCACTAAATCCCTGATTACCTATGTGGAAAATGTCGTTTTTCAGGCTCATTATGCCGGTGATGCTGAAAAGAAGAGCCAGGCGGGTGATCAACGCGAGCCCGATACCGATCTGGCGAGCTTTGGCGCGCATCTCTGGCGGCAACTTGCCACTGACAATCGAGATAAAGATGATGTTGTCGATCCCGAGGACAACCTCAAGCGCGACTAATGCCAGAAGCCCCATCCAAGCGGAGGGGTCAGAAATCCAACTCACATAACCAAAAACGGAGGAACGGAATCAAAGGATGCACGTTTGACACTTGATACTGGCTCAATCACCTGGCACATTCGCTAGGTTGGGCGTATACTTCACTCACCATGGCAAAAATAGTTGGCACTACAGCGATAGCGGCATTGGCGTTGCTTATTCTCTCGGGATGCGGAGGCTCTGGGGGCGGAAAGCTTCCAAACTACACTCTGACGTTCCGGAATTCGACTTCGGACGATGTGAGCGCCGTGGACTTTTTGCCATCGCCAGCGAACACCGTTCTCACCCAAGTTTCGATCACCACGAATTTAGGCGGCATCTACACATTCGGTGGCTCAAGTTCGACGTTGCCTGATCCGAGCGGTTCTGGTGCGACGGTGATCACCGACGTGAACGCAAGCGGGAAATACGTGGGGTACAGCTTGAACGGCACCGCTCCTCGCCCGGTTTCTGGAACAGGTGGGACGCTAGCCTACGACACAACCGGCATCACAGTAGTTTCAGGAGAATCGACCACCTTCTTTGGGATCAATAACTCGGGAACCGTGGTTGGATTCCAGCCTTCTTCGACCCAGCCTATCTTCCGAAGATCTTCGACAAACGTCGTGACCTCGTACGCGATGCCAACAGGCGAAACCGTGTCTCAGATCGCAGGAATCAGCGCCAACGGAACCGTCATGGGCCGCACAACGAGCGCAAAGGCCTTTGTTCTGACGCCAACTGGCGAAATTATCCTCCAAGATGCCGGATTCTATTCCGACTCCAACGCGAGCAATGTGGCCGTCGGGTACGACTCAAGCGGACCGTTCAAGATCAACCTTCCGAACGGCGTTCGCCAACGACTTCCGCTGCCTCCAGGAGGGTCGAACGGGATCGCGTTTGGCATCAACGACAACGGAGACATCGTTGGCAAATACACGCTGAGCGGTACCGATCGACCTTGCATTTGGTACGAAGATACGGGCGCGTTCGTCGATCTGTCGAGCAAGTTGACCGTTCCATCTGGCTACACATTGCTTGCAGCAACAGAGATCAACAACAACGGCGACGTGTTGCTATCGTTCCGAAATACAGGAACCAACGTTCGCACGATCGGCATTCTGAATCCGATTCCGTAAGATCGGATTACATTCGGAAAATGCCGAATCTTGGTGGGGCGATCGGGCTATGCTTGCTCGCCTCAATCCCAAGTCCTAAGACCTTTCGAGTGTCGACCGGATCGATCACACCGTCATCCCAGATTCGTGCCGACGAGAAGTAGCACGACGACTCAGCTTGATACTTTTCGAGCGTTGGTCGCCGGAATTCTTCTTGAGCGGCGAAGTCCATCAGCTCTTCGTCCGACGGGTTGCCACCCATTTTCGCTGCCATCTGATCGAGCTTCACTCGTAGCAAAACATTTGCAGCTTGCTCGCCACCCATCACGCTGATTCGCGCGTTGGGCCACATCCAGAGCTGGCGAGGCTGGAACGCCCGGCCGCACATGCCGTAGTTACCGGCACCATAAGAGCCTCCAACGATCACAGAGAACTTGGGTACGTTGGCGGTGCTCACGGCAGTCACCAGCTTCGCGCCGTGCTTGGCGATTCCCTCGTTTTCGTACTTTTTGCCCACCATGAATCCTGTGATGTTCTGCAAGAAAACCAACGGAATCCCGCGTTGGCAACAAACCTCGATGAAGTGAGCACCCTTCTGCGCGCTTTCGCTGAATAGAATCCCGTCGTTGGCGATCACCCCGGCCAAGTGACCGTAGAATCGCGCGAATCCGCAGATCAGAGTTGTGCCGTAATTCGCCTTGAACTCTTGGAATCGGGAACCATCCACCAGCCGCGAAAGAACCTCACGCATGTTCATCGGAGTCTTCGAATCACTGGGCACCAAGGAGTAAAGGTCTTCGACGTTGTGAATCGGATCTTCCGGTTCACTAGGCGGCGCAAATCCGCGACCGCGAGCGCTCCAGGTCAGGGAAGAGTTTCCGAGCGATTCCACGATGTTGCGAAGAATCTCGATGGCGTGGGCATCATTTTCAGCGTAGTGGTCGGCGACCCCGCTGACCTTGGTGTGAACGTCGGCACCGCCGAGTTCTTCTGCCGAAACGATCTCGCCAGTTGCCGCCTTCACCAGCGGAGGACCGCCCAAGAAAATCGTGCCTTGCTTCTTCACGATGACCGTTTCATCGGACATTGCCGGAACATACGCTCCGCCCGCAGTGCAACTTCCCATCACGGCAGCGATCTGTGGAATTCCAACCGCGCTCATGTTGGCCTGGTTATAGAAAATTCTTCCGAAATGATCTCTGTCCGGGAAAACTTCGCTTTGCAACGGCAAGAACGCGCCACCAGAATCAACGAGGTAAATGCAAGGAAGGTGGTTTTCGAGAGCGATTTCCTGGGCGCGAAGATGTTTTTTGACGGTGATCGGGAAGTAAGTTCCGCCTTTAACGGTTGCATCGTTCGCGACGATCACGCACTCTCGATTGTGGATTCGTCCAATTCCGGTAACGACGCCAGCGCACGGCGCATCACCGTTGTACATGCCATGTCCGGCCAGAGTGCTGAATTCGAGGAATGGGGAACCAGGATCCACAAGCGCATCGATTCGGTCTCGCGCCAGCAGCTTTCCGCGGGATGTGTGCTTTTGCCTGGCTTCCTCGCCGCCGCCCAACATCGCTTTTTGCATCTCCGAGCGATACTCGCTCATCGTTGCGTCCATCGCCGCGCGGTTCGCTTTGTGCTCGTCGTCGAGCACGTTCACCGAGGAAGGAATGATCTCCATAAGCCGCCTCATAGGATACTTTGGTCCACGACTGGTTTGGTGAAAGCCCCAGAATTTCACAAGTAAATGGAACAAACTTCTCGAACCCGGCAACAATGAAACCAGACAACCGTCTAAGTTAAAGGGCTGGCTACCTATGAGTGACGTGGATTCAAAATCAACAGGGCAACGGATGCTTGCAGCAATCGTGTTTACCGACGTGGTCGGTTTTTCGACGCTTGCCAACATGGACGAGGCCAAAACGCTTCGACTTCTGAATCGAGACATCGATCAGATTCGAAACATTGCGAATGCGCACCAAGCGCTGGTGATCAAAGGCACGGGCGATGGCTTGCTCATGGTCTTCTCCAGCGCCGTCGAAGCAGTCAACGTTGCGATCGAAGTCCAAAAGCGCATGTTCGCAAACGCGCTCGAATTTGGTGCCAGTGAGTCGCTCAAGCACCGGCTCGGAATCCACCTCGGCGATGTCGTGATTTTGGAAGGAGATGTAGTGGGCGATGGCGTAAACGTCGCCGCAAGGCTCCAAACCGAAGCTAAACCGGGCGGAATCTGCCTATCCTCCGCGGTGTACGAGGTCGTCAAAGGCAAAGTCAACCTGAAAGCAACGAACCTCGGACCACGCAATCTGAAACATATCATTGAGACTGTCGACGTCTGGATGGTGCCGCCAATTGATGAACCCGCGCCCGCAGTCAAGCCCCAAGCCAATGTGATCTCTGGATTGGAGCTGGATAGTGTTCACAGCGATCCTTCGCCAAGCGGAGGCAAACTCGTGCTGATCGTCGCTGGCATCGCAATTTGTGTCGCCGCACTGGCATTTATCGTCACGCAGTTCTCAAAACCATTGGCTAGCACCGGTAATTCCAAGAAGCCTGTGGCATCAAACGACCGGACCACCCCAACTCACCGACCTTCTGTGGGAGGGAACGACCCTTCGCGCGAATCCACCAAGCCCACCACCGAAGAAACAAAGGAACCTGACGGAAGCAAGCCGCAGTCGACCGGAGGTGCACCAACTCCAGGTGATCTGCCCGTTGACGAGGAGATCGCCAAGTTTGCCTCCTCCTACGAATTCGCGACCGCCGCCGATAGATTGGCAATGCGCGGCGATTCTCGGTACGACGCGACAATCGCGCGTTATAAGCGGCTCGCCGAGTTTGTCGCCTGGATCACGACTTCAGTGCAGGCTACAACAGAGACGAATCCACTGAGAGTTTCTGGTGGCGGCGGCTCGACAGATAAAGACTATGAGCTGTACGGCGTCGGTCGTGGCGACATGACCGTCCGGTGGCCAAACAACGAACAACAACAGGTCACTCTCCGACAGTTTGAGCCGAGAGAACTCCTGCGAATCACCGCTGCGATCTTCAAGATGGGCGCCGTCAGCAACGACGAGAAATCTAAGATGAAGTCGGCTGCGGAAGAGTTTGCGACCGAAATGCGTTTGACTTCGATTCCAAACACTCTCTAAGTCAATCCATTATTCAGGTTCAGCCGCGCCTTCGTGGATCATTCCTCGCGTCTGCGGGAATCGTTGATACCACAAGCCTAGCGAATCTCGGAGATGCTTTGCGTATCGGTAATGCGCGCCAAGACCAGTCCGAAGCTCAGCTTCATAAATGAACTTATCGGCAGTGGTGAAATGCTCAAACCGGAACTGGGTTCCAAGTAGTAACCAGTAAGGAAAAGTCGGATCGTTGGACTCCAGCGCCCGCCGAGAAAGACTGTTGGTGCTCGTCCCGTGGTGAGAAAGATGCTTGACCAACTCGGCAACCTTTGAACCTGCGGGTGCCTCATCCAGCGCGCAATAGAATCCCCGCGCAACGGGAGGGCAATACTTGGTCCCAGTTCGGTGCCGATTCAAATCCCGAAGCTCGGCCAAGGCAACCGCATCCCATCCAAATCGGACGCCAGTTCGCGCAAGCGGCTCGCCATAGTAAGAATATCGGTGCGGGTGTGCCGAAAGGGCATGAACGATATCCGCCTCTTTGACATCGCTCGGCGTGTGAATTTCCAATGTTGGAGCGTCTATGGCTTCACCTTCTGCGAGCTCGCGGTGCCGAGATTCGGACTTTGCGGAATCCAATTCCATCTGCCAGCCTTGAGCAAAACTTTCAGTCTTCACTGCATGTCGCAACAACCTCGGAGCGACCAAGCCCAGTTCTTCCACTACGAGGTTTCCGAGTTGCTTGGCCTCCGCGACCGGTGAACTCAGGAGCCATTGGCAGAGCTGAACCCATGCCCGGGCAGACATCACCAACATCATGTTCGTGGCGAGCCCGACTGGAAGGAAGTACCTCGCTCGGTCAAAGGCATAATTTCGGCGCATCCTCGCGACTGCCTTTTGAGCTTTTTCGCTTGGATCGTCAAGCAGCGAGCGGGGAATGCGAGTGAGTTCTGGCTGTGCTTCGCCGAGTTCTTCCCATGCCTCGATCGCCGAATCGTATGCCTTCAGCGACTCGCTCATCAAGAACTTCCATGTGTTCTGTTCGCTTGGCGCGATTCCCAACACGGCAGGGTCGATCAGATCATCTTTGCCAAGTCGCAAATACCGCGTCGAAGATTCCTGCCCTCCCGCGGTTGGCACTCTCCCCCAAACAGCGTAGGCCATCCAAAGTGAAATTCCATCGATGAACATCGCCACCGGCGCCATGTCTGCAATGGACTGATGACCATAGTCGACCATCTTAAAAATAGAGTCCACTGACTTATCGAGATTGGAAGGATCGATCTTCGAAAGGATCGCTTCGAGGCCCTCATTGTTGCGGCTATACCGTGCGCCGCATGCAGCCAATAGCTCCGGAGTCAGCGCAGGCCGTCCCGCCGATTGACTGGATTCCGTGGGCTGTAGCGCGACGTGAGTGACCTTCATTGCCTCTATTTAACCGCGAGTGACCACGGTCTTGTATTCCGAAAACTCGTCGAACGCATATCGAACACCCTCTCGCCCGAACCCGCTCTTCTTTATCCCGCCGTATGGAAGGTTGTCGAATCGAAGACTCGGAACATCGTTGATAACGACCCCGCCAACCTGCAGTTCGCGTGCAGCCGTTTCTTGGACATCAGTGGATTGCGAGAAGATGCTGGCATGTATCCCGTAATCAAAGCCGTTGATCAGTTTGATCGCTTCTTCTACATGCTTGACCGGTATCACGTTGAGCACCGGGCCAAATATCTCTTCTCGAACCGCCTCACTCATTCGGTGCGGATTGTCAATAATCGCCGGATTCATCAGGTTGGGCTTGACAACTTCACCGCCATGAACCGTTCCGCCCGCCGAGGTCATCCTAAGTTGCACGGATTGGAGCGCGCCAGTGCTGATCAGCGGGCCGCACAAAACGCCTTCCTCCCGCGGATTCCCGGCTTTGGGTAACCGCTCTATCAACCCAGTCACGGTGTCTTCGTACAACTCCTCGACAACGCAAAGATTTTGCGCTGAGATGCAGATTTGACCGGCGTAACCAAAGGCAGAAGCGGTGAGCGAATCCAGAACTGAATCTAAGTTCGGAGTGGATTCTAAGATCACGGTCGCATTGCCACCAAGTTCCAGGCAGACTCGCTTGTCGGTGACCTTCGATTTCAGATGCCAACCGACCTTCGGAGAGCCCGTGAAAGAAACAGCGCGTATTCGTGAGTCGAGCGCGATTCTCTCTGCTACCGAAGGCTCGCAATTCAGGAAGTTGATCACACCTGGCGGGAAGCCGCACTCACTCATCAATTTTCCAAGTGCGAGGGTGCAGAGGCTCGCTGAATCGGAGCCTTTGACAACAACCGTGCAACCCGCAGCCAATGCCGGAGCAACTTTGTGCGCTGCCAAGTTTATCGGCCAATTGTAAGGAGTGATGCAGAAGGCCGGTCCGACAGGCTCTTTCAGAATTCTTGCCGTGACGCCTTCGCTGCGAGGGTCATAGCTCACATCTGCTGTCTCAAAATCAGGGCCGCTGAGGAGTTCGGATGCAAGTTGAAACGTTAGCGCAGCGCGGTTGACCTCAGCGCGGCCCATTTCTAATGGTTTCGCAATCTCATCCGCCATCAATTCTGCGAAGAATTCCCGCCGGTCCCTCAGCATCTGACTTACCGATACCAACAGGTGTTGACGTTCGTGTCGCGGAGTTGACTTCCAACTAGCGAACGCTTGAACTGCCGCGAAAATCGCAGCATCTGCTTCCGGCCACATCGCTTCCGCCGCAACGCCGACGACGGACCCCGACCAAGGCGAGTGGACAACCTGCTTGCTCACCGAAGAGTCGCATGGCCCGCCAAAGAAAACGCCATTGATGAGGAGTTCTTGAGTCATGACCATGCCGTTAAGATTACTCGCAGAAATCGAATTTCGGACGTTCGAAAGGGGCCGAACTCACGTACAATTGTTGAAGAGGAAATCATGGGAGCACACCGCAAAATTATCTGCGCTTTGG
The DNA here is from genome assembly GCA_017303935.1 of Armatimonadota bacterium. Lineage (NCBI taxonomy): Bacteria > Bacillati > Armatimonadota > Armatimonadota bacterium. Next base: position 134,596 of record JAFLBD010000003.1, on the reverse strand, counting down.
ACACTGGAAACTTGGACGAAGCGATCTTGGCAGTCAAAAGACTCAGCCCGTATGTGGGGGGATTCAAGATTGGTCACGCGCTAACTCTGCCGAATGGTCTCGACGTGGTCGATCGCCTTCGTGAGGCGGGTGCAAACCGGATATTCCTCGATCTCAAGTTCCATGACATACCGAACTCCGTTGCCCTCGCCGTGCGAGAAGCAGGGAAGCGCGGGGTGTGGATGGTGACTATTCACGCCAGCGGCGGACAAGCGATGATGGTCGCTGCGGCAGAAGAAGCCTCGATGTTCGATGAAGATGTACGGCCACAGCTACTTGCCGTGTCTGTCCTCACTTCGCTGGACGGAGACGTACTCAGCAAAGAACTCGGCATACAACGAACGGTTTCTGACCAAATGGTGAGTCTTTCCAAACTTGCCGTAAGTTGTGGAATTGATGGCGTCGTTTGCTCCGCCGAAGAAGTGAAGGCCCTGCGAAGCGAAGTTGGGCACGCCGTGATTGTCACTCCAGGCATCCGCCGGGACGACCAGTCGGTCCACGATCACGCCAGAACCGGGACGGCGACTCAGGCCCTCAGTGACGGCGCAGACTACTTGGTGATCGGTAGAGGATTGATGTCTGCCGAAGATCCGGTGGCGACTCTTGCCGCCTATGGGCTCATGAGCACCTCGGCTTGAGTTGGCACGAAGAGCTTCTCGGATGGTACCGAGCTAATCGGCGCGAACTGCCTTGGCGGCGTACGAGTGACCCGTATGCAATCTGGGTCAGCGAAGTGATGCTCCAGCAGACTCAGGTAGCCACCGTCATCGGTTATTACGAGCGATGGATGCGGAAGTTCCCAACCCTGCAATCGCTTGCCGAGGCGAACATCGACGACGTCTTAGTACATTGGCAAGGGCTCGGCTACTATTCGCGAGCGAGGAACTTACAAAAGGGCGCGTCCAGAATGCTCGAGCCCGATTCCAACTGGACAGCGGCATTCCTGGAGAAATATGTGCCGGGGATCGGTCGGTACACGGCGGCTGCAATCGCAAGCATTTCGCAAGGTGAACCAGTGCCGCTGGTGGATGGTAACGTCGAACGTGTCTTTGCGCGAATGACGGGATTCGATAAACCAAAACCTATGCTCACCGTGGGGGCTTGGGACTGGGCGGCACAGAACCTGCAATCTTCAGCCCCAGGTGACTGGAATCAAGCCCTGATGGAACTTGGGGCGACCATCTGCACTCCAAAATCTCCCAATTGTCCGAATTGTCCCGTGAGCTCCGCTTGCAAATCAACGCACAGCTCACGCGGGATTTCGCTTCCGACCCCGTCCACCAAGCCCAAAACAGTGAGATTGCAACGACGCCTCGGTGTCCAGGTGGTCAACGGGAGGGTCAAACTCGTAAGGATTCCGGACGGCAAGTGGGCCGAGGGGATGTATGAGTTCCCAGAGCTCTCGGAGTCTGAACTTCAACTACCAATACTGATCAGCTTCTCGCATTCGGTCACGCACCACCGAATATGCATCCATGCTTTTTTGGCAGAGAGCGACCTGGGTACTGAGGGCGAGTGGTTTGCCCTCAATGAACTTCATGAACTCGCAATGCCAAGTCCCCAACGAAAAATTGCTGCTGCAGTCCAAAAATGGCACCAAGAAACGATTTCTGAGAAAGTTGCGTCTACTAAAGTGTGAATCGAAAGATTCATAAATCCTTAAAAAACAGGAGGTGGTGCAACAAAAATGTACTCAAGTAAAACGCACCGAGGAGGTCGTGGGTTTTAGCGCCTAGCGACCAACTTGTCCGCAGGGACAGTGATGAACTCACAGCCTCTTCGGAATCTAACGCAAATGCCCTTTTGGATCATCCAAGGGGGCTTTGCCATTTTTCTGACTCGCCGCCGTAGCAAAGGACCGCGCGAAAATGCCATAATTGAGGTTCGCGCCCGAAGTGGGCGCCGAGGATTTCACTTGGCCAAAGCAATCCAAATTAACCCAGAAGAAACTATTGCGCGTGAGTTTGCCGATCGTTTGATTCTTGCCGAACTTTCGGAGCTTCAAACTGTTGTCAAATTGAGCGAGATCGCTGATCGACTCAGCAACCATGGTCTCGGTCTTGCCGCAGTGCGTTCGTTGCTTGCATCGAACCCCAACAAATTTGCCTATTCCGAGCGACGCTGGATTCCTGCTGCCCGGCTCGAAGGCTTCGGTCGCCCGCTCTCAGAAGCGATCAAGATGACCATCGAGCGATTTGGCGGCCCAATGCCGCTGAACCTCCTGGTGAGCGAACTCCAACTGCTCAACCCGCTGACGACCGAAGAAACCGTTCTGCGGAGCATCGAACGCGGCGTTGATGTGGGCATCACCGAAGGCAATCTGCTCTTCTCCAACGCATGGGCATTCCGGACCAAGAACGACTCCGTCGAAACGGAACTCGCTCGAAACAAGGTCTCTGCGTCCGAAGTCGAAGAGATCGAAAAGAAGATTGGCAAAGTCAATTTCACAGATGCTGGCGAGATCGTTGAGGCACTGCAGAAAGCCGCACCAGTGAGCGCGAAGGCGTTTGGCGCAGTGGCTTGGAAGGCCCTCAATCCGCAGGATCCAAAGGCATTCCTCAGATACGACTGGCGAAAGTTCTACGCCATCGTGTTCGCCGCGGAAGGCATGGTTTACGCCGCTGGCGGCACCATCCATTCGACGGATGGAATGAAGAAGTGGCTGATGACAGCGGTCAAGGTTGCAGAGCGTCTCGCTCCAACCGTCGAGATCGAAGATGCCGCACCAATCGAAGTCAAATCGGAAGATGTTGATCGAATGGTCAAGCGAATCCAAGAGAGCGAAGCCAGTATCACCGCAACCAAGATTCTCGAAGATTTCTACGAAATCACTCCGAGCGTCAAGACATTCCCAGACGACCTCGAGAACGTTATGGCCGCACTCCGAACTCGAAGCGAAGTTCTTTGGGTGGGCGGCGACCGATTCAACAAGAAGGACGTCGTGCCTGAACTGGTGATGTCGGTTCCAGACATTTTCAAGTTCGAAACGACAGACTTCAAGGACGACGAAGGCGAGTTCATTGACAGCGAATTGAATGATGATGGTCTTAGCAGCACCCTGCGAAAGCTGTTGAATCACCCTCTCGCAATGGATGTTCTCGATCAGGAAGCCGTCGGTGGACCAAAGTCTGCCGCCGAAGATGTTCGATGCGTCCTCAAGTCGATTCACCGCGAACTTGGAACCTTCCCAACCTGCCAACTCCCAACCGGATTTATTGGCGAAGGCGTCGACTTCCAAGAACTGATCTTCATCGATCCAAATGGACGAGAAGTTCAAGCCTGGGCAAACATGCGCGATCGATTGATCTTCGGTTTGATCGACTGGTTCTACGAAAATCCAGTTGAATCCGGCGCTGTTTTCCAATTGACCCGAACTTCGAAGCCGAACGTGTACGAATTCGCATGGCTAGACCAAACCGACCCGGTGGTATTTATTACCTCGCAACGGATGGAAGAGATGCGCGAGCTCCAATCGCGAAGCGAAGAGCTCAGCACGTACGACATTCTCCGCGAAGTGATGTCGCACTGGCCAAAGGGCGCCGACTATCTCACACTTCTGTGGGAAGTCAACGTCGTTCGCCGATCCTCGCGCCGATTGGTCGCCTCGTTGCTTAGCAGCTACGCTTGCTTCTATCAACGATCCGGCTCGCCAGTCTGGCACTACGACGCCAAAAAGGTCGAACAAGGGTTCGACAAGACCAAGCGAAAGTTCATCCTTCGCCGATAGCATTGCAATCGGGCCGCACTCCGGGGTACCTTTTTCCCCCGGAGTCAGTCCAAAAACTAAACCGACGCAACCAAAAATATGGCAAATCTTAAGTCAAGTAAGAAAGACCTTCGACGGATCGCAAAGCGAACCGAGCAAAACAAGGGCATCAAGAGTGCTCTCAAGACCTACATCAAAAAGGCAAAGCAAAACGCTAAAGCGGACGTTTCTGCCCCGACAACCGAAGAAGCGATCGTGCGTGCAGTTAAAGCTCTCGATAAGGCCGCTCAAAACGGTGTTATCCATAAGAACCAAGCTGCTCGACGCAAGTCCCGCTTGATGAGTGCCATCAACAAGGCGAAGAAGAGCTAATTTAGCCCGGTTTAGTTTACGGACAATATTGAGTCCGCGTCGTTCATTTGGACGGCGCGGACTTTTTTCGTTTGGACGCAAAGCTCGCGATCGCCACGCCAACACAAGTGAGCATGGCAATGATCGGGAACGCACTTCGATAGGCGAAGGCGTCTGTCTTCTCCGGCAGCTTGACGGTGGTTCTGAGGGCAAACCTCTTGCCGAACGGTGCCCTAGCTAACATATTCCCACGGCTGTCAATCAACGCGGACTCACCCAGACTTGCCGCACGGGCCATCGGCAGTCCGTTCTCAACGGCACGGTAAACCGTTCCAGCAAGCAGGTTTTGGTTCATACCAGAGCCGGCGTACCAATCATCAATGCTGATCGTAGCCAAGAGCCGGGCGCCCATGTCTGCCTGAGTCGCAGCAACGTCGTAAAAGAGCGTCTCAAAGCAGATCGATACCCCGACCGGAATTCCCGAAGGTTTGAGCAATCCCACTTTGTCGCCGGGCACCAGATCGCCAGAAGGGAGATTGAACGACTTCAAAAACGGCAGACTGTCTCGGAATGGGACGTACTCGCCGAACACCACAAGATGAGTTTTGTCAACCGATTGGAGCGTGCCATCAAACGCATAAGCGCTTTGGTACACGTGCTCGGAACGGCGCTGGGTGCCAAAGATGACTGGAGTCGCTGGCATGCTAAACGGAACTTGTGGGAGCGAGTCTCCACTCGCTACACCGAGTCCCTCGGGCAAAATCAACAGATCCGCGTTCCAGCTATCGGCCTTGGCGGCGATTTCGCTCACTGCTTCTCCCACGCGCATGTCCTCGGTGGACGGATCGCCAAAGGCCAAGTCTGTGCCGAGTTGACCAATCACTAACGTTTTGGTGTCTCCGCCCTGCGGTTCGGCGTGTCGGTAAACGGAATACATGAAGACTCCGGCCGTGATCGACGCCATCACAATTGTGCGGCGAATTGGAGCGCGTTCCGCCACTTCCAACAAAACTACGTTCACCAGCACCACGCTCGCAGAGACAAAGAACATGGTGCCGATCGACGCATGCTGAATGATCTCCGGCACCACGTAAAGAGGGATTGCGACGATAGCGTGAGGGAACGCAGCGCCAGGAAGTGTGCTGCGCAGAACCTCGACCCCCGCCCAAACGAGAGGGATCGCCCACGGCGCATTGAGCTTGTAGCATTGGTGAATCAACCAGCCCAGCAGCATGAAAAATGGGATCAACAATCCCGTCGCGATCACCCAAGGCAACATCGCCAGCCCTGTCGAACCGGTCCACTTGCCTACAAATATCACGAGCCAGAACATCTGGCTGCCCATAAAGATCGCTCCAAACAGCGCACCGGACCTGAGCGGGCGACAATCCGGTGCACGAAGCGACTGCAACCACGGAACTATCGCCACAAACACCAACAAGAACGTGGGCAAGGGGGGAAATGCGAGCCCGAGAAGAATCGCGGAAAGCAGGGCAGGAATAGCCGCCTTAACCGATGATCCCATGTGCGCGCTGTAGCGCCTCCTGCGCTAGGTGAGAAGTGTCGTTGTACTTCTCCAAAATCCATCCGCCGGTAGGAAGTTTTCGTAGCTCGCTAACTCCGGTATTCGAAAACCGGAACGCTCGGCCTGTCCCCGGTGGGGTGCCGAGCAAGTGCGCAAGCAAAGCCGAACTCGTCCCACCATGAGAAACCACTGCAGCCGCTTCGCATGTTTCGAACTGGCCATCGAGAAATTTGTCGAGCCTCTCATGAACCATCGCCATAGATTCGCCCCCGGGCGGAACTGCATAGCCGGGATCTGGGCCAAGGGTGGCGATTCGCTCGCGAATCTCGGGATAGTTCAAGCCTTCCCAATCGCCAAAGCTCCGTTCTCGAAGGAGGGAAGTTAAGATCAGCTTGGCGCCTGTTGCTTCGGCGAGCGGCCTCGCGGTGTCTGCAGACCGAACCAAATCAGAGGAGAATACGAACTGCAAAGACAAGTTAGAAAAGTGCTTTGCCAGGCTCTCAGCTTGCTTCAAGCCAAGGTCGTCTAGGGGGATGTCCGAATGCCCCTGTGCCTTCTGTAAAACGTTCCATTCGGTTTGACCATGCCGGATCAGAAACAGGCGCATCGTGCCAAATTATGGCTCAATCGAAGCGGACTTTAACTGGTTCGGATGCGGCAGGATCGTCGATTTCGAAGAATGCCGCAGGAGTCGCCTTCGCCGCACCTGCCATCAAATTGGTAGGAAATTGCTCAATGGCGGTGTTCAACTGCATCACCGCCGAATTGTAAAAATCCCGGGCAAAAGCAATCTTGCTTTCTGTGTTAGAAAGCTCTTGCTGAAGCTGGATCATGTTCTCGCTAGACCGGAGATCAGGATAGCTCTCGGCGACCGCGAACAGATTCGCAAGCGCTCCAGATAGAACGTTGTTCGCAGCCATCGAATCCGGAGGACCCGAGGCACTCATAGCCTTGCTTCGCGCCTCAACGATTTTAGTAAGTGTGTCCGCTTCGTGAGCCATGTACTTTTTCGCGACTTCAACCAGATTCGGAACCAAGTCGTAGCGACGATTCAGTTGAACCTCGATCTGTGCCCAAGCGTTTTTGACCCCCTGTTTTTTCGCGATGAGAGTGTTGTAACACACGATCAAAATGATCGCCAAAATGACGATAATCAAGACGATTCCGATGGCGACTGGGCCGATGTTCATGGTTTCTACTGCTAGGTACGGACCAGCATTCTTCAAGGTTTCACGTTACTTCTCACGCTCGAGCTTCACGCCTTCCATGTCCGGATTTTCATCCTGAAAAATCAACTGATTCTCAGTAAAACTCAGCGAGACAGGTTCGCCCAGTTTTTTTGCCGGACCAGTCAACCGGGAAATCGGTTGACCCATCACTTGTTTTGGTTTCAGCCACACCGTCTGACCGGAAGCGTCCCACTCGCCGGTAGTTCCTAAACTCTGAAAGGTCAGCACATAGGTCCCGTCCTCATTGAGCTTCAGGTTCACATTCTCCATCGAGGCAACGATATCAGCGGGAACGGTGTGGTCGTATTGCAGTTTTCTTTTGCCTGCCCACTCCCCAGCAACATTGGGGGGAGATTCGCATCCAGCAGATATAATGCATGCAATGGCCGCCACCGCGATTGATCTTGCCGCCAGCATGGGGCTCAACAGTTTTGAATATGGGCGCATATGCGAACTCATGGGCCGGGAGCCTAACCAAACTGAGTTAGGCATGTTTGCAGTCATGTGGTCCGAACACTGCGGATACAAGTACTCCAAACCCGTCCTTGCCTATTTTAAGCAATACAAAGAGGCTATGGATGGCGATGGTCTAGAAAACGCCGGAATTGTCCCCATTGGAGACGGCTTGGGCGTTACATTTAAGGTCGAATCGCACAATCACCCAAGCGCGGTAGAACCGTATCAAGGTGCGGCAACCGGCGTAGGAGGAATCCTGCGCGATATCTTTACGATGGGCGCGCGACCGATTGCCTGTCTCAATTCATTACGATTTGGCCCGGTAAAGCCAGGTCCCGATACGCCCGAAAGTATCGCCGCGCGCAACCGGTTCTTGTTCGAACATGTGGTCGCCGGTATCGCGGGCTATGGCAATTGCGTTGGTGTTCCAACTGTTGCGGGCGAAGTCGGCTTCCATCCAAGATTCTCTGGCAATCCGCTTGTCAATGCAATGGCAGTAGGCATGGTAAAGCTAGACGAGATCACAACTTCAGCTGCAGAGGGAGTTGGGAACCCAGTGATCTATATGGGAAGCGCGACAGGAAAAGATGGCATCCACGGCGCGACCTTTGCAAGCGATAGCCTCAGCGAAGACTCCGATTCAAAGCGTCCGAATGTGCAAATCGGTGACCCGTTTGCAGAAAAACTCTTGATCGAAGCCACACTGGAAGCGCTTCAAACTGGTGCGATCCATTCGATCCAAGACATGGGAGCCGCGGGTTTGACCTGCAGCACCATCGAAATGAGTGCAAAGAAAGGCGTCGGAATGGAAGTCGATTTGGACTTGGTTCCAATGCGCGAATCCGACATGACCGCTTATGAACTGATGCTCAGCGAATCGCAAGAGCGGATGCTGTGTGTGGCTCACGCCGGCAGAGAACAAGAGGTCCTTGACGTGTTCCACAAATGGGGACTTAAAGCGGTGGTCATTGGCAACGTGACGGATTCCGGCAGGGTGAGAGTTTATCGTCATGGGAAGCTAGAAGCAGACCTTGATCCGACCCACCTTGCCGATCATTGCCCGGTGTATCAGTCGAAGGTGGAAGAGCCCGCCTACTACGCCGAAGCCAAGCAATTTGATGCTTCCAAGTTCACGGTTCGCGATCCCAACGCTGAGTTGCTATCGATACTTTCGGATCCCAATATCGCCAGCAAGCGATGGATTTTTAACCAGTTTGATCAAGAAGTACAAACCCAGACCTTGATTCACCCTGGAAAGGCGGATGCCGCCGTACTTCTACCCCGGGGGACTAAGAAAGGTCTTGCGATCAAGCTAGATGGCAATGCGCTTTGGACCTACTTCGATCCATATCGCGGGGGAATGCTGGCGGTAGCCGAAGCAGCACGAAATGTCGCTTGCACGGGCGCGATGCCAGCAGGGATTACCGACGGCCTCAACTTTGGCAATCCACAACAGCCGCATGTCTATTGGCAGTTTGATCGCGCGGTGAAAGGAATCGCAGAGGCAGCTGATGCGCTTTCCATCCCGGTGGTGAGCGGCAACGTGAGCTTCTACAACGAGAGCGAACTCGGCGAGGTCTTGCCGACACCGATCATCGGCATGCTCGGTGTGCTGGAAGACGGTTCCAAGGCGATCGGGAGCGGCTGGAGCGAGGGCGATGAAGTCGTGGTCATCACTCCGGGGCCGCTGAGCGGAACGGGCCTCGGCGCTAGTCGATATCTGAGCGCAGTTCACGGGATCGAAAATGGGGTTCCCGAATCTCCAGATATGGCGGCTGAGGCTCGATTGCACTCCTTTTTGGTGGAATGCGCCGCGCAAGGATTATTGACCTGTGCACACGATTTGAGCGAAGGCGGGGCTGCCACTGCTCTCGCCGAAATGGCGATTACTTCGGGGCATGGAGCCAGATTGGAACTTTCTCGTTCAAAAGTCTTCTCAGAAATGTCCCCAACTTCTGCGCTATTCGGTGAATTTCCTGGTGTAGTTTTTGCGGGTGTTTCGTCTCAAAATGTGGAACATCTTAAGCGAGTCGCTAACGCAAAAGGCGTTTTTGTTGAGATTATCGGATCAGTGGGCGGGACGCAGTTCCAACTATCTGCCGATTTGGCTACAAAAATCGATCTGAACACCGCACAACTGCTTGAATATTATCAAGATTCGATTGGTTCTGCAGTGAACGGTGGATAATAAAGGGAAGTGCGCCAAATGTGGCGTCACACTTCGTTATTAGCAATTAGCGAATTTTGGGGAAGAAAATGACTGTAAAGAAGAATTGGATCAAAAAGCTGAGCTTCACCTTTTTGACCGCAATGTTGATTGTCGGCACCGCAATGGCCCAAACCGAGCCGGTTGCCCCTGCTTCAAACGCACAAGTTTTTGAAGCTGCTCAGCTCTACAAGGCCGGCCAATTGAACGACGCTGCCGCTAAGCTGGAAGCAGTTGTCAAGGCAGACCCGTCCAACGGCGAAGCCCACAGTTGGTTGGGATTCATCTACCTCCGACAAAGCAAGCCCGAAATGGCTGTCGCTTCGTTGGAAAAGGCACAAGAGCTGCGCCCAACCGACCTCGAAGTCAAGGTCAACTTGGGCAATGCCTACTTGATGACCTCGCAAGACGATAAGGCTCTCGCAACATACACCGTCGTTGCAAAGATGAAGCCTGACATGGTCGAGGCTTGGTACAACATCGGTAGCCTCCAACTGGCGAAGAAGAACGCGGATGCAGCCATCAGCGCGCTGACAACAGCCGAAAAGCTCGATGGAAAGGATGCGTTCATCAAGAACAACCTGGGCGCATCGTACGAACTCAAAGGCGACTTTGCAATGGCCGCTTCGAAGTTCGCTGCAGCAAGCGATCTCCGAACGGATCTCGCAAATTTTGCTCGCAACGCTGGCTTTTCGTACTATCGACTCTCAAAGGTCAATGACGCAATCGCGTATTTCGAGCGAGCTCTTTCCGTTGGCGAAACCGATCCGTCAGTTAAGGCCGCTTTGAGCGATCTCTATCTCCGAGCAGGTCGACGAGACGATGCCATGAAGATGATGGCTGAAGTCGAAGACATGATGGCCGGCGATAAGAACTTCTGGTTCAACCGAGGTGTTCTTTGCATGCAAGCAAACGATGCTGAAGGCGCAGAAGCTGCTTACAAGCGGGCACTCGATATCGATCCAAAGGATGCAGCCAGTCTGAACAACCTCGGCTTGGTGCTCTACACTCAAGGCCGATACGATGAAGCCGTTCCGTTCTTCAAGCGGCTATACGATTTGAACCCAGACAACAAGGGTGCTCAAATGAACTTGTCAGCTGCATATGCTCGATCTGGTGATTTGGGTTCGGCGGTCAACCTTTGGAAGACCATCTTGCGAAAGGATCCAACTCGAAACGAAGTTCGACTTGACCTCGCGGCTGCGCTTTGGTCGATGGGCGATAAGGAAGGGGCGAAGTTCCACTACGCCACCGTTCTGAAGTCCGATCCGAACAACGCTCGAGCACGAAACGGCATGGGCCTTTGGTACCTCGGGCAGGCAAAGTACAAGGAAGCAGAAGCTGCTTTCCGAACCGCGATCAAGCAAGACGCGAAGTACGTTCAAGCCTACAACAACCTTTCGATCGCTCTTGAGCGACAAAATAAGCGAAAGGAAGCCATCGCAGTGCTGGAAGCAGCGCTGAAACTCGATCCAAACGCAAGCGACGTGCTCGCTAACTTGGAACGAATGCGAAAGGCCGAAGGCAAAGCGTCCTAACTCGCGTTAATCAAAATCAGTCAACTTCCACAACGCACGGCGCACCTCAGATAATGGGGTGCGCCGTGCCGCTATAATTTCAACTAGGTGCGCTTTCATCTTCTAGTTAATCTGTACCGAGCCGACGCGATTGAAGCGGCGAAGATTGCCGCCGCCAGCCTCATTGATCGCGGAGTACAGGTGTTTGCCGACGAACTCAGCGCAAAACTGGTCGGCATCCCAACCGCCACCAACGAAGATTTTGGCAATTGCGATCTCGTCATCAGTTTTGGCGGTGATGGCACATTGCTCAACGCAGCCCAACGTTGTGGAGAAAGGCACACTCCGATTCTAGGCGTCCACTACGGCAAGTTCGGGTTCGTCACCCAATGTCAGCCTTCGGAGCTCGGCGCCGCCCTCAGCATGTTTGTTGACGGGAATTCGACTCTAGAAGAGCGAATGATGGTCCAAGCCACTTTGGTTCGAAGTGGGGAGACAATCGCTGAGTTCCACGCGCTAAACGAAGCTGTGGTCCAACGGGCCGCTACCACGAGAATGCTTGAGTTCGAAATTTTCGTGGACAATCAGTTTTTGACCCAATATCCAGCGGATGGGATCATCGTCTCGACTCCGACGGGCAGTACAGCATACAATCTCTCGGCAGGAGGCCCAATCGTAGACCCGAAGCTAGAAGTAATCTTGCTCAGTGCGATCACCCCGCACACTCTGAGTGCTCGTCCGCTCGTCTTCGGCTCCAATAGCACCATTGAGATCAGGGTCGAGACGCGTGGCGATGCCATTTTGAGTTGCGATGGCCACGACCGGGTCGAAATGTTCAGCGGTGATCGGGTGATTGTTACCAAGAGCGACCGAACTATTCGCCTCGTGCAAGTCGATGATCAAGACTTCCTCAACAAGGTGACCAACCTTCTACTTGGCGGAGGGAGTTCTACATGAGCGTTCTTTCTGTTCGGAATCTTGAAGTCACTTTCACGAAAGGGAATCAGCAAAACCGCGCCATTCGAGGCATCAACCTAGATGTCGCAGAAGGGCAGTTCCAGGCAATTGTCGGAGAATCTGGCTGTGGCAAGACCACCCTCGCACGATGCATTTTGAGCCTCCAGCCGTTCTCAGGAAGTATTGAGCTTGATGGCAGGTCAGTGAGCGGTGTTCACCCCGGACAGGCGTCCACGGTGGGAGTGGTTTGGCAAGACCCTTTTGCTAGTCTAGACCCCAGATGGAGGATCGGTGATCTCATCAAGGAGCCCGCGAATCTTGCGAAGGTCGAAGTGAACCTGGATGAGCTGTTGTCCCAGGTCGGGTTGAATCCGAATCTGAAGGATCGATACCCGCACCAACTCTCTGGCGGGCAACGGCAGCGTGTAGCGATCGCCCGCGCAATCGCACTTCGCCCAAAGTTGCTCATTTGCGACGAACCTACATCTGCACTTGACCTAAGCGTCCAGGCTCAAATTTTGAACCTCCTTAAGGATCTCCAATCCGAACTGAAATGCGCGTTTCTCTATATTTCGCATAACCTAGAGACGGTTCGGTTCTTGAGTGACCGGGTGGCGGTCATGTACCTTGGCAACATCGTTGAGTTTGGCGACACCGACACAGTTTTCGAAAGTCCGAATCACCCGTACACGAAGCTGTTGCTCGAATCCGCACTGACTCCAGAACATATCGGGATGCTGCCAGAGATCGAGACCTTGCATCCTTCCCGTGGGCAGGCGGGTTGCCCATTCGCGCCTCGGTGCCCACGGTATTTGGATCGATGTTCAAATGAAGTCCCGTTGCTCGCGGGCGACGCACATCAGGTGGCTTGCCACAACCCGCTCATAGCTGAGGGCGTTCGTTGAACCAAGAGACCTCGCCAATGTTGAGTATCGAGCACGATCTACTCGAGATGGCGTCCCGCGCCGAAATGATGTTTCAGCGCGCAGTGCAAGCTTTGACCTATCTACAATCGCATGCTGCCGAGCAAGTGATCGAGAGCGATGACCGCGTAGATGCGCTGGACGCCAAAATTGAACTCGCGTGCCTAGAATTACTCGCCGACCGGGAGCAAGTTGATGTCGATCGCCGCAAAGTTGGCACCGTTCTCAAGATGATCACCGACATCGAGAGGGTCGCGGATCTCGCGGTGGATTTAGCGCGCTGCAGCCTCCGCGTCGAGAGTGAACTCGGTGAATCCGGCTTTGTAGATCTTCCGCGGTTTTCGGACATTGCCCGAACCATGTTCCACACCGCGATCGAAAGTTACGCTAAGCAAGACGTAGCCCTAATCTCACAAGTAGTTCGGATGGAACAGCAAGCGGATAAGTTGTTCCTTGAACTTCGCGACCAAGCGCATCAGTCGATGCAAATTCATCCTGAACACGCAGTCACGCTGAGCTATCTTGTTGTAGCAATCCACGACATCGAACGCGTTGCGGACCACTCCATCAACATCGCGGAGCGGGTGGAATTCTTGCTTACGGGCGAGATGAAGAGCTATTGATCAGTTCCTAAACCCAGCCGCAATGAGATTGGTACACTTGGCGAACAATGCGTAAGGACCTCGCCGAGCTTTGGCGATATCGCGAACTGCTGTTCACGCTCGTCGAGCGTGAGCTACGCATCCGATACAAAAACAGTGTCTTTGGGTTCTTTTGGTCGCTCTTCAATCCGCTAGTCACCGTCGGAGTGATGACCTTCGTTTTCAAAATCTTCATGCGCAACGAAACCCCAAATTTCAGCGCATATATCCTGGCCGCCTATCTGCCATACATGTTTTTCCAGCAGTCGTTGCTAGATTCCTCGCAAAGCATTTTGGGTTCGCTGCCGATCATCAAGAAAGTATATTTCCCGAGGGAGATTTTGCCTCTGACTTCAGTCATCAGCAACTTCATCCACTTGGTACTGGCGCTAGGTGTTTTCTTCGCTTTCTTGGTGGTGATCTACCTCGCCGATCCCAGAATATCGCCCTTTAGCTGGAGCATGGTTCTGGTTCCGATTCCTTTGCTCATCAACTTCATGCTGGTGGCTGGGCTTAGCCTTTTCATCTCTGCGCTGAACACGTACTATGAGGACGTCAAGTACATCGTCACGGTGGTGTTGCAGTTGTTGCTTTTTGTATGCCCGGTGATGTACTTCAGCGAGCAAGTTTATGCCAGTACCGCGGAGAAATCGCCGTGGCTTTACACTGCGTTTCATCTCAATCCGGTAGCGATGTTGTGCACGACCTACCGCAAGATTTTGGTCGCTCCTCAGGATCCAATTTTTGGAGACAAGAAGCTGCCTTACTTGCCGCTAGACTGGACGCTGGTTTCGATCACGGCTTTGGTCTCGCTCGCGATTTTCATCGGAGGGTACGCATTCTTTAACCGAGTGAAATGGGGGTTTGTGGAACGACCATGAGCGAGAACCGGATCACAATTTCTGATCTCCACAAGTCGTTTCGCTTAAGTCACACGCGCTCGCTTAAGACCGCGCTGATGTCGGTGACGAAAAGAAAGATCGAGAAACTCGACGTCTTGCGGGGTGTCTCCTTCACGCTAGAAGCAGGCGAATGTGTCGCGCTTGTCGGGCGAAACGGGGCGGGGAAGAGCACCTTACTTTCACTAATTTCCCGAATCTACAAGCCCACTAGCGGATCGATCCAAGTGAATGGTCGGATCGCGCCACTTCTGGAGTTAGGCGCCGGCTTCCACCCCGATCTAACGGGGCTCGAGAACATCGTCTTCAATGCCGCGATCTTGGGGCTGAGCCGAAAGCAAGCCATTGAGGCCACCGATTCAATCGTCGCGTTCGCTGAGCTAGAAAAGGTGATCGACTCTCCGGTCCGAACGTACAGCAGCGGCATGATGGCCCGACTGGGATTCAGTATTGCCACCCATGTGAATGCGGAAATCTTGATCGTCGATGAAGTGCTCGCGGTGGGTGACTTCGCCTTCGAGGAGAAGTGCTACCAGTACATCCAAGACTATCGAGAAAAGGGCGGCGCGGTGCTGTTTGTCTCTCACCAGCAAGAGAGCATTCGGCGCGTGGCGACGCGATGCCTCTGGATGAAAAACGGCCTGATTGAAGCGGACGGACCCGTCGAAGAAGTGCTTACTCGGTATCGCTCGGACGCTTAAACGCTCGGAATGTTTGGAGCAGGTCTTCCACAAGCACACCGTTGATCGTCGCCCCAGTGAAATCGCAATCCTCAATTTCAGCACCTGTGAAGTTGATATTCGTAAATTTGCTGTTTGCCAGATTCACGTCTTGGAACTTGGCGCGCTCCATGTCGAGGTCGTGCAGATCGGCGTCAACCATCTTTACGTCGCGAAACTTGGCGTTCACGAGCTTCGTGTCAAAGACTTCCAATGAGGTTTCGATGTTGTGGATGCGATGCATAAAATTCAGTTAGACCCGTGGACCCGAAATCGGTGCCGTCATGACACGCCAAAACGTGCGAATCCGCGATCGGTTTAATGATAAGACGGCAAGGAGTAACCGTATTGCCGCACCTTTTCGATTCAATACCCAGCAAACCATCGCGGCCCATCGGGATTGGTGGATCAAAAATGTGAGTTCTTTGCCTCGGTTGTAAAGCGCGATTGACCACCATCTCCGCTCTAGCGAAGTGCTTGCGCCAAGCGCATGTTTGAACCGCGCCCGAGGCTCGTACAGAATCTTGCCCTTGCGTGCAAGCCGAATGCACAGCTCAGTGTCTTCGCAATACAAAAAGTAGCGTTCGTCAAATAGCTCTCCACGCCGCATCATCAAGCAAGCTCCCATCACCTGAGCCACGGCAGAGGGCCTGTCTTTAGGGAGCCGGTTCGTGATCCAATATGGCGACCAAAACGACGAGCTTGGGAAGAGCTTCTCTAGTCCTGTTTGTTCACAGAACACCGCCCACAAAGTCAGTTGGGTGCAGCAGGAAGGCTGAATCATTCCTCCTGCATCGACTAACGCACCTCCAATTGCGACCGCATTCTCTTGGTCAAGGGTTTCTAGCATCTGCTGGATCGCGCCGTCTTCAGCTTCGATGTCTGAATTCAAAAGCAGCACGATAGGGGACTTTGTCGCTGCGATCCCCTGGTTGTTAGCCCGACCAAATCCGACGTTGGTGACATTCTTAATAAGGGTTACATTTGGAAAATCGGATGCCACCATTTCTGGTGATCCATCCTCCGAAGCGTTGTCTACCACTACGACTTCTCCTACTCCGGGTTGGCTTACGACAGAACTCAGGCATCGTCGCAAATGCTCGACCGTATTGAAACTGACGATAATGACATCGGCGACCACAGCACAATCATACAAGCACGCAGAGTCTCGGTGCTACAATACGGGTTCAATGTCGAATGAAGTCTTGCTGACCAAAGAAGGGTTTGCCAAGCTGAAAGAAGAGCTTGATGCACTAAAAGGCCCAAAGCGCGCAGCAATCGCAGAAGCGATTCGCGAGGCAAAGAGCCACGGCGATTTGCGCGAAAATGCTGCTTATCACGAAGCAAAGCTGAACCAATCACGCAATGAAGGTCGCATCGCTGACCTCGAAAAGTTGTTACTTCTTGCGAAGGTGGTTGACCGCCCAGAGTCTGCGGGCGACACAGCGCATTTGGGAAGCACAGTTACCCTGAAAGACTTGAACTGGGGCGATGAGCTGCAGATCAAACTCGTGGGTAGCTTTGAAGCAGACCCAGCCAACGATCTGATCAGCATCAGTGCACCGCTCGGTGCGGCGCTCATTGGCAAAGGTGTGGATGAGGAGATTGAAGTTGAAGCTCCAGCTGGAATTCAAAAGTACAAAATTGTGGCGATCAGTTAGCCTCGCAGTTTTAGCCGCCGGGCTCATTGGATGCGCAGACGATGCAATTCCAAAGAATATCGGCGCCAGCGGACCCGAAAAACCTAGCCTGCAAGTCTCGGTGCAATGGTCACCGGACAACAACGCGCCGTACCTCCTCAATGGCGACCGCATTCTGCGCATCCATGCGACCGAGGATCAAGCGTTCGAAGTGTTCGCTAGGCCAAAGAACGGTTTTGACTTCTTCGAAGAATCGCCGATCACTGGGGACGAGTACGTCGCCAAAGGGTGGCAATCCGGAATAGAGTCCTTTGGTGTACTTTCGCTTCGAAACAAGGTCGTCTTGGCGATGTACACGCTAGATTACACTTCAGCCGATCAACTATCAGAAAAAGTCCGGCAGTACCAAGAAGCGTTCTCAACTATCGAGCCCAGCGTGTTGCCAGGAGATAAGGCGAGCTATTGGTTCTGGGAAGTTGGCCGGGTTCGATTGATGATCTGTGCGAGCCAGGATACAAAGCGTAAGCAGCAACTCGTGATCGCACTAGGAGATACCGACGTGATGGACGCTCTACGAATGTCGCCCGACTCCGCAAGGCTTGATTTGGTCGAGGCTCGGCTGAAAGCTGGCGAGCGTTCGCTGTAGACTGTTATCTTTAAGTTAATTAGACGAAGCAATATTTTTGCGTAATGATTCTCATGAAACCGAATATCTAGGTCTGATTTCAAGAATTTTGTTCGGAATTCTGTTTGTTGGTGCAAGCTCTACCATTTCGGTGTATGATAGCTGACATGAGCGATTCCAGTGCCATATTTGCCGGTATGGTTTCCGATCGCGTCATGGCGTATGTCACTGCCGAGCACATGGACCTATCCATTGATGAGACGCGCGCATCAAAAATTATTGGATTGCTGAGCGTCCAATGCCTTTCGGACGAACTGGACCGGTTGCGCTCTGAACTGTCTAGCTGTAAGCCAGACGTCAAGTCCAGGCTAATTGTCACCCGGCAGTTCTTTGAGTGCACCCATTGCCCGGCACTACAAAGCTCTCGCCGGCGATTGCTCGAAATCGTTCAGAAGATGGTACGCGAGAATTCGCGACTCTGAGCATCCACCGGCGGCGCAAGCAATAAAGGATCAGTGTTGATACAGCGAATACGGATCCCAGGCGCTATCTACCGACATCCGCATTAAGCAGAGCTGACCGATGTGATAGCTATCGTGCATCGCGATGTAATCCATCGCGATTTCATGTTGGTCTGGCGTGCGCATGCATGCCATGATAGCCACGAGACGAAGATCGAACATCTTCTCCATCAACTGATTGAAGTCGGTGATGCCCGTGGACCAACCCGATCCCCAATCAAACGTCTCTCCGTGGGCGATCAGATTTGTGGCGTGATAAACCATCGCCAGATGCTCGACAGATTCGCGGACGCTCATTGCCGTTGGGGCAACTTTCGTGTCGAGGTGCGCGGCTGGGTAGCCGGTTAGCACCGCACGGAGTTGAAAATCGCATTCTTCGAGTGACTTGCTCAAGAAGTTGTTACTGCTCATGGGAGTATCTTATCTTAACAGGAGGATTCAAAAGTCATGGGGCTCTGGAATGGTTGGAATGAAAACTCAATTCAAAGCAGATTGACTGTTGATCGATTGCGAGTTGGTCTGGAGCACGGCCATTTTCCGATGGCGGACCACTCCGACAACATCATCCTCTACTCTGTGAATTGGCGATGTTTGTTGCCAATCGAGGGGATTCATATTTCTAGGCGATTGGCACAAAAGATTCGGCAAGGGAAGTTCGCAGTCACCACAGACAGATGCTTCGAGAAGGTCATGCGCGGATGTATTCGCCCGGAAGACAATTGGATCAGCGAGGAATTGATTGAGCTCTATTGCGAAGCTCACCGAAGGGGATGGGCGCACTCATGCGAGGTTTGGGATGGCGAAGAGCTGGCCGGAGGAATTTACGGTGTAACGTTGGGCACCGTCTTCAGCGGGGAGTCGATGTTCAGTCGTCGCACCGATGCTAGCAAGATCGGTCTGCATCATTTCCTTGCTCACCTTCGTTCGCTAGGATTCACGCATTTTGATTCGCAGTTCATCAACGATCATACGGAGTCTCTCGGGGCCTACTGCATCGAAGAAGAGGAGTACCTCGACATCCTCGACAAAGCGCTCCTGAGTCCCATCGAGTGGCAAAATCTAGAAATTCTGGGTCAATCGAGCTAGGTTCAATCGTACTAAGAACTGAGACTGTGCCCGTTGGGCGCAATTCTTCACAGGAGATTTATGAAGAAAACATTATTGATGTTAGCGCTCGGATGCGCGGCGCTCTCGGCATCGGCGCAAGAAACAAAGCCGATGGGAATGAGCTTTAAGATCGGAAACTTCTGGCCATCGAGCGGCGAAGCTCGAACGGCAGGAGGATCTTGGGTTGGTTTTGGCTTCGATATGAAGCTGCGCGACCTCAAGTACGCCAATGCTGGCCGCCAAAGCGCAATGCTCACCCTTTCCGGAGACGTGCTGAACAAGAACAATTTCCGAAACGCACCAATCCTGCTCAACTACGTCTCGCGAACGGACAAGATGTACACGCTAGCTGGTGCTGGCGCGAGCTTTGCAAAGTGGCGCAGCGGTTCAGAGAACGAAAGCGGCGTGATCTTCGCATACACTATTGGTGTGGGAATGGACTTGCAACAGGGCGGTATGCCGATGTTTGCTGAACTCCGTTATCTCGGAACGATGGAAAGTAAACTGAACGGCTTTGGCTTGTTCCTCGGCGTCCGATTCTAAAGATTCGGCATACAAAGAATCCCGGTCAGCGATGCTAACCGGGATTTTCTATTTGTCAACCAAATGGTTAGTTTAGCGTCATCGGCATGATCACGCAGAACCGCTCAGTGGATTCATCGTTTGGACGAATGATCGCCGGCCGGCTGGCTTCGGTGAGCTGCGCCACGATGCTATCGGACCGCATCGCATTCAGGGCTTCAAGCAGATAGCGACCGTTGAAAGCGATTTCGATATCGCCATTTTCCATAATCGCCGGAATCTCTTCCTTCGCCTCGCCCTTTTCGTCAGATCGTGCCGAAATGATCACTTGCATTCCGTTGCCACCGAATCGTACGCGATTGGCGGCATCTCGGGCAAGAATCATCGTTCGCTTCAGATTCTCCATCAGCTCTGCGCGGTCAAGCTTCCATGTTCGGGTGAACTCGTTTGGAACCACACGCTCCCAGTTTGGATAGGCGCCGCTGAGAAGTTGAGAAACGACTCGTGCAGTTCCGGTATCGACAGAAAGCCGCGTGTCGTCGAATTCAATCGTGATTTCTTCTTCGTCGCCAACGGGCAGGTTCTTGATTGTCTTGAGAGATTTTTCGCTCATCACGACCGTCAAGTTCGATCCGATTCCTGGTTTTTCAATCCGGTTGACAGCAAGTCGGTGAGTGTCCGTTGCCACCAAAGTCAGGAGCTGACCATCGTAGTTGAACTGGACACCAGTGAGAACAGCCCTACCGCCATCGTCGGCCACGGCATAAAGTACGCCGTCAACAGCATCTCGGAATTCGCCCATCTTGAGGGTGAATCGACTCGATGCGTTGATCGTAGGGATCGTCAAAAAGTCGTCGGCATTGAGCGCCATGAGTCGCCATTCGGACGCGCCAGAACGCACGAAAACGGCACCGCTGGTCTTTTCCAAAGTGACCGGACCATCTGGGAGAAGAGTAATCAGCTCTTGTAGAACCTTTGCCTGTACACAAACAGCACCTGGCTCTTCAACGGCAGCTAGAATTGCGCGTTCGGCCCACATTTCGCCATCGCAAGCCATTAGCTCGAGGCTGTTTTCAGCCGCTTCTAACCGAATGGTTTGAAACAGTGGTTGTGGCGAGCGCGAACTTGCTGCGGGGGCAACAAGAGCGATAGCATCGACCAAGTCTTTGCGAGAACATTCCAGCTTCACGATTGTTTAATAGCTCCTATCCGTTAATGGGTAACTGATATTGAAAATAAGCAGGCGGAGAACTCTTGGGTTGCGGATTAGCACCTCCAGCGTACAGCTTGAACAGGATTCGATGGAACGATTCCTCGCGGTACTTTGGCTGTGGAATAGCGCGCAGCATTTCCACGGTCTGGCGCAAAGAATGCATATCTTGCGCGAGTTGGCGATTGCGGGTAGAAGCCAGTTCCAACTCTTCCATGAGTTCTTCTGGCAATTCGTCGCCCACATAGAGATCCACTAATCTCTCGTAGAGTTCCTCTTGCTTCATTTTCTCTCCAGGGCAGTGCCCAGTTTGTCTCGGAGCGCTCGACGACCACGGTAAAGCCGCGACTTGAGCGCCGGTACGGTTATCTTAAGGACTTCTGCCGCTTCCTTGGCTGAAATGTCCTCCAAATCACACAAAATCAATGGCTCGCGATAATCCGGCGGCAAATCCGCCAAAGCCTGTTGAACGGTGACTCGAAGAGTTGTTTTCTCCTCCGGACTTCCATACTGGGCATCCTGAGGCAACTCTAGTAACTTATGTTGACGCATACGATCGATGCAAAGATTCCGAGTAATGCGGAAAAGCCAGGTGCGAAAGGCACCATCGGCGCGCAATTCACTCGATCGGCGAAGCACTCGCAAAAAGGTTTCTGCAGTGGCGTCTTCGGCATCCGAGCGGTTGCCTAGCATTCGATAAGCGTAGCGGAAAATCCGCTCGCCATAGAGCTCATACAGACCACCCAAGGCGCTGGAATCTCCATTGGCCAGCGCATTCAGGTACCTCCGTTCTAATAAGGATTCTTCTGTCAGCTCTTGGGACATGCGTCACACTTCGCGGCCCTCGCACATTCGCGGGGCGCTCGGTGATTATATCCGGCACCGGAGCGAGAATGGGCCGTTTCTGCCCATATTGTTGTGGGCGGCTGAACTATTCCCGCCGTATTCTCAATCGGCGAGTCATAAACGAAACTGGATTCGAATCACGACGATCAATCGCAATTCGAACCCAGCAAAGGATAGAAGTGATAGGGCTTAGTTTCGAGTCCAAATCACGCCATGAACACGGCCGAGCGCATCCACCGTGTATCCGGTGACATTTCCATCAGCGTCGACACTCGTCGCCCTCGATGAAATGTATCCCGTCGGCAATGTAAAGTGCAGATCGATCGGCTGGTAGCGATACAGATCCCACACGACGGCATGAGTCGTTTGGGTTGTCCCTGCATAGTTCTTAGCCTGACCGACGCCGCAAACGAACGGACCCGAGACTCCGGTCGCAAAGCTCACAAAGTGCGGATAGCCCGGGAGGTAATAGCCTAGGGTTTGCAATGAACTTGCTTTGCCATGCCAAACCGCTGCACTGTTCATCATCACGCGAGTGCCATGGTGTGTTTCGTCAAACAACCGTACGGCGATGCCCACGTTGCCAACTTGTGTGACGCCATCCGTTGCGACGGCTTGTGAGACGTCGTAAGCCGTTGGATGCAGGTTGATGGCTGGCCGAGCAGTTCCTCGCCACATCCGAGCCTGGGCACCGTTACTGGCAAAGTCATAGCCGACCTGAATTCCGCCCGCTCCGCCGGTGATGTATTGAGGCTTGCCATCATACAAATCTGCGATGACTGCGCCGGTTTGGGCGTCCCAAATGATTCCATGCTGGTCGCCGGGGCCGACGGATTCTTGCCCTGTTGTGATGTCAATCACAGTACCTACGATTTGATTACCATCTGTAGAAACGGCGACGGCACCCCACGCCGGGAATGGATTGGTGAGACGGAGCGCGGTTTTGCCCACCCACCTAATCGCAACGGTATGACCCGGATTTTGAGCATAGATGCCATAGCCCACAGAGAGTTCGCCATTGCGAGCGTTGATGTAAGAGGTACCGGTTGTGGTTGCAGAATCCAGGAACTTCGGATGCACAATTTGTGGCCTTCCAAACCCGTCGAACAAGGCCGCTTTGCCGCCCCAATGTCCTCCTCCAATTGAAGAAGAAATTCCATTAACAAGCGTGTTGTCCGGATAAACCGTCGCCTGATAAGTTTGGGCCAACGCCCCTCCCGAAAGAGTCAGTGACAGCAAGACAGCGTAATTTTTGAAGTTCATGTTCATCCTCCCAAACCGGTTTCCCAGCTGATGAAGTCATTGAGTGCGCAACCGAGATACTTGATACATCAAATATCTATTTTTTCATTTTGCTCGTGAGATTCGTAATTCCAAGTTAAAATGGTTGAATGTCGCGAGTTCGTATCGTCGCCGGTATCGTTCTGAGCTGTTTGGTCTCGTCCAAGTGTCTTGGCGCATTCAACAAGATCATCGTTTTCGGTGACAGTCTTTCGGATATGGGCAACATCAGCGCAGGAACGTTGGGAGTTCAGCCTGGCTCGAACTACTATCAAGGTCGGTTCTCAAATGGGTTGGTGTGGATCGAGCGACTAGCGACTCGTTACAACATCGCATTGGCGCGAAGCGGTGCCAGCGGGACGAACTGGGCATTTGGCGGTGCAAGTAGCGGAACCGGAACGTTCGGATTTCTATTCTTCCAGTTCCCGAACGTCTCGACTCAAGTCAGCCGGTATCTTGCGGCAAATCCCGCGATCAACGCGAACCAGCTGTACGTTGTGTGGTGCGGCGCGAACGACTACTTTGATGGTCAAACCGATGGCACGATCCCTCCATCACGGATTGACGCTGACATTCGAACGCTGTATGCTCGAGGCGCACGACAATTCTTGATCCCGAACCTCCCTCTACTCGGAAATACTCCGCGCTACCGAGGCACAGTGGACGAAATCCCGAAGAACGCTGTCAGCCAAACCCACAACACAACGTTGGCTTCCAAAATCGCGACATTGCGAACGGACTTTCCGGCAGCGACATTCATCGCATTCGATGTCGCCAGCAACCTCAACGATGTACAGGCGCATCCTGCGAACTACGGACTGACGAACGTCACGCAGCCAGCTTTAGTTGGCAGCACCGTTGTGCCGAATCCAGACCAGTACCTTTTCTACGACGAGGTGCACCCGACGCGAATTGGACATCAGCTCTTATCCGACGTGGCTTATCAACTCACCGCGCCCCCGTCGACGATCACTGGCACTGTCGATCTGCAGAACTGGCTCGGCCCGATCGGCGCATATCCCGTGACCTTTACGCTGAAACAGGGGACGACCGTAGTGCAAACCTTCGCGCCGACAACTTTGTCATCCAATGGCGGATTTACGATTCAAAGTACTCGATTCGGTACCTACGACTTGCTGGCTAAGGTCGGCCACTGGCTGATCAAGAAGCAATCGGTCACCTTGAACAGCAGCTCGGTGAACGTTGCGTTTAGCCTCATCAACGGCGATGTTGACGAAGACAATGAGGTGGGTTCGAACGACTTTGATGCGGTGGTCGCAGCCTTTGGATCATCGAACTCGAACACCGATCTGGATGGAGACGGGGAAGTCGGAAGTAGCGATTTCGACCTCGTGACCGCCAATTTTGGATTAAATGGCGATTAATTTTCGAGAGAGGTCTTGACAAGTAAACACGCGTCTACTATAATCAATTTCGAACTGGGGAAACCCACAAAGGAAAATCAATGAAAGCTATAGAAGTTGGCACACGCCTCGTCGAATTGTTCAATGCCGGTAACTGGGAGCCGATCTATGCGGAGCTCTACTCGCCCGAAATCGTCAGCATCGAAGCCGATGGGATGGAATCTAAAGGGATGGAAGGCATCAACGCCAAGAATGAGTGGTGGGCAGAGAATTTTGAAGCGCACAGCTTGAAAGCCACCGGCCCCTTCCCACACGGCGACAACCTGTTTGCGGTTGTTTACGACATGGATACAACCCATAAGCCCTCGGGTCAACGATCGCAAATGCAGGAAGTCGGTGTGTACGAACTGCAGGATGGCAAGATCGTTCGAGAGCGATTCTGCTACGCACCTGAAGAAGGCGCATAATTTAGGCCCACACGACTGGATAGAATGCCATGATTGAGTTTCAGTCATGGCATACCAAATTCGATTAGTTCGGCCACATGACGCACCTGGAGTTGTGCGGGTCGTACAGGCAGTGTATGACGAGTATGGGTTCACATGGGATGAATCCGGCTATCACTCGGACCTATACGATTTGACCGAGTACTGTGATCCACTGATGGCGCGGTTCTGGATTGCTGAAGCTACAAACGGCCAGATCGTTGGATGCGGCGGTGTCGCGTTCCACGCCGAGACTCCTGGCGAACTCGGCTCGACTGCGCTAGAAGAGGGAACCGTGAGGGTTTCACGAACATCTGCCGAAGTGATTCGGATGTACGTCCATCCCGATGCAAGGCGGCAGGGAATCGCGACAGAGATTTTCGAGCGCATTCTCGACGAAACTCCAGGACAAAACCTTGAGATTTGGAGCGATAAGAAGTTTATCGATGCGCACCGATTGTACGAGTCTTTTGGCGCAGTTCGAGTTGGGGAGCGTATTTGCGATGACCCAGACGAGGCGCCGGAATGGGGATTCCTCCTGAAGAACTTTGGGGACTAAAAACAAGAATGGAGAGCCGATAGGCTCTCCATTCTTGTTTAGAGGGGGTTGGATTGATTAGTTTGGCTTGGATGGCTTGCCGCCGCTTGGCTTCGAGCCACCTGGCTTTTGACCGCCGTTCTTCTCGCGTTCCTTGCGCAACTTTTCCATTTCTGCCTTCATCAAAGCATCGAACTTCTTTTGCTGCTCAGGAGTGAGGATGGCCATGAATTCCTTTCGGCGGCTCTCCATCATCGTCCGCAATTTCTTCATCTTGGTTTCTCGATCTGCGGTCGATTTTTGAAGATCAGCCATCTGCTTGTCATACTTAGCGTTCAGGTTCTTGATCTTCGTCTTTTGCGCATCGGTGAGCTTCAGCTGGGCAAGAACCTTTGCTTCAATCTCTTTCATCTTTGCGCGCATCTTGGTGCGATCGCCGCCAGGTCCGCCAGGGCCACCAGGTCCTCGTCCACCTGGTGCACCGCCAGGACCGCGTCCACCAGGACCAGCATCTTGAGCCATCGCTGCGGTAGCCATCACGCCCACCATCAGCGCAGAGACGATAAAAGTAATCAGCTTTTTCATACGGTTATCTCGCTTTTCAAAGTCGTTCAAGAATGAACAACGCAATCTGAAAGGGAATGTTCACCGAAAAATCAATTTGAACTTATAAAACGCCCAAGCTGTGCGCCGCGGCCTTGTCTACAAGCTCGCGGATCGCGTCATGATTGCTCGATTCGAAGTCCTTTTGGGTCCCAAAGAACTGCAACTCGCCGTCCGCTAAGAACGCGATTTTGTCGGCGACCCGAAAGACGCTATTGACATCATGGCTGACCACAACGCTGGTCATGCCGGTTCGATTTCGCGTGTCCACGATGAGCCGGTCAACACTGTAAGCCGTGACTGGATCGAGCCCGCTGGTGGGTTCATCGTAAAGCAAAAGCTTGGGACTAGTCGCGAGTGCTCTTGCGAGACCGACTCGCTTTCGCATCCCGCCAGACAGTTCGCTCGGCATCAATTTCGACACTTCAGGTTCCAGAGAAACCAGTTGAAGAAGCGTGTTCACGAGCTCAGCTTTGTCTTTTGGCTTGAGCTTGCGCTTACGCTGGACGCCAAAGACGATGTTGTCCTCGACATTCAAGTAATCAAATAGCGCGGCGTATTGAAAGACTAAGCCCATGTTCTCCCGGGCAAGTTCGGGCTGCTTGACTACGTCGATTTCATCAACCAAGATCGAGCCTTGAGTCGGCCGCAACAGACCACTGATGCACTTCAGAAGGGTCGTCTTCCCACCGCCGCTGGCGCCCATGATCGCCAGAATCTCGCCATTCTCGACGCTGAAACTGATTTCGTTGAGCACTTGGCGCGTGCCGTACCAGTGGGAAACGCCAGATACGTCCAGCATTTACGCAGTGACCGCCACTTTCTGACGTGCCTCACGCACCTTGGCGATGGTGGCCTCGTCGACCGCACGTTCGAAGCTACGGAAACTTGAGAGCTCGAATCCGTGACGGGCGGCAATCGAAGAAATCTCCTCGACCTGTTGCACGCTGACCTCTTTGCCAAGGGTGAAGTTCTCGATCCGGTCGTCCAGCGCGAGCATCATCGTCTCGCTCATGCAAGCATAGGCTGTCCCCGCAGGAAATCCGAAATTGAAGTTGAATTCTGGCTTGCCGGGAACCTTGACCACGCCGCCTTCGATCACCAAAACATCTGGACGCTCTTTGGATACTCGTACGCTGACGTCGCGCGGCCTCGCAACATCTACCACGACAGCTCCGATCGCAAGATTCTCGGGGAATACGATCTCCTTGCCAGCCGAACTCACCGTGATCAAAACTTCTGCACCCTTTAGATCAGTCGGATTGGTGCTGGCTCTGGCACGAGGCAATTCGTCTGCAACGGCAGCAGTACGCTCTAAATCGCGACCCAGCAGAACGGTCGATCTGAATTGAGGAGCCAAGACCTTTGCGCAGGTTTTTCCGATGCTCCCGGTCGCTCCGACGACTGCCAACTCCGAATCGGCTGGATTCACACCCAGCAGATTGCAAGCTTTGATCGCACCTTCAATCGCTGTCGCGACGGTGTAAGCGTTTCCAGTGGTCACTGCTATCTTGGATCGACTCGCCACCGTGATGCCGCCGTCGCCGACCACGCTACTGAACGCGCCAAGACCGATTATGTCTGCGCCAAGTCCCTCGGCGATTTCGGCGCAACGAACAATCTGATCGTAGGTGAAATCAAGGTTCGAAGGCTCCATCATCATGTGCGGAGTCATTGGCAAGCCGATAAACCAGCCTTCGGTCTTTGCGCCAGTAGTCGATTCAATCCCTGTGATTTGGCTCACGACGCTGGGCTTTTTGATGCGCATAATCGCCTCAATCGCGCCATCAGGCAGTATGCCCAAAAGGGGATACTTGCGGGCCGCGTCACGCGCAGCAATCGGATGGACCACAAAGGCGAATTTCTTCAAAATTGAACTTCCTAAAGTTGAATGACGTTCGGTTTCCAGTTCATGCGCCCCAAAACTTCTTCATATTCTGACTCAAGAAGCGGGGTCTGGCCCTTACCTAATAACGCCACGATGGCTGCTTCCATGACGTTTGTGGCGAAAGTCTCGTTCCCGACAACGGGCGTGGTGGTGATCAACTGCTTCACCCCTGCCGACTTGAAGTATTCCAAATTGGCCGCGCGCACGCTCTGAGTGAGGATCGTTTTCCACTCGAGGCGATCAGGCGCAAATCGCAAGATGAACAACGAATCCCCACAAATGAAAGTGCGGTCATCCCACACCTTTTGGAACTTTGGCGTGCGTTGATCTTGCTTTTCACCCGTCGGATAAAACCACTTGAAAGGCAATTTGGTGATTACTGGCAGCAACACGTTTGCCAATCTTTGGACACCCGCGTAGGTTCGAATAGGTAGATTCAGCCCGATGCCGAACAGCAAATCGCCATAGATTACGTCTGGGCAAACCTTATCCAGAGCCTGCGCCATTCCATAACGGTCGACGGCGCTGACCAGAAACACTTTCTCCTTGGCGAAATCGATCTGGTGACTTTCGGAAAGGAATTCAATGCTCTTGCGTTCCAACGTGTGCTTGAGTCCACTGCCGTCCACTATTGGCGTTCGTTTCACCCCAGAAATGCAATGCGCAATCTCCCGAAAGGCAAACTTGCGCTCGCCGCTGACCAGATAGAGGTCTGCGCCACCGATTCCCATCGCGTCGACTTTGCCATCGAGTTCTTCGAACTTCGCTTTGAAAGCCTTCATGTCGCCGTCGGTGCCGATGCGTTCAAGCAAGAAACGCTCGCCGAGCATCTCAAATTCGCTCGACTTATTGCGCGCGCTGCTCCCCAAGCTCACCGATACGACGTGCTTCAAATTAGTCCACCAAAGCGATCATTTCGATCTCGATGTCCACACCTTTGGGCAGTCCAACCACCGAGTATGTGGCACGAGCTGGCGGCCTGTCGCCAAAGCGCTTGCCGTAGATCTCATTGACAGTGGCAAAGTGGTCCATCGAACTCAGCAAAATTGTGGTCTTCACGGCGTTACCGAAGCTGGAACCGCCTGCCTTCAGGACCGCTTCAAGGTTGCTCATCACTTGTTCGCACTGTTCCTCGATGCTTGGGCCCACCATAGAACCGTCCGGACGAAGAGGGATCTGGCCGCTGATGAATAGGAACGTCCCCGAAGCTTTGATCGCCTGGGAATAGGGTCCGATGGCACCAGGAGCATCTGGCGTCGAAACGACTTGTCGCATACCGGCTAGAGTACCGAAATTTTGTCAACCCGCAGTTCAAGGAAAATGCACATAAAATTGCGGTGGAAACAGCCTGAAATGTTAATCCGGCCTTGACATAGTCTGTGCCGGTAGGGATAATGTTATAGCCCCGAGACTGTGCACCCCTTTTCACGCCAGGTGAAATCGTGCCGTTTTGCGGTATCCCCAGGAGGAATGAATGAGAGTTATTCAGCCGGCAACAAAACGTCTTTCCCAACCCCTAAGCATGCCGAACCTGATCGAACTTCAACTCAACAGCTATCGCTGGTTTCTAGAAGAAGGACTTCCCGAACTATTTAAAACGTTTTCCCCAATTTGGGATTTTACGCAATCCAATTATATTGAGTTCGTAGATTTCCATCTGGGAGAACCTAAGTACTCGATTCAAGACTGCCGAGATCGTGACATGACGTTCGAGGCTCCTATCAAGGCCACCGTCCGATTCGGTGGACGAGACCGAGAAGAGATCGAGTCCGAGGTCTATCTGGGCGACTTGCCTTTGATGACCGACAAGGGAACCTTTATTATCAATGGCCGCGAGCGCGTCATTGTTTCCCAGCTTTCGCGATCCGCGGGTCTGTATTTTGAAGAAGGCGTTGACACTGCAATGCAGGTCATCGTCTCTGCGCGTATTATTCCTACCGAAGGTCCATGGCTCGAAGTCGAATCCGATTCGAACCACGTGGTTTACACTCAGGTTAGCCAAACCAAGAAGCTGCCAATCACCCAATTGGTGAAGGCGATCCACGCGTTCTTCGATAGCAACAATCCTGAAAAGTACCGTGGCCGAATTCGATACCAGCTGAAGGTTCGAGATGCAGGTAAGAAGAAGCTCGTTGAGCCTTTGGCTGATTCATCAACTGGCGAAGTGCTGCTCGATCGAGGAACGATCCTCTCGAAGAAGATTCTTTCGACCCTTCCTGACACCGTGCTCGATACGGTTGTTGAAGTTGAATCCGCGCTGTCGACCAACGAAGAGATGCTGTGGCACTTCGGCGAAGAAGTCACGCTCGATAAGCCGGTCGCAGACGACCTGGTGAACTGCCGACTGCTGAACGACTTAACCGAAGGCACGAAGGTGATCGTCCACAAGATGGAGCAGATCGATCGCGAAACCGCGAAGAAGATCGAATCCATGGAGCTCGATGGCCTTGAAGTGCTGAAGTTGTCTCCGCTGGTGAACTCGACCCTGGAAGCAGATAAGACCACCAACACGCGCGACGCGATGCTGGACTTGTTCAAGCGAATGCGTCCGGGTGAAGCTGCAACTGAAGACGCTGCAAAGCAACTCATTTACAGTCAGTTCTTTGAAGTCAAGCGCTACGACCTCGGAAAGGTTGGTCGCCGATTCTTGAATCAGCGATTGAAGGTCAACGTGCCTATCACTGTTCGCAATCTGACCAGCGACGACTTGGCGGGAATCATCCTGGCGATGGAGCCCTACATCCTTGGCGACGCTGAGCGCGATGACATTGACGACCTCAAGAACAAGCGCGTCCGAAGCGTGGGCGAGTTGCTGCAATCCCAACTCCGACTCGGTTTTGTCCGAATGGAGAAGGTTGCCCGCGAGCGAATGACTTCTGCGGATCAAGACAACTTGCTCCCAGGAATTATTCTTAGCGTCAAGCCTGTGAGCGCGAGCATTAAGAGCTTCTTTAGCTCCAACCAGCTCAGCACGTTCATGGACCAAACGAACCCGCTTAGCGAAATCACCAACAAGCGAAGGCTTTCGAGCCTCGGTCCTGGTGGTCTCCAGCGAACCAGCGCAAAGCTGGAAGTCCGTGACGTTCACCGATCTCACTACGGCCGAATCTGCCCGATCGAAACTCCTGAAGGTCCAAACATCGGTCTCATCAGCCAGATGACGACCCATGCGAGGATCGATGAGTTCGGGTTCTTGATGACCCCGTACCGAAAGGTCGTGGATGGCAAGGTTCTCAACGAGATCACTTATCTCACCGCGAACGACGACTTCCATTGCCGAATTGCTCCTGCAGACATGGTTTTGGACGCGGATGGCAATATCGTTGACGATTTCGTCAAGGTGCGATGCCCGGCTGGTGATAGAGACTTTGGTGGTGCGTCGTATCCGACGATTCCAAAGCATTTGGTTCAGTACATGGACGTCTCGCCGCAGCAGATCATCTCTGTGGCTACGGCGCTCATTCCGTTCCTTGAAAACGACGACGCAAACCGCGCTCTGATGGGTGCGAACATGCAACGTCAGGCTGTTCCAACGCTTCGAAGCGATGCGCCGATTGTTGGCACGGGCTACGAGCGAACCGCCGCTGTGGACTCCGGCGCCGCCGTTGTGGCTCACCGCCCAGGCGTTGTCGAGCAAGTCACGAGCCAAGAAATTCGAATCAAGAACGACGATGGCGGACTCGATGTCTACCCGCTGATGCACTTGGTGCAGTCGAACAAGTCGACTTGCTTTACGCACCGACCACGCGTGATTCCTGGGGACCGAGTTCTCCAAGGTGATCCGCTTGCGGACGGTCCAACTTGCGACGATGGTCGATTGGCTCTAGGTAAGAACGTGCTGGTCGCGTTTATGCCATGGGGCGGATACAACTATGAAGACGCGATTCTGATCAGCGAGCGCATGGTGAAGGACGACGTGTTTACTTCGATTCACATCGAGCGGCACGAATCGGAAGCGGTGGACACAAAGCTTGGCCCAGAAGAAATCACTCGCGACATTCCAAACGTTGGCGATGACGCTCTGAAGGACCTCGACGAGAACGGAATCATCCGAATCGGTGCTGAAGTCCGGCCAGAAGACATTCTTGTGGGTAAGGTTGCGCCGAAGGGTCAAACCGAAATGACCGCTGAAGAGCGGCTCATTATCGCGATCTTTGGTAAGAAGGCCGAAGAAACCCGCGACGTTTCACTGCGATTGCCACACGGCGAAAAGGGAACAGTCGTGGATGTGAAGGTGTTCAGCCGGTACAAGTACCTCAGCCCGAATATCAACTACATCTATAAGGAATCGAAGAAGCGAGAGCGACCGATTTGCGACCGCACCGAAGATCCGTTGATCCAGATTGCAGGTGACGAATTGCCGGCCGGTACCAACATGACTGTCCAGGTCTACGTAGCCCAGAAGCGAAAGCTGATGGTCGGCGACAAGATGGCAGGACGTCACGGAAACAAGGGTGTTATTTCGAAGATTCTTCCGGTCGAAGATATGCCGTTCTTGGCAGACGGAACGCCGGTAGACGTGGTGCTAAACCCGCTCGGTGTGCCTTCTCGTATGAACATCGGGCAGATTCTGGAAACCCACCTCGGCTATGTCGGGCGACACTTCGGTGTTCGTTACGAGTGCCCAGCGTTTGAAGGTGCTACAGAGCACGAGATCCTTGATGAAGTTCAACGCATGGCAGAAGATATGCGCCGAAAGGTGCTGGATGCCTACGTCAATCGCGAACTCGGCTTGAACATCGGTTTCGATATCGACGAGCCTCTCGATGAGATGCTTGCCAAGGTCGAAAAGAAGCTTCGCAGCATGGATGTCGATCGGCTCGAGAACATCAGCCGGATTCTGGCTGCGGCTCCGGTCAAGGCAGTTTCTGAGATTCTTGATCTCGACGAATGGACTCCAGACGAACTTCCAGAGACCGAAGGTCCGGCGCACAAGGCTGACGACAAGGTCTATGCCGAAATCATCGAAACGATCCGAAAGAACTCGTTCGATCGCGCTGGTATCGATCCAGAATCGTGCAAGAGCTTCCTGCGGGATGGTTTGACAGGCGATAAGTTGCCAAACCCAATCACCGTGGGCGTGATGTACATCCTGAAACTGGAACACCTTGCCGACGAAAAGATTCACGCACGTTCGATTGGCCCCTACTCCCTTGTCACACAGCAACCGCTCGGTGGTAAGGCGCAGTTTGGTGGTCAGCGATTTGGTGAAATGGAAGTGTGGGCGCTTGAAGCCTACGGCGCTGCATACACGCTGCAAGAGCTTCTCACCATCAAGTCCGACGACGTTATGGGCCGCGTAAAGGCGTACGAAAGCATCGTCAAGGGTGAGACCATTTCGGAGCCTGGAATTCCTGAGTCCTTCAAGATCTTGGTGAACGAACTTCGATCACTCTGCTTGAAGGTTTCTGTCGAAGACCAGAACAATCGCGAACTGACGCTAAAGGATCTCGATGAGCTGACCGCCGGGGACGATGTCCGACTGGCTCGAAGCGTCGGATTCTTTAACTAGCCCCAAAATTGAGCCTGAATCACCCTTTTTGGGTGGTTCAGGCTCCAGGATTTAACAAGCGTTTTAACTCGACAAACACACAAATAACATGGCAGACGTAAGCCTTTTTGATAAGATCCGTATCGGCATCGCTAGCCCCGAAGAAATTCGGAGCTGGTCGATCCGCAAAGACGCCAACGGCCAAATGATCAGCTACGAGGTCAAGAAGCCGGAGACGATCAACTATCGAACGTTCAAACCCGAACGCGATGGTCTGTTCTGCGAGCGCATCTTCGGTCCTGTAAAGGACTGGGAATGCTCGTGCGGTCGATACAAGAAGATCAAGTACAAGGGGATCATTTGCGAGCGATGTGGCGTTGAAGTCACCCGCAGCAAGGTCCGCCGAGAACGCATGGGTGTGGTGGAACTCGCCGCTCCTGTGTGCCACATTTGGTACCTCAAGGGTGTCCCATCCCCACTTTCGTTGATCCTAGATATCAGCCCACGACAGCTCGAGAAGGTCATCTACTTTGCCAGCTTCATCATCATTGATATCGAAGCTGAGCAAATCCAGGAGATGATGCCGAAAATCCGCGAAGCTGTGGAAGCGGAGAAGAAGCACATCATGGTCCAGATGCAAGACCTGGAACTCGAATCGGTTACGCGACTCACCAACGAGATGCGCAACAACCCAGACGAGTACATGGATGAGCAGTTTGTCAAAGAGCGCATGAAGGCTGCCTTTGACCGAATTCGTGCGGAATACCGCGACGCAGACGACCGACTCAAGGATCTTGACGTCGCCGTCGATCTACTTGGCAAGCTTGAACTCAATCAGCTCATCGAAGAAGACAAGTGGCGCGCAATTAGCAAGATGCTTGATGCCGTCGATCGACGACTTCGCACCGACCTTGGTGGCTTGGTCCGCGCAAACATCGGCGCAGACGCAGCCAAGGAGCTGCTGCGACGCGTCGACCTAGAGCGAATGGCGCGAGAACTCCGCCACGAAATCGTTGTCACGACTAGCCAAAAGCGAGCCCGAGCAATCAAGCGACTCGAACTGTGCGAAGCGCTGATCAGCTCGAAGAGCCGACCAGATTGGATGATTTTGGACTCCGTTCCTGTCATCTCCCCTGAATTGCGCCCGATGGTTCAGCTCGATGGTGGCCGGTTCGCGACTTCGGACCTCAACGATCTTTACCGACGAATTATCAACCGCAACAACCGACTCAAGAGGATCATGGAAATCCAAGCTCCTGAGTCCATTATCAACCACGAAAAGCGACTTCTCCAAGAAGCCGTGGATGCGCTTATCGACAATGGCCGACGAAGCCGACCTGTCGTTGGTAGCAACCAGCGCCCACTGAAGTCCTTGAGCGACATGCTCAAGGGTAAGGAAGGCCGGTTCCGAAAGAACCTCCTCGGTAAGCGTGTGGACTACTCCGGACGATCGGTGATTGTGGTTGGTCCTCACCTTAAGCTGCACCAGTGCGGTCTGCCGAAGGAGATGGCGCTCGAACTGTTCAAGCCGTTCGTGATGAAGAGCTTGGTCGAAAAGAAGATCACGCAGAACATCAAGACTGCAAAGCGCATGATCGACCGAATGCACCCGGCGGTTTGGGATGGCCTCGAAGAAGTCATCGCCGAGCATCCGGTGCTTCTGAACCGTGCTCCGACCCTTCACCGATTGGGAATTCAAGCTTTCGAGCCGATTCTCGTTGAAGGTAAGGCGATTCAGGTTCACCCGCTCGTTTGCCACGCCTATAACGCGGACTTTGACGGCGACCAGATGGCTGTGCACGTACCACTCAGCACGGAAGCGCAGGCTGAAGCTCGAGTGCTCATGCTCTCGACGCAGAACCTGTTTAGCCCAGCCGACGGAAAGCCAACCGTTTCGCCGATCCAAGACATCGTTTTGGGTTGCTACGCGCTGACATTCACTCGCGTCGAAGGTAAGAATCGTCTTCAGGCTCAGATCGAAGCTCACAAGGCAGATCCAGACAAGAACCCAGCGCCGCACGTTTACAGCGGAATCGACGAGGTTCTGTATGTCATGGACAACGTGAGTGCAGAAGATCGAGGATTTATCATCAATGACCCAGTTCTGGTTCGATTGACCAGGCCGATTTGCCGACCAGAGTCGGAAGTCGACTACCGCGATCCAAAGACTGGTCAAGAGTACGCTTACGAAACGATCACGAACGAGAACGGTGACGAAGTCCGCGAACTCAAGGAACTCGAGATGGAGCACGAGACGAAGCTATTCCAGGTGACCCCTGGCCAGCTGATCTTGAACGAAATCTTGCCGTTCCCGATGAAGTACGCCGACAACTTTATCAACATCGAACTCACCAAGAAGGCGATTGCAGAAACGATTGTGACTGCGCACAAGGTCGCCGGAAAGGAGAATACGATCAAGTTGCTCGACGACATGAAGGACCTCGGATTCAAGTGGGCCACCAAGTACGGTTTGAGCATCGCGCTCACGGACATGGACCCGCCGCAACGACGAGAAGAAATCCTCGCCGAAGCAGACAACCGATCCCAGCGTATCGACCAACAGTTCCGACGCGGAATGCTCGGCTTTAACGAAATGCAAAACAGCCTCGTGAAGCTCTGGCAAGAAACGTACGACGAAATCGGTAAGGAGCTGGTGCACGGTATGCACCAGATGAATCCACTGTCGATTATCACGGTGTCCGGTGCTCGTGGTTCGGTGAAGCAGCTTTCGCAGCTCTCCGGAATGCGCGGCCTCATGATGAACCAGTTCAACGAAGTAATTTACGAATTGCCGGTTAAGAACTCGTTCCATCGCGGACTGTCGATGCTTGAGTACTTCGTGACCACCCACGGTGCCCGTAAGGGATTGGCCGATACCGCACTTCGAACTGCTGACGCGGGTTACTTGACGCGCCGTCTTTGCGACGTCGCCCAAGACGTGATCATCAAGAAGCGCGATTGCGGTACGACCGAAGGCATTATCGTTCATCGATTGCTGGATGAAGGCGAACAGATCGAATCGATCCAAGATCGAGTGATCGGTCGCCACACCTTGGCTACGGTCATCGACCGAGAAACCAAGCAGCCAATCGTCGAATACGGAACGATGGTCTCGGAAGACCTCGCTGTTCACATCGGAAAGTTCGAAAAGGACTATCTCAAGGAGATCGCCGCTGTCGATACCGATGAAGAGCGCGAGAAGATCGGCAAGAAGTACGAAGAGTTTGGATTCACGATCACCGAACACGGTGAACTGGGTCTCAAGATTCGATCGCCACTGACCTGCGAACTTGAGCAAGGCGTTTGCGCGACCTGCTACGGCATGGACATGTCTTCGAAGAAGACGATTGAAATCGGCGTTGCAGTCGGAATCATCGCGGCCCAGTCGATTGGTGAACCGGGTACCCAGCTAACGATGCGTACCTTCCACACCGGTGGTGTTGCGGGTGCAAAGGTTATTGCAGGAACGAACCAGTACAAAACCGGTAAGTTCATTAAGCTCTTCCTTGCGGACTTTAGCGCGGCTACTTCAACCGATCTCAAGGACTTCGATCCTACCAAGCTCATCGAGAATCAAGAATCGGTGATCAAGGGATTGATGAACCGCGAAACCGAAGAAGCCGACGGCGAAAAGAAGATGACAGCGCGCCAAACAAAGGCCGCTGCCAAGGCTGCTGAAAAGCTCGACCGAGATAGCCAAAAGCTCTGGGATCGAAGCCGAAAGACCTTCTTTGTCACCTGGACGGGTGAATCGAGCGGTATCGTCCGTGTCGAAGAAATCTTCGAAGCACGGCGCAACCCACGTGGTAAGGCGATCATCTGCCCGGTCTCGGGTTATGTGATCGACGTCCAAGAGTCTAGCTTTGGCCGATGGGTCGTGGTAGAGGCTGACGTGCCGACCACCGCACCGCTCCGAGATGCGTTCATCAGTGAAAAGCAAGATTGGGAGCGAGGCGAAAATGGTCGACTCGAGCCAAGCCTCGAGCGATTGGTTGGCTCCAAGCTGACTGCGCCGACCCTGCAGGTTCTACGGCGACAAGGAATCGAGAAGGTTAAGATTCTCTATCCTGTGCTGGTTCCACCGCAAGGTAAGTTGCCAGTCAACAAGGGTTCGAAGATTATTAAGGGTGACCCGCTCACTGGCGGTCCGCTTGATCCACACGAAGTTCTGTTGCTCGCAGGCGCCAACGCGGTTTACGACTACTTCATCGCGAACTTGCAACGCGTTTACAAGAGCCAAGGTGTTGACATCAACGATAAGCACGTCGAAGTCATCGTTCGCCAAATGCTCCGAAAGCGACAGGTCAAGGTGCCAGGCGATACCAGCTTCTTGCCAGGTCAGATCGTGGACCGATTCCGGTTCCAACGCGAGACTGATCGAGTGCGAAAGATGATCGCCGAAGAGAAGAAGATCAAGTACGTTGATCCTGCGACAGGTGAAGATGTTGAGCGAGATCCGCAAGAGGCA
Organism: Armatimonadota bacterium; assembly: GCA_017303935.1. NCBI lineage: Bacteria > Bacillati > Armatimonadota > Armatimonadota bacterium. Next base: position 96,839 of record JAFLBD010000003.1, on the reverse strand, counting down.
GAAGCCGAATGGATTCTGCTCGGTATCACCGAAGCATCGCTTGCCACGGATTCGTTCTTGTCAGCTGCGTCGTTCCAAAAGACGACTCGCGTGTTGACGGAAGCTGCAGTGCGAGGAAAGCAAGATTCGCTGATCGGTCTGAAGGAGAACGTGATCATTGGTCGCTTGATCCCAACTGGTACCGGCGTTCGACATTATCAAGATGTCGGAATCGAAGTTGATCGATCCGCACCAAGCTGGGCGCAACAATCGCTCACCGCGTTGGTGGAAGCAGACGAGACGATTCTCGAAGACGAACTCGATCTGCCGGAAATCAGCATCGCCGATATGGCCAGCTTCCAAGAGGAAGTTCGGCTGGAAGACGGTACTGAAGAGCCAAGCCTCGACTAAGAGAGAATTTCCTCTCTACAGGTGCCTCGGAGAAAAATTCTCCGGGGCACTCTTGTTTTGAAACCAATCGCCCGACTTGAGCGTTATATACTCATGGTATTGAGTGTAGGAGCATAACGTGGCAAAGGACTTTTACAAGGTGTTGGGCGTAAGCCGGTCCGCTGATGATAAGACAATCAAATCAGCGTATCGAAAGCTTGCACGCAAATACCATCCTGATGTGAACCCAGGGGATAAGGCCGCCGAAGCCAAATTCAAGGAGATCAGCGAAGCAAATGAAGTGCTCAGCGATCCTGAAAAGCGCAAAGCGTACGACCGTTTTGGCGAGAATTACGAGAATATGTCTGGCGGAGGCGACTTTGGCGGAGTCAATTTCGACTTCGGCGGTGGTGGCATTGGCTCGATCTTCGAGCAATTCTTTCATACCGCGCCAGCAGAAGGGAGTAGGCCCAAAGGTGTCGAAGCCAAAGACCTCACCAAAGAGATCATTGTGCCGCTCGAAGAAATCGACAAAGGCACCAGCCGCACGCTCAGCTACCAAGTTCAAGATAGTTGCAAGTCTTGCGACGGAACAGGATTCGTCCGGCTGAAGTCTTCGAGAACTTGCCCCGTTTGCCAAGGTTCGGGAGCCCAGCGCGGAATGTTCGGCATGTCACAACCCTGTGAAGGTTGTGGCGGCACCGGAAAATCCACCCTGGAACGATGCCCGACCTGCAGCGGCGACGGCGTCGTGCTCAGCAACAAACGGGTTGAGGTGAAGATTCCCGCCGGGATTCCGGAAGGAAGGAAGCTCAGGGTACCTGGCCGAGGATCGGTCGGCGCAAATGGCCGCGCGGGCGACCTTTACGTTGTGGTCAAAGCCGAAAAGCACTTTCAGTTCGAAAGAAAGGGTGACGATCTAGAAACCGAAGTGCCAGTTAGCCTGACGACTGCTGTCTTGGGCGGGGAAGTACGAGTTCCGACACTCCGCGGGACACTCACGATGAAGATTAACGAGGGATCGCAACCTGGCCAAACGCTCAGGCTAGCGAATCAAGGAATGACGAAATTGAATTCTAATCAGAGAGGTGATCTGTTTGTGAAACTCAAGATTGCATTGCCCAAAAATCTCACTCCAGAACAGCGCGAGTTGTTCGAACAGATGGCACAAGCGGAGGTCAAGGCGTGAGCGCCGACCGAGAGCCGCTGTACATGATCGGTGTTGCAAGCCGTCTGTGCAATGTCCATCCGCAAACCTTGCGGCAATACGAAAGGCTCGGCCTGGTCAACCCGAGCCGAGTCGGCCAAAAGAATCGCTTGTATAGCATGGTGGACATTCAAAGAGTCCAGCGAATTCAGCGGCTGACGCAAGAAATCGGTGTCAATCTGGCGGGAGTGGAGATCATCCTCCGGCTCCTGGAAGACATGGATAAGATGCGCGAGGACATGGAATCTCAGTTTGAGGAGTTTCGATCTGAGGCCGAGCGCCGAATTCAAAATCTCTTGATGAACAGCAATTTGCCGATTCGTAAAGACGAGCAGTTGCTTCCTTCCTTGCGTCTCGAATGGCGCAGACCCGAGATTTGATCCATGCTCTCTAGCCTGCTGCTTACAGCAATGGTCAGCGCAACGCCAGAACCCGGCACAATTATCCTTGCCGGTGGAGGCAAGACCAGTCCAAAGGTGGTCGCTCGGTTCCTTCGAGCGATCGGAGGAGCCGACGAGAAGATCATCGTTCTGGGCTATTCGTCAGCTGAGCCGCAGAAATCCGCTGACGGGTCAACCCAGTTCCTTAAAGAGAACGGAGCGAAAAACGTCATCGCGTTCGGGGATCAACCTGGCCCCGCAACCAATAGAAAGCTCGCTCACCTCGTGCTGAACGCCAAGGGCGTTTGGATGCCCGGAGGGGATCAGAAGAGGCTTGTTGCCGCTCTAGGCGCCCAATTTGCGCAAAAGCTGTTTCGGCAAGCGCTCGATAATGGAGTTTGCTTCTTCGGAACGAGCGCTGGAGCGATGGTGCTCAGCAATCCGATGATCGGAGGGATGACAGATGACAATCTGCCACTGCGATCGGAAGGCATTGGTTTGGTGCCGTTTCTGGTGGACACGCACTATCGCAATCGTGACCGCCAAGTCCGCTTAAAATTTGCGCTAGATCATTGGCCCGTGGAACGAGGCGTCGGGATAAGCGAAGGCGAGTGGATCGTCATCCGCGAAGGGAAGTTGATCGAGTCTGAAGGCAAGCCAGAATGGCTCAGTCGTTAGAAGATTCTTCTTCTTCCGATTCTTCGTGCTCACGTCGCCAAGCATCGATCATGAGCTTTTCTAGTTTTTCCTGAGCAACTTCTGTGGCTGGTGACACCGGCATTGGTTTTTGTGTGGGCATCCTTATGGTTATTGTCGCCGTTTTACAACCAAATGTTCGCTCGCGAGATTGCTAGACCGCCGAAGGTCCCGCGCTTCTGCTAGCTGGTAGTTTCACTTACCGGGAACTTGATGCGGCGCAAAAGGATGCTGAATCAAGTACTTCTGTGCCGAAAAAGCGTTGTCGCCATCTTCGATTTTCCGTTGGCTGCAGCCATCGGATTGCATGATCCACGAGTTCGTGTTGTCCTGCAAATAGATGCTGAGCAGATTGTCATGCAGCATCCGAGTGAGAACTTCGGACCGAACTGGCACCAAGACCTCAATTCGGCGATCAAGGTTGCGGCGCATCAGGTCGCTACTACCAATGAGCGCTTCAGGAGTGCCTCCGTTGCCGAAATAGTAAACCCGCGAGTGTTCGAGGAACCTGCCGACTACGGACTTGACCCGGATGTTCTCGCTCATGCCATGAATGCCTGGCCGCACGCAGCTGATGCCGCGTACCAAGAGATCCACCTGAACGCCAACGTTAGAAGCATCGTACAGACTCTCGATGACCTCGGGATCGACCAAAGAATTCAGTTTGATAATGATCCTGCCGTTGCCATATTGGCGGTGACAGTCGATTTCGCGCTCAATTCGCTGGATGACTTTATCGCGCAGATTGTCTGGCGCAACAAGCAACTGCCTGTACTCCATCGGATTCGAAAGTCCGGTGAGGTAGTTGAACAGTTCCTGGACGTCCCGCGTGATATCCGGGTCCGAAGTGAACAAGCCAACGTCGGTATACAGCCGCGCGGTGTCTGGGTTGTAGTTTCCGGTCCCGATGTGGACGTAGGATTTCAGCTTGCCACCCTCTCGGCGCACGACCGAGCAGAGCTTGCAATGGACCTTCATATTTGGGAATCCGTAGCTCACGTGAACGCCAGCGCGCTCAAGGGCTCTGGCCCAAACCAGGTTATTGCTCTCGTCAAACCGAGCCTTGAGCTCCACCATCACCGCGACCTGCTTGCCACGTTCTGCGGCCTCAAGCAGTGCTTCGACGATCGGAGATTTTGCACCCGCACGGTACAAGGTTTGCTTGATCCCGATCACATCTGGGTCTTGCGCCGCGCTTCGTACAAAATTCTCCACTGGCGAGAAGCTATCAAAAGGGTGATGGACCAGCACGTCTCGCTCAGCGATGATCGAAAACAGACTCTGTGGGGTGCTCAACGCTTCAGTTTTAATTGGAGAGAACTGTGGGAAGCGAAGATCGGGCAGGTCGAGCTTGGCGATCTGGCTGAGCATGTCCATGCCGATCAATCCGCGAACATCAAAAACATCGTCGGAATCCAATTCCAACAACTTCATGAGCGTGTTCCGCACTGATGTCGGTGTTCCTTCTTCAATCTCCAACAACACCGGTGCGCCAAATCGTCGCTCGCGAATAGATTCTTCGATAGCGTTGACGAGGTCCGCTGCTTCCAGGTCCTTGATTTCGACGTCAGCATCGCGAATGACACGGAAAAGATTCGCACTCTGGATATTGGTGCCCGGATACAGAGAGTCGAGATTGTGCTTTACGAGGTCTTCAAGAAGAACGTATTCAAGTGAACCCGGCGAAACTTCGATCACCCTCGGGATGACAGAAGGGATTTTGACCCGGCCGATGTAGATTCCTTTCGATTTGCCTTTGAGCGTGACGGCCAGATTGAGCGATCGATTGGAAATGAACGGCACGTTCGGCGCGGGATGCAAGATCAGCGGTGTGCAAAGCGGGAAGACTTCTTCGCGGAAGTACTGCCGCAACTCCATCTGCTTTTCAATTGGGAGATCGGCGATATTTCGAATTCGGACGCCCTTTTCTTCGAGAGCCGGTCGCAGGACGTCTGACCATTGATTCGCTGCTCGTTGCCGCAGCGCCCTGGCGACTTCGGCGATCATTGTCAGCTGTTCAGAAGGTGTCAACCCATCCGGAGTCAAGTCCTGAATGCCGCCTTCGTGCTGTTCGATCAACCCCGAAACACGAACCATGTAAAACTCGTCTAGGTTGGACTCAAAGATGGCGAGAAACTTGAGGCGTTCAAAAAGCGGCACACGCGGATTTTCTGCCTCTTCAAGCACACGCTGATTAAACTGCAGCCAACTGTATTCACGATTGACATACCTGTTCGAAAGCTCGCTTACGGGCCGATTGAGTGGACGCTTTTTGATTCTCATTTTAAAACGGGTTCGCTGGCTTGTTCTAGGACGGCACCTTCTCTCACGCCGAATTCGCTCACGGTGAACCGGTCTTGATAGTAGTGCCGCAACATCTCTTGAAAGATGATGGAACCACACAAAAGAGTTCCAGCTCGTTTGCCTTTGACGTGGAATCTGCGGCAGATTTGTTTTTCTGTTAACTCCGCCACCGATCGAACGAGGTAATCCACTTCAAATAATCGGAGAATCGGTGCACCATCTGGATGCAACGCCCGCAAAAGTCCCCTCGCCACCCCGCCACTTGCGACCACGCCTTCTAACCGCTCCGGCTTCGGGCATCGCTCAAACAGGCTGCGGCAATAATGCCGAACCTGGGAGATAACTTCGGGATTGCTCGGCTGTTCCAGATTAAACTTAGCTTTGAGGCGGCCTGTGCCGATGCTGAGCGAATGTTCATCTAGGATCTTGCCATCTTCGCAGAGCGCAACTTGAACGCTGCCTCCACCGACTTCGATCATCAGGTGCGGACCGTCAAAATGGGTGTCCAGCGAGGTGCCCAGAAGAGAAAGTTCTGCTTCGCGGATCGCGGAAATGACTTCAACATTCACCCCAGATTCGGTGCGAATCCTCTTCAGAACTTCCTCGTGGTTCTGCGCTATGCGCATCGCCTCTGTCGCGAAAACTTGGAGTTTTGGCGCGCCCAATTCGGTCGCGGCTTTTCGATACACCTTGAGCGAGTCGATGAGAGATTGCTCGACCTTGGGAGGGATGATCTTTTCGCGACTGACGACTTCGCCGAGAGAGAGCCAATTGCTTTCACTCATCAATTGGCGAATGCCGGTTGGGGTGATCTCGGCCACCAAGAGGTGAACGGTGTTTGATCCAATATCCGCAGCGGCGTACCGGCGAGCCATCTGTTTTCAGTATGGCGCACTGGTGGCAGGTTCGGTTGGTGACTAACCCGCGCTGGAGAAGAACCAGACGCACCAGATGAATATGTATGCGCCGCTACCTGCGAGGCAGGCTCGTCGGATAAAAGCCAGGTGAGTCTTTGAGTTTCGCACCATCGTCAACCAGGCGAGCACGAGTGTCATGCCCTTTACCAAGGCGAACAGCCACTCGCTGGTTTCGATCAATGGGCGCATGATCGGATTGAGCTCGACGATCTGACCTCTAGCGTGCAGGACCGCTGTCGCAACCAAATCTATAAACCCGATTGCTAAGAGCAGAATCAGGGCCTTAGTTGGAAACAAGGAGCGCATGTCGAACTTCATGTCGATCACTGTACGCAACTCCCGTGCCATCGGCAAGGTCACTCTCCACAATTCTCACGATTCCATCCGCAATTTCCCGTATTTTTGACGAAGATTCGGTGGCGTGATTGATGATAATGGACACGATTCTGCGCTCGCCATTCTTGGTTAGAACGTATCCACTCAGTCCCACAACCATGTCAAGCGTGCCGGTCTTGCCTCGGAAGCTACTGCCTTGAAGACGTGATTTGAGGGTCCCTTTGCCAGGTGCGGCAAGACCGTTTTCAAACGCTGGGAACCACAGTTGCTGCGTGGCCCATCGCAAACTCTGAGCGATCGCACGGGTGGTGACCAAGTTATGTCTGCTGAGCCCGCTTCCATCGTCCGGGCGGATGTCTTTAGCATTCACGCCGACGGTTTGAGTCAAAAACTTAATGAGGCCCTGTTGGGCGGCAGGATAGGGATCAGCTGGGTTCTTGATCAGCCCTTTGCTACTTGCCGCCATCAACAACATGTGCTCAGCGTATTGGTTGTCGCTCGGTGCAAGACAATCTCCAAGCTGCTTGGCGAGAATATCGCCCGTGATACGAAAAGTTGGAATTGATCGCGGCACGCCTACTCCGGCTGTTACCGAGCGACCAAAGAACTTTCCTGCCACGATGTCCGGATTTCGTAGCGCAAGCGTATCGAGCGAGGCACGGTTCGACCCGAGCTCACCCTTCACGCGCACTGTGCCAGAAGCGAGATCGTAGTCGACTTGAGCAGCCGATGCGCTGGGTGTAAAGATCACATTGATGCCGTACTGTGGGGGCAAGGGCACGATTTTGCCCTTCTCCGATTCCAGCGCGAAAGCGCCCTGGTCAACAGTAAATGCCTTCACGGGAGCGGCGTATCGGTTGATGAGATCATCAAACTCCCAGCCCGGCGGGACTCCTGGAGAATACGCCTGAACGAGCTTGACCGGCAAATTTCGATTGGGTAATTGCTTAGAAGCCTCAACCAACTTGGCGAGCGTCATGCTCGGGTCCCCCGGAGAGTAAATCGTGATCAGATCGGGCCACACCCAAACCTGAGTTTCAGGGGCATAAGCTGTCCCCAGGCTATCCGCCGCATAAAGGCAGGAGAGAATCTTTTGGTTGCTTGCCGGCATCACCCGCTTGTCTGAATTCTGTTCGAACAAAACTTCGCCGCTGGGAGCCATCACAGTCACGCTAGCAAGTGCGCCATCCAAGGCAGGATCGTCTAAGGCAAGTTCGATTCGTTCAGAGAGAGTTGCGGTCGAAGCCGCGGAAAGGAGTGCAAGGCAAGTCGTTAGCATTACGGTTCGTCGGGAAAAATCGGGTCGGCGACGTGGTCGATTTGTTCGGTCTCAATGTCCTTTATGAGCGCCGTACAATATTTCTGAAGGATGGGTTCTTTGTCGGAAGCAGACGACTTACGCAATGCGCGCAATACGTCGGGCCTTCGAGAAGGAAGCCATTCGCAAAGGTGGAAACTTGCGTGCATTGCGGACCGCCTTCCAATCCGGCTCGGGCAATCCACACACTCCAAAATCACGTTCGCAGCCGCTTCGGTGCAGACATGCCCGCCGAGAACCACACCTGCCTTATACACGGTGCGGGCGTAGTCGTCTTCCGCCGTCCAGAGAAGTTGTTTGATCGCCTCGAGAGCTTGAGCTTGTCCCTCTTCAGTAGGGAAGTAGGATGGCAAGTCCTCGAACAGATCTAATACGAGCCACTGTGCTGTCCTGCGGTGTTTGTGCCTTGTTTCGTTGAGGATGGTGATGAGCGCTGGACCAACGTTAGCGAGGTTGCCGCGCGTTTCGATCTCAATCTGGGCGTCGTGTGCCACCGAGCGATCCGAACAGAAGAATAGCTTCAGCAAGGAGAGATTATCGAGATCACGGAATGAACCCGTGAAGGGCGTTCCAGATTCAATCGATTCACCAATCAATTTGCGGCGGGCGAGCAGCGGCTTGACAGTCTGGATCAAAGCCTTGATCATGCCTTCTTCGGTGTCCGATTTTGCTTCAGCGCGAAGTGCATCGCAACGTCCGAATATCCCGAATCCAGTCCGAGCGACGCTGACCGAATACGTTTCCCCATCGACCACCATTTCTGCCCGGCCATGCCATTCGCTGTTTGGCACAAGATAATCAAAGCTCACCTGGTGGGGTGGCCAATGAAACGGACGATAGTGATCGGGCTTGACCGGCTGGTGACTGGTCTGCCGGGCACCAAGAGCATCTAGCCAAGTTCCAAGCGATTCCGCAAGCGATTGTGCTTGATCCATGTCGATTTGCAAATTAGGCATAACGCTCCTCTTAAATACGTTTGAAAACGGCCAAACGAAAACACAGTTTAGAACAAAAAAAGTCCCTGCAAGCAGAACTGCCTGCAGGGACGATGTCGATTGCCGCGAGACTTATTGTTCGACGGCGATTCGGCTCGAGAACCTTGCAATCTTTCGTCGCAAGTCTCGGTAGTGCGAAGAGGTCGTCGAATCGATTCTGCCAGAAGCAATCGCAGCCGACAACTTAGAATCGAGTCGGTCGATCTGATCGTTGGCGCACCGTGCGATTTCGGAAGAGATGCCCTTTGTGCCAGCTTGAATCGTCAACGCGTAGATCATCGACGCTTGCAATTCTCGGCGGATCGAATTCACGTTCATGCCCTTGCCAAGCTCGCCGAACACTGCCGACGAAAGCAATCCATAGTGCTCGTCGATGGTATATGCGTTCTTATTGCCAGGTTGCTTGAATTGATTTTCGAGCACTCCTTCGATGGTGTCCACCGAAAGAAGTTGGAACATGAGGTTCGCTTGAGTGCCGACGAGCAGACCACGAATCGGAGCCGTGAACTGGTTACCGTCGCCGGTGTTGTAGTCAAGCGAGAGATTGTTGAGGATGCTGTCTGGAATATCTATTGAATCCAGCGAGAGGCCTTCCTTCGTGATCAACATCATCGCAGCGCGAGCTTCAGATGCTGGAACCGGGGAGAGGGTTGGCTTTTCGTCAACATCGCCTCGGAAGTTTCGATTGCCAACCACGCCGCTCACAAATGGAGCCAAGCTGGAAAGGCCACTGATCTGATTCAGCATCGATCCCAGAACCAACGAGTTTCGATCTGCGTAGGATTCGCCATTTCGAGGCATGTTTGCCACAGCCCATCGGCGGACCTTGCGCGAGGATTGAATGTCCTTCGCCATGTAGTTGATTGGATCCTTTGCAAGATCAAATCGCTTCACAAATGGGTCCAGTCCGTCGGCGTCTTCATCGGTCATGAATCCGCAGCCAGGTCGGCCACCGTTCCGAGCAATCTGCGAGAGCGCAAATCGCTCGGCGTCTGGCGAGTTGCCCGCCTTGTCGGAATAGCCATATTGGATCGCGAACACGTCGTATGGGCCAACTCCGTGGTTGTGCATCGACTCTTCATTGCCGTTGAGGATCGCCACAACGTTGGTTGGGGTGTAGTCCATCACCGAAGCAGCGACTTGGTTTGCCTTAACAGCAGCAGGATCTCCAAGCTGAGCCGTGGTCAAGTTGGTCGAAGCAACGAAGTTGTGTCGCAAGCCCATGCAGTGACCTACTTCATGGCAAATCACGTCGGCGATGTAATCGTCAATGAACTGATCAGGCGACATCTTGATGCCGTTTGCCAATGCCATTCGGTATTTCATCGCTGCATCACGCACAGCGTAGTTGGCTTGGTCGCAAACAATCGTGCTCCAGCCGAGCTTCTGCATTTCCTTCAGCTTGGTGTTGCCCACCTTAGCGAAGTTGTTGTTTTCGACTTCGTATGGCTGAGGCAGATTTGCAAAGGACTTCGTGAGGCCTTGTCGTGCGTAATCTGTTCGAGCCTTCACCATCGCAGTGGTAGGAATCACCGATCGAAGGAACTCTTGATTGACGTAATGCAAGAAGTTGGCGTCCAGGTTGACGCTTGCATTGTGAATTTCACCCGTGAACGGGTCGGTTCGGAACAATGCGATTGCGTAGGCCGAATTCTGGGTCATCGTAAGTCGGATGACGTTGCGCCTTGCATCGGCGTGATCGTAGTCCTTGTCCTTTGGATCAGCTTCGACGACTTGAACAGCGTTCTTGTATCCGAGGGCGTCAAATGCCTTGTTCCACCGCATCACACCTTCGCGGAATGCTGGTCGGAATTTGGCAGGAATCGAAGGGTCGAGGGTCCAGACAATCGGCTTGACTGGTTCGCTTACCGCAGCCTTTGGATCCTTCTTCTCTAGGTTCCATCGGTTGATGTAGCGTTGGGTTCGGTCGCGTCGGTAGAACCTGTCCACAGACCAGAAATCTTGGGTGAAGTAACCAACGCGAGGATCAGCGACTCGTGGCATGTAGGTGCTGTTCTCGTCACGGAACCACATGCTCCAAGTCACCTTGAGTGGCATGCTTCGTGGGTCTTCAGCTTGGTTCACGAACTGCATGCCAAGAAGTGCGGCCAGCGGGTTATCTCCCATGCTAGGGCGGCCGTTGTAAGTCAGGTTCATGCGGATGGTGGTGATGTCTCCGCCTTGAATGACCTTGTCGACGCCACTCTTGTCTCGATCAAGCGAGTATTGTCCGCCACCGAGGATCGTGATCATCATCGGCAGTTGTTGCAAATCGCCGGTCATGAACGACGAGATGTTGATTAAGTACTTCTTAGTTTCTGGGTTATAGCCTTCGATTCGGAAGTCATCCAGAATTGCCTTAGGGAAGCTTCGCTCGGATGCGAGCCCAAGTGGATCGCTCGAATCCCATCGGTACGAAAGATTTGGGCGGACCAGCCAGACGGTTGAATCATCGGCCTTATCGAACCGGAAGACATCTACTGCATTGCCGCCGATTGGAGAACCAGCTTGGACTGGGTCTTCGCTAAATCCGTGGTGGAAGGAACCTTGAAGGCAGAAAATCTTGCCTAGCTTGTCCTCTCCGATTTCCGCCAGAACATCCTTCTTTCGGAGATAGATCGTGAAGGCGCCATCAAACTTTTGCAGATCCTTGATGGTCTTTTCGTAATCCACTGCGCGTTGGTCACGCTTTGGTGGCTCGGCTTGTGTTGCCTTTACAGCTGTAGCAGTTTCAGATTGCGCAATTGTGGGGCTGATGAGTCCAATGCTGGACACTCCAACCATCGCCAATGAAATAAACAGGGTTTTGTTGAGTCGCATATGCTTTTTCCCTAGCAGACAAAAATTACGGACGGTCGGTATGCCCCGAGTTCCTCCTAATTTGGTGCTAGTTTATCGGAAGTCGTCCAGGAATATTGTTCAGGCACAAAAATTCCAGCCGGAGATTCTATCTTCGGCGGGAATATGGGAGTCATTAGGAGTTACTTTTTACTTGTGGGCGGAATTCAAGCGATCCGTTCTCTAGCTCGAGAAGCACGTGATCTCCATCCTTGACCTCGCCACTGATCAGCTTCTGCGATAGCGGATTGAGAATCTCACGCTCAATCGCGCGGCGAATCGGACGCGCGCCAAACACAGGATCGAATCCGACGCTTGCTAAATGCGAGAGCGCGGAGTCGCTCAAATCCAATCCGATCTTTCGCTCGGCAAGCCTGGATTTCAGGCTTTGCAGCTGGATCAACACAATGTCCTTTATTTCCTTTGGTCCGAGTGGTTGGAACACTACCAGTTCGTCTAATCGGTTCAAGAACTCCGGTCGGAAGAAGTGTCGGACTTCATCCAAGACTTCTCGGCGAATGTCCTCGAACTTCTGGCGGTCTAACACCATATCGCCGTAATGTTGCGAGCCCAAATTACTCGTGATGATGATCACCGTGTTCTTGAAGTTCACCGTTCGGCCTTGACCGTCCGTCAACCGTCCATCGTCGAGAACCTGGAGTAGCACATTGAACACTTCGGGATGAGCCTTTTCGATCTCGTCGAGAAGCACGACGCAATAAGGTCGACGCCGCACGACTTCAGTGAGCTGGCCGCCTTCTTCATAACCGACATATCCAGGAGGCGCACCGATCAACCGGCTCACGGAATGACGCTCGCCATATTCGCTCATATCGATCCGTACCATCGCCTTTTCATCGTTGAATAGATTCGAAGCCAGCGCCTTTGCGGTCTCTGTTTTGCCCACGCCAGTTGGCCCAAGGAACAAGAAGCTGCCGATAGGGCGGTTCGGGTCCGATATCCCAGAGCGCGATCGCCGCACAGCGTCCGACACTGCGCGAAGTGCCTCGCCTTGGCCTACAACGCGTTTGCCTAGCTCTTCTTCTAGAACCAGCAATTTGCCCATTTCGCCTTGGAGCAACTTGCTGACCGGAATTCCGGTCCACTTGCTGATCACCTCAGCGATCTCATCGGCCTCAACCTCTTCCTTAAGCATCTTGCCATCGGCTTGAAGCTCATGAAGTTCGGTTTGTGCAGCATCAAAGCGCTGTTGCAACTTAGGTATCACGCCATATTGCAATTCGCTGGCCCGGCTCAAATCAACTTCACGTTGAGCCCGCTCGAGCTCCGACTTTGCATTTTCCAGCTCAGACTTGATCTCGTTGAGCTTATCGATGCGTTCTTTTTCCGATTTCCATTTGGCGGATTCGCGGCTTAGCTGCTCCCTAAGATCGGCGAGCTTGGATTCGATATTGACCAAGCGATCCTTGCTTGCTTCGTCGGTCTCCTTCTTCAGAGCTTGCTGTTCGATCTCCAACTGGATGACTTGCCGTTGGATCTCGTCGATTTCGGTCGGGACGCTCTCGATTTCGATCTTCAACTTGCTCGCCGCTTCGTCGATCAGGTCGATTGCTTTGTCTGGCAAGAAACGATCGGTGATGTAGCGATTACTCAAAGTCGCAGCGGCCACTAGTGCCGAATCAGTCACTCGAACTCGGTGGTGAATCTCGTACCGCTCCTTTAATCCTCGCAGAATCGAGATTGTCTCTTCCACCGTCGGTTCGTCCACCAGAACGGTTTGGAATCGCCTTTCAAGCGCAGCATCCTTTTCGATGTATTGCCGATATTCGTTTAGCGTCGTCGCGCCCACGCACCGGAGTTCGCCCCGAGCCAGCATTGGCTTGAGCATGTTCGCCGCGTCCAGCGCTCCGCTGGTCTTGCCTGCACCGACGAGCGTGTGCAATTCATCGATGAAGAGGATGATCTCGCCCTCGTGCTTTTTGATCTCGTCAAGTACGGCCTTGAGCCGCTCCTCGAACTCTCCGTGGTACTTTGCGCCAGCAACCATCGCGCCGAGATCGAGGCTAATGACGCGCTTGCCTTGCAGACTGGTCGGGACTTCGTTATTGACGACCCGTTGGGCCAGCCCTTCAACAACCGCCGTCTTTCCAACTCCTGGCTCGCCGATCAGAACGGGATTGTTCTTCGTCCGGCGACTGAGAACTTGGATGACGCGCCGAATCTCTTCGTCGCGACCGATGACTGGGTCTAGCTTGCCCTGCCGAGCCTTTGCAGTGACGTCCACCCCGTACTTTTCAAGCGCCTGATAACGTGATTCAGCATTTGGGTCGGTTGCACGCTGACCTCCACGCACTGATTCCAGAGCCTTGAGGAGTGCTTGGTCGGTGACCCCGAGCCGCCTCAGCAAGGTGCCGCTAAAGCCAGGCTCCTTGGCAATGGCGATGAGCAAATGTTCTGTCGAAACGATCTCATCGTGCAGTTGGTCGGCAAGGTTGAACGAGTCGTTGAAGACTTGTTGGAGACGTCCAGTCATGCTCGTCCCATAGGTTGCGGCGGAGCCAGAAATCTTGGACCGAGAGTTAAGGTCAGATTGAAGTTCAGTAGAAATCGCGCCCGAATCTGTCCCCAGAAGCTGAAGCATCGGCAACGTGATGCCGCCATCCTGGTTCAGAAGCGCGAGTAACACATGCTCGGTATCAATGGCCAGGTGTTCCATCTGCACCGCCATCGCTTGAGCGTCCCTGAACGCATCCTGAGTTTTGATTGTCATCTTGTCAAATCGCATATTGAGCCTCCTACACTAAAGAAATGTGATTCTATTAGCAATATACAAATCTTTCGCTCGATTCGTTCCAAAAATCACCCGCAATTTTATTAACGTCTAGAATCAGAGAGAAGGATAGTGTTATGTGGGGATCTTTGGTTTCGGCAGTGGTGTTGGCGCAGTTCGCTCCTGGTTCTGGGGTCAAGTTGGCCAGCCCTCCGGTGAATTGGATCGAGGGCGGGGAAGTGGTTCGGTCAGGAATCAAGCTTTCTGTGGACGTCAGCGCTAAGTCCATTCGTCCGGGTCAAAGGCTGTGGGTCAGGTTGAAATTGCAGAACGTTTCGCAAAAGTCCCTTCCGATGCCAGTGTTTGCATCCGACGGAGCGTTGTCCAGCAATGCGACGCTCAGCCTATTCAGGAAGTCAAATCCTGTGTGGTTCTACGGTCACCGGACGATTCCGGACAACCAGACAATCGTAAACCAAACGGTCGAGCAAAATCGATTCTATGTCCTGGAGAAGGGGCAATCAAAGACGCTGTTGGTGGATTCCATTGACGGCATGCTGATCTTGAAGCCAGGCACGAGCATATACGAAATCTCCGCCAGAAGTACCGCGACAAAGCGTGCGTTGCCATCTGGGAGCTATCAACTTAATTGCCGATACGAATTCACTGGCAGGTCGCCTTCCGAAGAATATCGGCCTGGCCAGACCATATGGAAAGGAATGGCGAAAGACATGAATGCAAAGGCTCCAAAAGGGCAGTGGAAAGTCGTGATTCCGATCACCGTTCGATGATCACTTGCCGATGCAAAACGCGCTGAATATCCTTTCAAGGATGTCTTGGCTCGCGGTCTCGCCTGTGATCATTCCGAGTTCGTAGAGTGCGCCTCGAAGGCCAACCGATGCCAAGTCGAATGGCATTTCAGAGAGCAATGTTTGGTGAGCGCTTGCCAGGTTTTCCAGCGCCATCAGGTAGTGCTCTTGGTGCCGAGGATGGAAGATCATCTCTTCGGTCGCCATGGTCAGCAACGGATTCAAAGTTGCAACCAATTCTTCGAGCCCCTGAAGAGTGACTGTCGAAATCGCTATGTCGTGTTCGAAATCGGGCGTGGCGAGATCTGTCTTGGTCGCGACGGTGACGACCGGGGCGTCGAAAGAGTCAGATTCAGTCTCATCACTGTCGGACCAACCGGCGGCACTGTCCACCAGGTACCACACCATCTCCGCGGAGGCAGCCGCATCGCGCGTTCGCTGGATTCCAATCTGTTCGATGACATTGTCGGAATCCCGAATCCCGGCGGTGTCGATCAACCGGACCGGAAACCCTTCGACTTCGATCCACTCTTCTAAAGTATCCCGCGTGGTCCCAGCGATATCGGTGACGATGGCACGGTCGGATTGCAGCAGCGCGTTCAGCAGGGAAGATTTGCCCGCATTTGGCTTGCCGATGATCGCGACGGTGATGCCCGTGCGCACGATTTGCGCTTTGCCAGAATTCCAGCACCTCTTCTTAAGATGCTCGATGATTGGCTCCAGCATTGCGGCGGTGGCGGGTTTATCGAGGTCGCCGATCTCCTCGCTGAAGTCCACGGCGGCCTCTACGTGTGCGAGTACTCTGGTGATCTGTGCCGAGAGTTCTGAAACATGTTGCTTGACCGCGCCAGTCCGCATCAAGTTGGAGTGCTTGAGTTGCCGTTCAGTGCGCGAGGTGATCGTCTCCGCGATCCCTTCTGCCTGGCTCAGGTCAATGACGCCATTCATCAGCGCGCGGTAGGAGAATTCTCCGGCGTTCGCCATGCGCCCTCCCGCCTTGAGGCAAGCCTCTACGGTGTGACGAACGGATGCGAGCGAACCGTGGACATGAAATTCTGCAATCGCCTCTCCAGTGAAAGAGTGGCCCTCTGCAAACAGGATGCAAATCCCATCGTCGCCGGAGGTGAACTTCCCGAAGTAGGCGTGTCGCGCGACCGGATTCTCTGGAAGACCTCCAAATACGTTTCGAGCGATGCGCCAGGATTCTGCGCCTGATGCCCGGATGATCGCTACCGGAGCTTCTTGCGAGCCAGTGATTGGGGCGACGATCGTATCTGTGAGCGGGCCGAGCATGTCGCCCTATTTTACTGAGCCATACTTGACGGGTGTTTCAAGATCGACCGGCCTGGTATCTCAAGATTTCTGCGTACTGGTTCGCAACAAGCTTCAAGTGGTTTCTTGCACTGCTGTTGATTCCAACCAAAGTCCAGCAGATTGTTCCAGAAGGAGAAAAGAATGGCGCCTGGGGAATGATCTTGGCGATTGGGGCCATCGAAGCGACTTTTGGACCTGCGTTAATGGGCTGGATCAGCGACCGAACATCGACGCGTTGGGGCAAACGACGTCCCTGGATGGTCCTCGGTAGCATCCTCACCGTACTGGCGTGCTTGATCTTGAGTACAGCAGGAAGTTTTGGAGTCTTGATCTTGGGTTACCTTTTGCTCCAAATTTCGGACGACGTAGCCACCGGGCCTTACAGCGCTCTGATCCCCGAATTCGTGCCGCAAGAACACCGCGGTCGCGCCAGCGGAATGATGGCGATGCTCAGCTTTGTTGCACAAATCTTCGCGGCGATTATCCTCGTGGGAAGCTCGATTCTGCACATAAACCATGGTGCGATTTTCGGCTTATTGGCGGGAGTCAATTTGCTTGCGATGATCATCGTGGTAACTACGGTCAAGGAGCCGTCGTTTCCTGAAGTCGACAAATCTTCTTTGGACGTGAAGAGCCTACTAAAGCCGTGGAAGTTGCCAAACTTCCGATGGGTTTGGTTCACCCGATTCTTGAACGCATTCGGGTTCTACATGCTCACTTCATTTGGGCAATATTATTTAAAGGATCGGGTTCAAATCTTTCCGCCGTTGCCGTCCAAAATCACCGATCCGATGCTGGCGGCGGTGCTCCTGATTGTAGTTCTTAGCATCACTGGCATTGTGGGTGCGCAGGTAGGTGGCAAGCTCGCCGACACGAAAGGTCGAAAGGCCGTCATTCAAACCGCGGGTTGGATCATGTTCTTCACTATCTTAGCGATCGCATGGGTGCCGATATATCCCGTAATGCTCGGCCTCGCGTTTCTCTTTGGGTTTGGCTACGGTGCGTTCACCAGCGCGGATTGGGCTTTGGCTGCCGACGTGGTGCCCAGCGCTGATGAACTCGCCAAGGATATGGGCATTTGGCAATCGAGCGTCGCGATGCCGCAGATTCTGAACGGAATGCTCGGGCAAGGCATTGATAAATTAAATAGCCAAGGCCCAGGCCTTGGCTATCACGTGGCGTTCACCATCGCCGCGTTTGCATTCTTGATCGGATCGATCCTAGTGAAAAAAGTGGTCTTACCGACTCCGTCGCCGCAAGCGGACAAGTCCAGCTAATCCGATTCCCATGGCAAGCAGTGCACCAGGTTCTGGCACCACGCTGAGCGTCAGGGCATAGTTACCGGCTTGAGTAGACGTTCCGGCGAAAAGTGGATCGTCGTAACCCGAGATGCCGATGTAGTAATCGCCAGTGACAGGGACGAGGTACTGAATCGTCGATCCATTGCCGGTGCCGGCGTCATCGTTCGACATCAACGGCGAACCGATGCCATCAAACAATGTCATCTGAGTATCGGGCACGGTGAACTGTGCGTTGCCAAGCGGAGTCGTGATCGCGGTGAGCGTCTCGCCTTGATACAACTTGATCTTAACAAAGTCTGCATCGCCAGGTGTTAGGTTCAAAAGACCGACCTCTGCAAACGATCCCACTGGACGTGCAATCGTCTGCGCGGTCCAAAGGTTATTGTTGACCTCTATGTCAAAGAAGGTTGCCTGAGCTCCACCGGCGATTCCCAGCGCCGCCATTCCTACAACTAAACATCTCATACAGTTGAATTTCATAACCATTCGTACGGCCCGGGCCATACAAGATGATAATCGGCATTTTCACTTGGACTCACTAGTAAACCTAACAGGATTTATTAGAATTCGAGCGATTCTAAACCATGTAAAATAGTCGCTGTGAAGCTTTTTGTTGATACCGGAGATGTTGAAGAAGTACGCCGTGCCGCCGATTGGGGCATCTTGGACGGGGTGACCACGAACCCTACCTTGATCGCTAAGTCTGGAAAAGGCTTCAAAGAAACCGTACTGAAGATCTGTGAACTCGTGCCTGGTGGCTCGATCAGTGCCGAGGTCGTCGCGACCGACTACGACACGATGCTGAAAGAAGCGCTTGAGATTTCGAGCTGGCACGAACAGATCGTGGTCAAAGTCCCGCTGATCGAACCTGGGATCAAACTCGTCAAGACTCTTTCGGATAAGGGAATTCGAACCAACGTGACCTTGGTCTTTAGTGTGGGCCAAGCTCTCCTTGCTGCCAAAGCCGGCGCGACATACATCAGCAACTTCGTCGGCAGGGTTGACGATCTGGGGTCAGACGGCATGGTCGCGGTGGAAGACACGGTGGCGATGATCGACACTTACGGCTTCGACAGCGAAGTGCTGGTAGCCAGTATCCGGCATCCACTTCACGTCACTCAGGCTATCAATGCGGGCGCCCATGTGTCCACGATGCCATTCAAGATCATGGAAATGATGTTCAAGCATCAACTCACCGATGTGGGGCTGGACCGATTCTTGGCGGATTGGAACAAGGCTGGCTTGTCGATTTCGTAATTAGGTCCTTTTTACTCAGAAGCCCTCGGACGAATAGTCGTTCGAGGGCTTCTTTTTTGCTCAAATTCCACAATACATCGCTTAGACTAGATTCGGTAAAACCAGAATATGCGATTGCAAGATCAGGTTGTCAAGCTAACTCAGCGAGCGGTGGAAGACGTGATTCGCGCGGTGGAAGCGATTCCAGAAGATAAACGCGACTGGTCTCCTGCGCCGCACACAAGGTCGGCAATGAGCCAACTGAAGGAGCTCTCGCAAAGTCCAGCGCTACTAACCCGCGTGATCGGCGGAGATATTCCTGAACGATTCCGTGATCATGCCGAGGAAAATCGCGCATCCGGCGCACAAAGCGAGGACTTTGCCGGCCTGGCAGCCACGCTTCGGTCGGAGACTGCAAAGATCTGTTCGCTCGTATCTTCGGTCGAGGATGAAGATCTAGAGCGCGAAATCACATTGCCGTTTGGCGGTGGGATGATCATCACTTTGGCGGACGCAATTGGCCTTCATCATTGGAACTTGACGTATCACCTGGGGCAGATCAATTACATCCAGACCATTCTGGGTGATATGGAAATGCACTGATAGAAATACCAGTGCGGCGAATTCTGCGAATCCTGACAAAAATCGGTGTCCAGAACGAGTTCAACTTTGCCACAATGAACTTGGACGGACGACCGATTTGCCTTGTGATTCGAAGACTTTTTTCGAAAAAAACCCTTAGAGGCGTTGACAACAGATAGGTCGACTGGTATCATTCCTCTTTGCCAGTCGGGACGCGGTTCGGATTGGCGAAAAAGCGAAAGCACTTTGAAAGTTGCATATTGTTGTGTGGAACGCGCATCTAAACTAAATTGAGGTGCTACTCAATTGAAGCTATGAAGGGTGTGTGGTGAATGCCTAGGGACGAATTGCCGAAGAAGGACGCGTAAGCAGCGAAATGCTACGGGGAGATGCACAGAATTGATGATCCGTAGATATCCGAATGGGGAAACCCGGCGGGGGTAATGCCTCGTCACCCGGTCTTGAATACATAGGGGCCGAGGAGGGAACCTGGTGAACTGAAACATCTAAGTAACCAGTGGAAGAGAAATCGAAGAGACTCCGTAAGTAGCGGCGAGCGAAAGCGGAATAGCCCAAACCAGTGAGTTTACTCACTGGGGTAGTGGGGCATCCACTAAGTCTCCCAAACGGAGAGACGCTTGAATCTGATTTTTGGATTCAGGATCTTTGCGTTTGAGAGGCTTAGAAAAGAATTGAAGAGAGTTAGAGAAACAGGATTGGAAAGTCCGGCCGTAGAGGGTGATAGCCCCGTACTCCAAAAACTCAAATCGAATTCAGGGTGTACCCAAGTAACGCGGAGCACGAGGAATTCCGCGTGAATCTGCCCGGACCACCGGGTAAGGCTAAGTACGATTCGTCACCGATAGTGCATCCAGTACCGTGAGGGAAAGGTGAAAAGAACCCCGGGAGGGGAGTGAAATAGAACCTGAAACCGCAACATCCGCAAACAGTCGAAGCACAATGGCGTAAGTCAAGTGCGACGGCGTGCCTTTTGCAGAATGAGCCTGCGAGTTACTGTTAGTGGCAAGGTTAAGTGTTTTAGACACGGAGCCGGAGGGAAACCGAGTTCGAATAGAGCGTCAAGTCACTAGTAGTAGACCCGAAACTGCGTGATCTAGCCATGGCCAGGTTGAAGTGTTGGTAACACAACATGGAGGACCGAACTCATTGATGTTGAAAAATCTCGGGATGAGCTGTGGTTAGTCCGGTGAAATGCCAATCGAACGCAGAGATAGCTGGTTCTCCCCGAAATGCATTGAGGTGCAGCGTTATGTGTTTCTTACTGGGGGTAGAGCACTGAATGGGCTAGGGGGCTTACCCGCTTACCGAACCCAACCAAACTCCGAATACCAGTAAGTGAAGCATAGCAGTGAGACTACGAGGGATAAGCTCCGTGGTCAAAAGGGAAAAAGCCCAGATCGTCAGCTAAGGCCCCTAATCCTAGACTAAGTGTGAAACGATGTGAGATCGCGTAAACAGCCAGGAGGTTGGCTTGGAAGCAGCCATCCTTTAAAAAGTGCGTAACAGCTTACTGGCCGAATGTGATCTTGCGCGGAAAATGTAAGGGGGCTCAAGTCTAGAGCCGAAGCTACGGACCCAGTTTACTGGGTGGTAGGGGAGCGTCGGCTGCGCAGTGAAGCTACAGCGTAAGCAGTGGTGGAGTGCAGTCGAGTGAGAATGCAGGCATGAGTAGCGCTAATACAAGTGAGAATCTTGTACGCCGAAAACCTAAGGTTTCTCCGGCTATGTTCGTCAGACGGAGGTTAGGCGGACCTAAGGCGAGGCCAGAAGGCGTAGCCGATGGACAGCAGGTTGAAATTCCTGCCCTGGTACCAGTGCGATGGATGACGTTTCTCAAAGCCCAACTAGGTTATTGGATTCTGAGTGGATCTCTTCGGAGTGAAGCGTATTGGGTAGAGAGGGGCCGAGAAAAACTCCTAAGCTTCAGCTGGTATCAACCGTACTGCAAACCGACACAGGTAGGTGAGTCGAGGAGACTAAGGCGTTCGGAAGAACTCTCGTTAAGGAACTAGGCAAAACGACCCCGTAACTTCGGAAGAAGGGGTGCCTCGAAAGAGGCCGCAGCGAAGCAGCCCAGGCGACTGTTTACCAAAAACACAGGTCTCTGCAAACCCGAAAGGGGAAGTATAGGGGCTGACGCCTGCCCAATGCTCGTAGATTAACGGGAGATGTTAGGGGCAACCCGAAGCATCGAACCGAAGTCCGAGTGAATGGCGGCCGTAACTCTAACGGTCCTAAGGTAGCGAAATTCCTTGTCGGCTAAATACCGACCCGCATGAAAGGCGTAACGACTTGGGCACTGTCTCAACGAGAAATCCGGTGAAATTGTAGCACCCGTGAAGATGCGGGTTACCAGCAGTAGGACGGAAAGACCCCGTGGAGCTTTACTACACCTTCAGATTGTGAATTGGATGTAGATGTAGAGCGTAGGTGGGATGCTTCGGCGCCAATGGAACACCACCCTTCTTCATCTGATTTACTAACCTGCACCGTTATCCGGTGTGGAGACAGTCTGTGGCGGGTAGTTTGACTGGGGCGGTCGCCTCCCAAAATGTAACGGAGGCGTACAAAGTTGCACTCAGCCTGGTCGGAAATCAGGCGTCGAGCGTATAGGTATATAGTGCAATTGACTGTGAGACCAACAAGTCGAGCAGGTGCGAAAGCAGGTCTAAGTGACCCTCTGATTGTGCGTGGGCACGTCAGGGTTCAACGGATAAAAGCTACCCCGGGGATAACAGGCTGATCTTGCCCGAGCGTCCATAGCGACGGCATGGTTTGGCACCTCGATGTCGGCTCGTCTCATCCTGGGGCTGTACCAGGTCCCAAGGGTTCCGGAGTTCACGGATTAAAGAGGCACGCGAGCTGGGTTCAGAACGGCGTGAGCCAGTTCGGTCCCTATCCACTGCTGGCGTAGGAAATTTGAAGGGAGACGTTCTTAGTACGAGAGGACCGGAATGTACTGACCTCTGGTGTACCAATTGTCCTGCCAAGGGCATACGTTGGGTAGCCACGTCGGGAAGCGATAAGCGCTGAAAGCATCTAAGCGCCAAGCGCACCCTAAGATTAGATTTCCCACTTCGAGGTAAGGTCCCATGAAGACTACATGGTGATAGGTCGCATGTGTAAGCACAGTAATGTGTTGTGCTGAGCGATACTAATTGACCGAGGGCTTCATATAAGCACCCAATTTCGTTCTGATGCGCTTCTACACAACAGTATGTAACTTTGAAAGTGTTCGCGCTTTCCACAATTTGTATTCGCGTGATCATGGCATTGAGGAAACACCCGTTCCCATCCCGAACACGGCAGTTAAGCTCAATAGCGGCGGAAGTACTTGGAGGGCAGCCTCCCGGCAGATATGCACGTTGCGCGGATACATTAAATTTTGAAAAGCCCTCTACGGAGGGCTTTTTTATTTATCCGCACTCATTCTCTAGGTCTGCAGAATCATATTTGGCATATCGCCCGTACCTTTGTATAAGCGAACCGTGTGGGAGAGCCATGCAAACGGATCAACAACTTAACGATCTTTACGAACGACAGATCAGATTTACCTCGCATTACACTGATTTTGAAAACCTGATCGAGGAACAGGATAACTACGAAAAGTCGCTAGACAAATTCCGGCATCTTCGAATGCTCGAAGTCTGTAAAGTGATTCACAATCACGATAAGAACTCTTCATGGGTCACGGTTGGTGATGGAAGGTTTGCAACCGACGCTCGCACTCTGATCCGGTTCGGGGCAAGGGCCATCGCCACTGATTTAGATGATACTGGCCTGCTCATTGCGCATCAGGCTGGGTTCATTGAGCATGTTTCTAAGGAGAATGCAGAACACCTCTCGTACGAGAGCGACCAGTTCGATTACGCGCTCTGTAAGGAAGCGTACCACCATTTTCCAAGGCCACAGGTAGCCGTACACGAACTCCTGCGTGTGGCCAAAAAGGCAGTCGTATTCATCGAGCCCAATGATCGGCAGATTCCAAATCGCCCATTGGATGGTGTCCTCTTTGGTCTCGGAAGATTCGTAGCGAAAATGATGCGCCGTACGAGCGGAATTCATAACTACGAGGCTGCCGGGAATTATGTCTACACGATGTCCGCTGCAGAAATCGAGAAGATTGCCTGCGGAATCGCCCTTCCAGAATGTTGGATTGGATATATGGATGATGAGTACAAGTTCGAATACGGCGGTATTCCGTACGATCCGAATTCGAAGGTCACAAAGGATCTGATGCGCAAGATCGCTCTGAAGACTCTGATGTCCAAAATGGGGCTGAAGCCGTGGGGAATGATTCGGAGCGTTCTAGCCAAAGAGCCGCTCCCAGCAGACATAGCCGCAGAGTTAACAAAGCTCGGATTTAGGAAGTTTGTGCCGCCACCAAACCCGTATGTCTGACCCAGTTTCAGCGGTAAAATAGCGTCATGCCACGCAAGTTGGTACCACAGCCGCAACTCATTTTCGAAAAGTCGACTCCTGGCCGCGTTGGTGCCAATTTTCCTAAACCGACGACTCCAGAGGTGGATATCGAGCAGGTGCTCGGTGAATTGCGAACCGAACTGAATCTTCCAGAAGTCGGCGAACTCGACATGATTCGTCACTTCACAAACCTGAGTCAGATCAACTACGGCATCGAAACAGGCTTCTATCCATTGGGTTCGTGCACCATGAAGTACAACCCAAAGATCAACGAGCGAACGGCATCTAGTCCAGGATTCACTCACATCCATCCGCTGCAACCAGAATCGACTGTTCCAGGCGCGCTCGAAGTCCTTGCTCAAGTTCAAGAGATTCTAATTGAGCTCACTGGGTTTGATGAAATCACCTTGCAACCTCTTGCTGGAGCCCACGGTGAGCTAACCTGCCTAATGCTGATCAAGGCTTACCACGAGTCGCGCGGGGAAGGCGAAACCAGAAAAGTAGTGCTCGTTCCAGACTCTGCGCATGGTACAAACCCAGCCAGCGCTTCAGCTTGTGGCTATTCAGTCAAGTCAGTTCCGACAACTGCCGATGGTTTGACGGATATTGAGGCCCTCAAGGCAGTCCTCAGCACTGAGGTCGCGGCGTTCATGGTCACCAATCCTTCGACTCTTGGGCTATTCGAAACCAATATTGCCGAAGTCTGTGAACTGGTTCACTCCGTCGGCGCGCAAGTCTTCTGCGATGGTGCGAACATGAACGCGATGGTCGGCACGACCCGGCCAGGCGATCACGGCTTCGACTGTATGCACTTGAACCTGCACAAAACTTTCAGCACTCCGCATGGCGGTGGTGGGCCAGGATGCGGCGCGATTGGGCTGCAGAACCACTTAGAGCCGTTCCTTCCGAAGCCTGTCGTGCGCCGGAATTCGAGTGGCAAGGTCGAACTGCTGCGCGATCGACCGCAATCCATCGGCAGGGTCAGCGCGTTCTTCGGACAGTTCCTGATGGAAGTCCGGGCGCTCACCTACCTGCTGGCGTATGGCAAGGAAAATCTAAACCGGATCAGCCGATTCGCAGTATTGAACGCCAACTATGTTCAGGCGCGATTACGAAATGTTTTGCCACCCGCGCACGATCGCTATTGCATGCACGAGTGCATTCTCACTGCATCCCGATACAAAGCAAATGGCGTCCGAGCGCTGGATATCAGCAAGCGGTTGATCGACTACGGAATCCATCCGCCGACGAATTACTTCCCGCTGATCGTGCCAGAGGCGATCATGATCGAGCCAACAGAAACTGAGAGCAAGCAAACCCTTGATCATTTCTGCGACACCATGATCCAAATCTGCCATGAAGCTGAGACCGACGCCGAGCTACTGAAAAATGCGCCAAGCTCGCAGATCGTTGGACGGTTGGACGAAGCACAAGCGGTCAAGGTTCTCGATGTCCGCTGGCGCCCTGCAGAAAAGAAATCGCTTCAGCCCGTTGGTTGATTCAACAAAATGCCCTCCTCAGAGAATAGAGGAGGGCATTTCTGTTTATGTACCGAAATGTTAGTTGCCGAAATTGGCAACGACGATATCAAAGTCTCCGGCGCCGATTTCTCCGTCGAAATCTTGGTCGGCATGAGATTGCCAGCCAGTTTCTGTCGGAGTTGTACCGAAAGCGGCAACAACGGTGTCGAAGTCGTTCGAGCCCACTTCGCCGTCACGATCCACGTCACCAAGCTTGGTCGTAAATCGAACAACGCTTTCTCGCGCAGTCGAAGTGACGTTATCGACATATTTGATCCTGGCGTAGACACTGTTTGTGCCGTCAATAGTGATCGAAGGGCCGATGGTTGACGAGCCTTCAATTGAGGTCAAAGTGGCATCAGCAATAAAGTCGCCATTGGTGTCGATCTGATCGCCCGATTTGGCGATGAGACGCGATGCATCCAAATGATCAATGCTTCCGATGAAAAGCGCCGAAGTGGAAACTGCGTTCCAAAGGTGGCAGATGATTCCAGCATTGTTGATGTCCAGACCGCGATCGCTGTTTGTCAAAGTCACACCGTCCAGAACCTGCAGTGTGCGCAACTTGATTCCGCTGTCCGTATAGATCACACGGCTGCTGAGGTTGGTGCCTGTGAACGTTGCCCATCGTCCAGAATCGTTGATACTTGGGAATCTCCATGGGCCGGCGCCGGAGGTGAATAGCTCGCCGCCACCAAGTGCGGTTGCTTCATTGATCGCCGTGGTCTGGTTGATCACCAAGTTATCATTGACTGTTTCGGCGCCACCGTCCTTAAGAACCGTAATGTAGTTGTTGCCGTTGTCCGAAATTCCAAACTCAAATCCAATTCCGATCGAGTTCAGCGAGATGCCAAGTACCGTGTCAAACGACTTGAAAATGGAGGTCACGGTCCCACTAGGCGATTGCTTCATCAAAATTCTGCCTACGGTTGAACCGGTCGCCGTGTTTGCGTATCCTCCGACCCAGTATGCGGTGCCATTCGCACTCATCTGCGGGCGGCTATTGAAGGAACTGAAAATTGTGGGTTGGTCAGGGATTGGGTCAGTCTTCTTGAGAATGGAACCGAGGTTGCCGACCACAGCATCGTTACCATCCACGGACGGGCTGTAGATGAACTTTCCAGAATCGCTCACGCCCATCGTGGACTCTGCACCGGACAGAACACCAAATGTTGAGCTTGAGTTCTTCCAAATGATCGAGTTGTCAAAGAAAATGAAGTTGTCAGAAGGGCTGAGGTTACCGGTGAAACCAACCTTGCTATTCGCACCGCAGAACGCCGAATTCAAAGAGGCAACGGTAGATGTTCCTGAACCTGGGCAGGTCTGTCCGACGGTAGCATAGACGACCACATTTTGTGCGGCGAAGGAATGCGCTGCCGCCACAACCAGTGAAGTTACAATAATGGACTTTTGATTCATGGTTTTACTCTCGCTTACCATGTTATCACAGCCCGTTCGAAAGTGAGTCAAAATTCAAGGTGAGGACGACTTGACTAGCATTTTTGAGGGCAAATTGAACGGGCTGACGAACATGGCTCGCGACGCCATGCTTCTTCACCATGCTGACCACGGTCGATCCACTGTGCGGGTCTATCAGTGGGATCGGCCTTGGGTCACACTCGGCCGATTTCAAAATGCTACAACTGCCTTGGTGGAATCATGTCAAGTCCCTTGGGCGAAGCGAATCACGGGAGGGAAGGCGGTACTCCACGGTCACGATGTCACGGTCGGGATGGCGATTCCTCTTTCGGAGATTCCGGGTGCGAATCCTCGAGCGGTCAAACTGGTTTATCGCGCCATCACCGCACCTATGATCGAAGCGATGAATCTCTGCGGGCTACCTGCGGTTTTGGGCGAAGAACACCAGTCAAGGTCCGTATCGAAGAGCACAGACTGCTTCTCAGTGATCTCTGGCAATGACATCGTGCACGCCCAGCTTGGAATCAAGATCTGCGGATGTGCGCTGAGGTTGACGGATCGTGCAGTGCTGCTACAAGCGAGCATCCCGATCGCACTTCCAACTGTCGATGTGCGATCGGTTTATGCCCAACCTGCGCCTGTCTATGTCAGCGAACTCGATCCCATCAGATTAGCGGATGCACTGCAAGAAACCTTCGACCGGTTAACGATCAAGGGTTCTTGAGCAGATGGCGGTACTTCTCTCGGAACTTGAGTACCTTAGGTTCAACCACAGCGTTGCAATAGCCAAGATTGAACTTCGCCTTTTCAGCATCGCTCGCTGCCTCATATCGGGCGTAGTAGTCCTGATGGTAAGCCTCAGCAACAGTGTAGTTTTTGAGCGGCTCAATCGTCGTCACGATCGGGTTCTTCCAGATTTTTGACTTGGAGATTTCTGCCTTGATCTTCTCAGACACAGCTTTCTCTTCCGGCGTGGAATAGAAAATCACAGAACGATACTGAGTACCTGTATCGGCTCCTTGTCGGTTCAAGGTTGTCGGATCGTGGACCGTGAAGAAGATCCTTAGCAAATCTTCGCGCGTGATCACTTTGGGATCAAAACTCACCTTGATTGTTTCGGCGTGCCCGGTCGTGCCAGTGCAGACATCCTCGTAGGTAACTCCCTTTGATGTTCCGCCGGCATATCCGCTTTCGACATCGTAAACGCCCTTGAGTTCCTCGAACATCGTCTCTACGCACCAGAAGCATCCCGCGCCAAAGACAAGCGTGCAGGCTGTGGACGGCACTTTGTTCTTGCTTGGAGGCGCGGCAGGTGGTTTGCCAGCGTTTACTGGAGAGCATGCCAACAGCGTGAATCCCAGGGCCAAACTTAACGGCACAATCGATTTGAGCTTGATCATTGTGTATCCTCTTCTACGGTGTCTCATGCAACAGTCGTCGCCAGAAGATAGTTTCCTAAAAATCTCTGAGCGCAGTCACTTGGCCGGAGCAGCGCTCTCCTTGATCATAGGATCATCGGTGCTGATGTTCCTGATTCAAGAGATGCCAAGTTTTGAGTCTAACTATCTCAATTCGGATAAGAACATCCTTGGACTTGCCTTGATGAAGTCGGTACTGATTTGCGTCACCGCGACTCAATTCTTTCATTCAGCATTGCTCCTTTGGACAAGAAAGTTGATTCTATCGCGGAAGAACTTTAATCGGGTAACGACACTCACAGCAGTGAATGTCTTGGCAGGCCCGCACGGACTCTTGATCTTTCTGCACTGGATAATCAAGGGATGCAATGCGCAAACAAAGGCGAAATTCAGCTAGGGAATCACTGGAGACTCTAGAAGTGTGATCGTACGAGCCTCCGCATCAATCCGCGCCCGGCAACCTATCGGCAAGGTGAGTTTCTTGCTGATGTGCCCCACCGATGCGCCAGAAAATGCAGGTACTCCAAACAACTTGCACCGCTCTGCGAGCATTGCGATCATCTCGTCATCCGTTCGAGCGGGTTCACCTTCTTTTTGGTTCGGCAGCTTGAGCGATCCAATAACGAATCCCTTTAGTTTGCTGAACGCGCCAGACGACCAGATCTGAGTCAGCATTCGGTCGAGCCGGTAAACGTCTTCGTCCAAATCTTCGATAAACAGAATCGAGTCTTCGGCGGGAGGGAAGTAGGGTGTCCCGACCATGCTCGCGATGAGGGAGAGATTTCCGCCGATCAATCGCCCGGTCGAAGTTCCTGGCACGAAGGTTTGCGCCCTGGGAAACGGCACCGCATCCGAAGTCGGCATCAGCCACTCGCCATCAAACCCAGTCGCGACTTTCATAAAGTTCTCTATATCAAAATCGGTCCAAGAGGACGTTCCAACCGGGCCATGAAATGTCACTAATCCAGTCTTGCGAAATAATCCATTCAGCAGGGCCGTGAGATCACTGTATCCGCAAACGAATTTAGGGTTTCGCTTGACCAAATCGTAATTGAGAAGGTGCAACATCCTGGTCACGCCATAGCCACCTCGAACAGCGATCATCCCGTCCACTTCAGGATCGGCAAACATGGCATTCACGTCGTCGGCTCGTTCTTGATCGGTCCCTGCAAGGTAGCCCTTCTGCCGCATTACGTTTGACCCAACCTTGACTCGAAATCCCAGTGATTCGATTTTGGAGACCGCTTTCTGCAGTTCATCCTCGGATTCAATGTTGCCCGCAGGAGCAAACAGCCCGATCAAATCGCCTTTCTTAAGTGCCTTTGGCTTCATGGTTCTTATTCGGGCGGCGGCGGCTGATCCTACCAATCCAAGCGCAGAAAGCCCAGCGGCTCCCGCCAAAATCTGCCGCCGAGATGGTCCTTCCATCACCAAGTTTTAGCACAAAAAGGCCGGTACGCCTTGCTGTGTGGACATACCGGCCATTGGGTTCGACTCGTTAGAATTTACTTGTCGAGCACGCCGACTTTCATTCGCTCACGAATCGAAGCTTGTGCTGCCGCCAATTTGGCGATTGGCACTCGGAATGGCGAGCAGGATACGTAATCGAGCCCGATCTGGTGACAGAAGATCACCGAATCTGGATCGCCGCCGTGCTCTCCGCAGATACCGCACTTGAGACCATCTCGCTTAGCTCGGCCTTCTTCGACCGCCATCTTCATGAGACGACCCACGCCGGTCTGATCAATTGATTCAAACACGTTGAACGGCAGAACCTTTTGCTCGACGTAGCGCTGCAAGAACTTGCCCTCAGCATCGTCTCGGCTATAACCGAAAGTCATCTGCGTGAGGTCGTTGGTACCGAAGCTAAAGAACTGAGCGTACTCTGCGATTTCTCCGGCAGTCAAAGCTGCGCGTGGAATCTCGATCATGGTGCCAAAGGTGTACGGAATGTCAGTTCCGGCCTCGGCAACCACGTCCGCAGCCACGCTCTCAAGTTGGCGCTGAACCACTCGAAGCTCGTTGACGTGTCCAACCAGCGGAATCATGATCTCTGGATAGACCTTCACGCCACGCTTCGTCAGCTTGGCGGCGGCCTGCAAGATCGCCCGAGTTTGCATCGCGACGATTCCAGGGAAGATGATCGAGAGTCGAACACCGCGCAATCCCATCATTGGGTTGAACTCGCGCATGGATTCGACGGCCTTTAGCATCGTCTCCTTCTCCGCAAGAACAGATTTGAGCGATTCTCCGCCGGTCATATTGACCGCGATTTGGAGCTCAGTCACTTCCTTTAGGAGTTCGTCGAACGATGGCAAGAACTCGTGCAAAGGAGGATCGATCAACCGGATGGTGACTGGCTTGCCGTCCATTGCTTCGAAGATGCCTTCGAAGTCCGTTTGCTGGACTACGAGCAGCTTTTGCAAAGCGGCTTCTCGCTGGACTTCGCTCTTGCTGAGAATCATGTCCCGGACGATCGGCAGTCGATCAGCCTCAAAGAACATGTGCTCCGTTCGGCAGAGGCCGATGCCTTCCGCACCGAATTCGATGGCTTGCCGGGCATCGCGAGGATTGTCGGCATTGGTTCGCACCTTGAGTCGGCGGAATTCGTCGCACCAGCTCATGAGCTCGCCAAAGAATCCGCTGACTTCTGCCGCGATCAATGGCAGCTCTTGAGGGAACACTTCGCCGGTCGAACCGTTGATCGAAATGATGTCGCCTTCCTTGAACTCTTGGTGATCGACCGAGAGAATGCGGTCCTTGACATTCACATGGAGCGCTTCGCAACCAGCGACGCAAGGAATTCCGAATCCTCGAGCGACAACAGCAGCGTGCGAAGTTTTACCGCCGCGGGCGGTGAGAATGCCTTGTGCAGCCAGCATGCCGTGCACGTCGTCCGGGTTCGTCTCTTCACGAACGAGGAGAACCTTTTCACCCTTCTGGGCCATGACTTCGGCGGTGTCAGCGTCGAAAACGATCTTTCCGACAGCTGCGCCTGGTGAGGCAGCTAGACCCTTGGCGATCGGGCGAATGCCTCGGTCGCTCACATAAACATCGTCGATGCGCGGGTGCAAAAGCTGGTCAAGGTGTGACCCAGTGATTCGGTTGACGGCTTCTTCCTTCGTGATCAGCCCTTCGTGGACCATGTCCACCGCGATCTTCACGCCAGCAGGACCAGTTCGCTTTCCACTTCGGCATTGCAACATGAACAAACGACCCTTTTCAATCGTGAATTCAAGGTCCTGCATGTCCTTGTAGTGCGCTTCGAGCTTGTTGGTGATCGAGACAAACTCATCGTAAAGTGGCTTGTTCTGCTTCTCGAGCTCGCTGATCGGTACCGGAGTTCGAATACCGGCCACCACGTCTTCGCCCTGGGCGTTCATCAAATACTCGCCGTAGAGCAAGTGTTCGCCCGTTGAAGGGTCGCGGCTAAAGGCTACGCCGGTGCCGCAATCGTCGCCGAGGTTGCCAAACACCATGGACTGGATGTTGACCGCGGTTCCGATTTCGTCAGGAATCTTCTCGGTTCGGCGATAAACGATCGCTCGGTCGTTGTTCCAAGATCGGAATACGGCCTCGATCGCGAGTTCCAGCTGCTTCCAAGGATCGGAAGGGAAGCCTTCGCCAGTCTTCTGCAAGACCAGAGCGAGAAACTCTGCGCAAACTTCTTTCAGCGCGCTTGCCGGAACTTCGGTATCGAGCTTAACGCCGAGAGCCTTCTTCTTAGCGTCAAAGATCTCTTCGAAGAAGTGCTTGTCGACATCGAGAACGACGTCGCTGAACATCATGATAAATCGGCGATTGGCGTCGTAAGCAAATCGTTCGTCACCAGAGATGGCGATGATGCCCTTGAGAGTATCGGAGTTCAATCCAAGGTTCAAAATTGTGTCCATCATGCCTGGCATACTGAACTTAGCGCCAGAGCGAACGGACATCAAAAGCGGATTGACAGGATCGCCGAACTTCTTACCCAGGTCCTTTTCGACTTCGGCAACGGCGGCTTTGACTTCGGCCATCAGCTCGGCGGGGAGCTTTTTGCCGTTGGCATAGTATTCAGAACAGACTTCAGTAGTGACAGTGAATCCGGGAGGGACGGGAAGACCAATATTGGTCATTTCGGCAAGATTCGCGCCCTTGCCACCCATTAGGTCACGCATCGAAGCGTTGCCCTCACGGAAAAGATAAACACGTTTTGTACTCATACGAGTGGGTTACTTCTCCAAATTGGTGTGTTCGATTTTCTGGTCCCGTGCGATAGGGCGGCATCGGCGGCGCGATAAGGTGCGGAGCCCAGAAACTGGCACAAACTGCACCAGGAACTAGGTTCTATTTTACCTTGCAAACAGGTGGGGCTGGCAAAAATTGGGTTCGGGTACACTGGATGTTCCTGCGTTGCCCGATCGTCTAAGGGCAGGACGCCTGGTTCTGGCCCAGGTAATGGTGGTTCGAATCCATCTCGGGCAGCCAATTCTTTGCAATTTCCACGCAAAATCGACAGTATTGCTCCAAAAGTTGTTAATATTTGAGCAAGAGTCCGTCTATCAATTCCCGAAATCCTCGCCGTAATTCAAGGTAGGTCAGAGTGGAACAGAACATTATTAGTCTGGAGGTCGCGATCAACGTGTTTACCGAAGGTTTTTGCTTCGCTAAAAGCCGCACGTATCCGTTCGCCGCGTTCGCAGAACCTAATATGATCGTCATGCGCGATGATCCCGTGCGAAGGACCGTCCGTAAGACTGAGATCGTGGCGTGGGGAATCTCCCCCGAAGAAGCGATTGAACGAGTCCGAGCTTCTCACCCCGCCTTCCACTTCCTCTCTTATGTCCATTCCAACGATGAGGATTTTGAGGACATACGTCGAAGATTCAAACAATCGGGGTACCGCGCGATGCTCCACGAACTGTTTTTCGTTCATGACCTAGAGTCGATTCCACCGCTGCGCTATTCTTCCGAGGTCGAAAGGCTGACCGGCGACCAAGTGGAATGGGAAGGACCGCAGTTTCCAAAGCATTTGGAACCCAGGCCGCCCATCGGAACCCGATATCGAATTTGGCACCATTTCCGGGAGGTCGCCTCCGTGATGAAGGTTCCTGTTGGGCCAGATCATTGGGTTTCGGACCTCTACGTGGTCGGCGAAGAACGGCGCAAGGGTTACGCCACCGATCTCATGTGCCAATTGCTCTTTGACGCGCAAGAAGCGGGAGAACGCTCCAGCATCTTGTTGGCAAACACCACCGGCGCCAAGCTGTATCCACGGCTCGGTTACCAGAAAATCGGCACGCTTCAGTTGTTCTGCCCGCTAGAACGCTAACCCCCGCTCTGGCTCGCACGTAATTTCTCATTTGGCGAGAATCGGCACGATTCTTGTTGTGTTTCTGAGAGAATCGTTTTATACTGAGATCAGAGGCAATGTAATGAATTCGTTCAAGTCACTCTCACTTTTGGCATCAGCCATGTTCTTCAGTTCGTTGGCGTCTGTTTCGTATGGGCAAGGTAATCCTCCGGGCGACCCACCGGGTGAAACTGAGTTGAATGAGCTAAGTTGCACTGATCCCATTCCCAAGTATTTACGCTATGGCGTAAATCTTGACGGCGTGTATCAGGCAGATTGGGCATACATGCTGGGGCGACCATGCTACGACGAGCGCCGACTAGATGACTTACTCATAGAGGCAGACTTTGTCAAGCTTCGTCTTGCTGGTTTTGAGCATGTTCGGATTCCGATTTCACCAGTGGCTTTCGGAGTCCATGACCAAACGGGCAAAGTCGAGCCAAGTTTCATATTTAAGAGAGAGGCTTCCAATCCATCCTTTAGCCCCGGTAATTGGCCAGTTGGATATCATATCAATGCCCAAGAGAATTTCGAGGCTCTTGCCGCCGACATCATTGCGGCACAAGCCCAAGGACTAGATGTCATTTTGGATTGCCATCCTTGGCTAGTGTCTCAAGCGCACTACGATTATGAGTGGAAAGGCGGTGCTGGAACCACGAAGCCACCATCGGGGACTTTCTTAGAAAATTTTTGCACCGATGGCCCCTTGCCAATTCCGATCACTCAAAATCATCCGCTACCGAAGTTTTGGTCCTCATTCTTGGCGGAACTTAGAATTCATCTAGACGTTCTTGAAAATCCGCTCTGCGGAGGAAATGTGTTTCAGGGCATTCACTTTGAAGCCTTGAATGAACCGATGGTGAATTTTTGGGGGCAAATCAGTGAAAATCAATATGGCCCCCGATATTCGGAAGGAGCAACTAATTCGCCTCCTAGTCTTGCGATTCACAAGCAGTGGATGTTTGATCAGTTGGCCAATTGGAAAGCTATACAAGCTCAGGCAATAAAGGCCATATACACCGAAGTTGACCCGGAAGGTAGCCGTATTATTGTGTCGACTCTTACGAATCTTGTTGATAGCTTTGGTCTGACTGAAAAGTTTCCGAATGTACAGGGAACGCCGACGTACCAATTTACACCATACAGCCCCAGTGAAATGACGGCGATTGGGTGTCCAGAAAGTTACAGCCGAAGACTGATTTATGCCTATCATCCGTATTTGCCATTCAAATACACGCACAAAGAACCGATAGCCGGAATCGCCCCAGAGTATTTAAAAAAGCGGGATTACGGTGACAATTTTGTTGCGCCCCATACTTCATTCTTCTACCGGGACAATATCCTGGAAAGCGAGAACTCCAGCACGAGGACGAAGGCGATGCCTTATATGTTTGATTGGGTCGGTGCATACGATAACCCAGCAATTATCGCCACGGAATTCGGGGTCATCAAGCGGGACGGAGACCCGTACGCAGAACCGGACCCTGTACCCACAAATCCTACTACGCTGGACGTCGACGACTGGCAACGATACAAATGGCACTATGACTTGCGTACTCTAATGGAGGCTCACAACTCTGCATGGACAGTCTTTGGATATACCAGTACATGGGGCGTGACTGGCAGGTTTGTATATCTTGAGCGGTTTAATCTCAACGAAAACCCAATATATCACCGTAGCCTAACCCGAAATGGCGGCGGAGTAATTCATCCGATGATGATTCAAGCTCTCTTTAGTGACACCAGACCAAGTGATGGTAATGATGATTAAACGAATATTGCCCATTGGGATTGTTCTTGCATCAAGTTGCTCATATGCATTGACTTGGTCAATGCGTGAGGTGACTCTGCCAGGGCAAACGAACATCACTGTGACCGGTATAAACAACGCGGGGCAAATGGCTGTTCACAGTAGTAATCTCAACTATACGGTCAATAGTGTTCACCGTGTAAACGTGAACGGCCAGGTTGAATCTGCAACAGCTAATAGTATTGGCTACCGATATGCCAGGGTCGGCGGCATCAGCGAAGCGGGTGAGGTCGTA
Organism: Armatimonadota bacterium; assembly: GCA_017303935.1. Lineage (NCBI taxonomy): Bacteria > Bacillati > Armatimonadota > Armatimonadota bacterium. The sequence goes on along the minus strand of JAFLBD010000003.1, from coordinate 61,329 downwards.
ATTAACGGTTCACCGCTGGATACAGTGAATGGCACTCCCATTGGATACTGGACACCAGGAGTTGGTGCAACTAGCTTAGTCTCGACTGAACCAGCTTGGTATCAATTGGACACATTCAACATGAACAGTTCGCATGTCGCCGTGGGTTGGGCACAATATGGAGGGCCGGATAGTTCAGTTCCCTCCGGTATGGCGATGGCGTTCTCTCCTACCAGCGGCGGTACGCTAAACCCAGGCTATTGGGACGGCGATAATATCGCCAGAGACATTGATGATTCTGGCAACATCGTAGGTTGTGTAAACCTAAATCCGATTATGTGGAGGCCGGATGGAAGCTATGTTTCACTGGCACAGCCGAACACGTATGGCTCTGCCAGCAGCATCAATTCCAGCGGGCTCATCAGTGGGACATTGAATGATTCTGCTGGCAAACACCTCGCCATTTGGAACACGTCGGGACAACTCCTTCACAAAATCTTCATAGGGGATCGACCGACCATTCCGCATGTCCTTTCCGAGAAGAGCTTCATCAATGATAATGGTGATGTCGTGGTTTCCGTAACGAGAAATGGAGTTGTACGCCAATACTTCTGGTCACAGTCAACCGGTCTGCTAGATATCACATCTTCGATCACTAATACAGGTGGTGGAATTCTCACAATGATGGGAATCAACAATCGAAGAGAAATCATCGCATACGGAATCTACGGCAATAATCTCAAATCGAACCTGCTCCTTACTCCAGTGCCGGAGCCATCTGAACTGATCGTTCTCGGAGTTGGGTTGGTGGGCATCGCACTACGGCGACGAAAGAAGCTATCAGAAAATCGGCGAGCATAGGGGCCGATTAGAAACCTTGCCCATCGCGAATATGGCATTCGCACTAGCGGAGAACCAAGAAAAAAGTGGTGGGCAAGGTGGGACTCGAACCCACACACCTCGCAGTACCAGAACCTAAATCTGGCGCGTATACCAATTTCGCCACTCGCCCAGCGGAATGGTAAAGATACCTCAAACGCTATGCGGTGGCGGTCGCGAATATCTCGATATTCTTGCCTATCGCAACGCGTTCCAGCTTCAAATCAAGGGGCAAGTCTTTGGCATCAAACACCGGATTAACGGCATCCAATTGATTTTCTAGAATGCCTCGCACAGGGCCGGGCTTATCGACATCGATCAGTTCAACCAGCAACTTCTTTTGATCCTGAATCACCAGGCTGAGCGTGGCTGTGGCAGAAATTTCAACGAGAACTTTGACCGAAGCGCTGACCAGAATCTTGCCGTCATGAAACCGCACTTGTGGGTCGCGAACCATCGCTGGGAGTTGCGACGCGATGAACGTCTGCAGCGACTCCGGACTGATCCGGACGATGGTGGTCGCGGGAGTCTCGAATTTCGGTTTCTGATCCACGATGGCGAGACGGTCAGCCTGAATCTCCACTTCGTCAATGACCATGCCGTTGGGGAGTTTTAGCCCGTGCCCGAGCACCGCCAGATGAAGAAGTGAGAATTCCGCGTCCACGATTTCAGATTTTGGCAGAGATGATCGCGCGATTTCGAGCGTCCTAAATCTTATGCTGAGTCTCCTCGCTATGAGCGTCTTGGGTGCGCCCTTGGATTTTCAACCACCTCGCGAGTTCCGCGCTGCATGGGTCGCCACCGTGGACAACATCGACTGGCCAAGTAAGCCCGGGCTTTCGGAAGACACCCAACGGTCCGAGATGATCAAGATTCTGGACACTTTGGAAGATCTCAACATGAACGCGGTGATCTTCCAAATTCGGCCATCGGCAGATTCGTTTTATCGCAGCAAGATCGAGCCTTGGAGCTATTACCTGAGCGGTACAAGCGGGAAGGGCCCTAGCTACGACCCTCTTCAATTCGTCGTGAAAGAAGCTCACTCACGGGGGATCGAAGTGCATGTTTGGTTCAATCCCTATCGCGCCAAGCACCCGGTTCAGAAGGCCGACATGGCCGCAAACCATATCTCCAAGACTCACCCTGAAGCGGTTTACAGCTACGGCGGCTATCTGTGGATGGATCCAGGTTCTCGGACGATCCAGAATCGCAGCTACGATGTGTTCATGGATGTGCTCTCGCGGTACGACATCGACGGGATGCACATCGACGACTATTTCTATCCGTATCCTGTGCGCGAATCTGGAAAGGTGGTCCCGTTCCCGGATGATGCAACTTATCAGGCGTATCAAAAGCGCGGCGGAACGCTAGGCAAGAGCGATTGGCGCCGAAAGAACGTTGACGACTTTATCGAGCGGGTCTACAAGGGCATCAAGGCGAAAAAGCCTTGGGTGAAGTTCGGAATCTCGCCGTTTGGAATCGCTCGACCCGGCGTACCAAAGGGAATCACGGCCGGGGTAGATCAGTATGAAGATCTTTCGGCAGACGCTCTGAAGTGGTGGCAGAACGGTTGGTGCGACTACTACGCTCCTCAACTCTACTGGCCGATCGAACAAACCGCGCAGAGCTTCCCGGTGTTGCTCAAATTCTGGGAGGATAACAACAAGCAGCAGCGCCATCTTTGGCCTGGTTTGTACACCGGACGCGTCGGCGAGGCTTGGGAAGTGGACCAGGTCGTCCGTCAACTTGGCTTGATCAGCAAGAGCACCGCCACCGGAGCGATCCACTTCAGCATGAAGTCGTTCACCAACAACTACAAGAACATCAATGCCGCTCTGAAGTCCGGGGCATATAAGGAACATGCACTTGTTCCCGCATCTCCCTGGAACGATCAGATGCGCCCGTCGGCACCAAGTTTCACCATCAAACCGACCGGAATCCTGTTCGGCGAACACGCTCCTGACGATCGCTACTACGGCATCGCCGTTCGCACTGGAGGAACTTGGAAGGTCGTAGACGTGTTCGCGGCGGAGAAGGCAGTGCGTGCAGTTCCAACCGGCGTGAAGTCCAGCGATATTGCGGTTTTTGCGGTAGATCGGTCTGGAAACTGTTCGAGTTTGAAGCCGATTGCACCGTAATCGGAGGGGAAACTATCGTATCATGGGGGGAATGAAAATGAGAGAGTTGATGGTAGCCGGCACGCTCATGTGCGCGGGCAGCGTCATGGCCCAGAACTTGGCCATGATCAACAACCCTCAAATTTCGATCCCCTCGGTCCAGCGTGAGATGCGGGCTGCTTGGGTCGCATCGGTTTACGGCATTGATTGGCCGACGACTCGCGGAACTACCACGACTTCGATCGCTTCCCAACGAACGCAGATGAACGCAATTTTGGATGGCATGGCTGCCGCCAACATGAATTGCGTCTTCCTGCAGGTTCGGTCGGCTGGCGATGCGATGTACCCGTCCACGCTAGAACCATGGTCGTACTATCTGACCGGGCGGCAGGGGCTGGCTCCGACCGGAACTTACGATCCACTTGCGGAATGGATCGTCGCGGCGCGGCAGCGCGGCATGCAACTCTATGCTTGGGTCAACCCATATCGCATGATCGTGAACGTGCCGAGTTTTTCGCCGCCACCAGGCACAGGATGGGTGGATACGGCCACGACTTCATCGACGGCGTACGTCCATCCGCTTCATTCGTATCGCTCTCGGCCGAGCGTTGTCAAGCTTTACGAGAACTCTTCCGGTGCCGATCAGTACTGGCTTGATCCAGGCGAGCCTGCATCTGCCGCGCACAGTAAAGCGGTCATCATGGACATCGTCAATCGTTACGACATCGACGGTTTGGTGTTTGACGACTACTTCTATCCCTATCCGAACGGACTTTACGCCTTTCCAGATACTTCCAGCTTCGCGCTGTATGGCGGAGGTCTGACTCTGTCGAACTGGCGGCGAAAGAACGTCAACGACTTCGTCTACGACATCTACACAAGCATCAAGGCCGCCAAACCTCAATGCCTGTTCGGGATCGGGCCGTTTGGAATTTGGCAACCGGGGAATCCGGCAGGGGTTACCGGGCTGAACTCCTATGCGGAGCTTTATGCAGACAGCAAACTTTGGCTAAACAACGGTTGGGTGGACTTTCTCGCGCCGCAGCTTTATTGGAAAATTTCATCGACGGGTCAGCCTTATGGCTCGTTGTTGAACTGGTGGGTGTCGCAAAATACGCAAGGGCGGCATGTTTGGGCATCGAACTACACCAGTCAGCTGATTGGCAACACATGGCCCGCGCAGGAGATCATCGACCAGATTTCCGTGACTCGGAACACGCCGGGAGCGACCGGAAACGTGCACTACAGCGCGAAAGTGATTCGTGACGATACACAGAGTCTGAAGACCCTCCTGGCGAACGGTTTATATTCAACGGACGCTTTGATCCCGGCTTCCGCTTGGCTCGACAACGCAGCACCGGCTCGTCCGATTCTGAGCTACAGTAAGTCCAGTTCTCAGCACCTCTTCACATGGAGTTTGCCGGGCGGTAGCGATGCGGCTAGGTGGTACTTGATCAGTACCCTTGTCGGCACTACTTGGAGTCATTCGGTAGTTCCAAGTTCGACACTGAGCACAGTAGTGAATATCAAGTCTGCGAGCGGCTCATTGCGAGCGATTGGAGTCGCCGCCGTCGACAAATCAGGTAACCAATCCGCCTACGCCACACGCGTGTTTGACCCTTCAGTTCTTACGACTCGGGTTCGCTAAGGTTTAACCAAATGGTGAAAGTGCTGCCTTGGTTGAGCGCACTTTGGAGTTCAATCTGCCCACCGTGTGTTTCGACCAAGTGCTTGACGATGCTTAAGCCTAGGCCCGTTCCGCCGGTTTCTTTCGAACGGCTTTTGTCCACTCGGTAGAAGCGCTCGAACACCCGGGGTTGATCTTCGCTTGGAATCCCGATTCCGGAATCCTGGATCGAGAGCTTTGCTAAGTTACTTTCCGTGTTCAGCTCAATCCGAATCGATCCTTCTTTCGTGTAATTGATTGCGTTGTCGACAAGGTTGAAAACGATTTGCGCGAGCTGGCTTGGATTACCGTTGACTTCGATGGCAGGCTGGATCGACTTGCTGATTGTGAGCCCCTTTGATTTCGCTTTGGGCTCTAATTGAGCGACTGTTGCTTCGACAATAGCGGTCAGATCACAAATCTCCGAAGTCAATTTGCCACGCTCGGCAAGGCTCAAGGTCAGCAGGTCTTCCACGATTCGAGTGAGCCGATCGACTTCGCGGATACTGGAGCCGAGGTAACGCTGGAACAGTTCTCGCTCTTCGGGCTCTGATTCAGCAAGAATCTCGTTCATCGCGCGTATGTTAGTGAGCGGCGTCCGCAATTCGTGTGAGACATTGGCGACAAAATCCGAGCGGACGCGTTCAAGCCGCTTGATTTGCGTCATGTCGATCAGCGAGAGAAAGATTTCCTGCGTATTCTCAGGGCGGTGCCAAGCTTTTACCAGGAAGATTCTGTCCTCGTCAGTTCGAATCCCAATCTCTTCCAAAATCGGCTCCTGTTGCCCGATCGCCCGCGAAATGAGTTCCGATATCTCGTGGGATAAGGTGACCTTCAAAATCGGTGAGCCAACCGGATTATCGAAGCGGAAAGTGTCTCTTGCGCGCTTGTTGGCAAACCGCACCGAGGCGTCCGGTTCACAAACGAACAACGCTGCGTCCTGCCCCATCACCAATTCTTCGAGCAGGTTCTTTTGGCTTTGCGCATCTCTAGCTTCAGCGGCGATTCGGACCCTCTCTCTCTCGAACCGAACCAAACCAACCCCGACCAGGACTAATCCAGCGATGCTCGGAATCAAGACCCAGCCGGCATGAGGCATGGCAACTCCCGCGATCGCACCAGAAACCGAAACCAGCGCGCCGATTCGAATCAAATTTTCTGATCTAAGTGCTGTGAACATGGACAAATGATCGAGGAGGTCGGCAGAGATGATTGAACCTTAGTAAACTTCAACAAAAGCGATTATGAAGAAGATCGAAGCCTATCTGCGGAGTAACGCGCTCGAGAGCGTCAAACAAGCACTGGAAGACGCGCAAGTGTATGCGCTCACCGTTGAGACGGTAAAAGGGTACGGCCGTCAGCAAGGTCAGACTGACCTGTATCGTGGAAGTACTTATGCTCAGAATCTGATCCCGAAGCTTAGAATCACAGTTGTGGTTCCGGACGAATTGGTGGATGCTGCGATCGAGGCCATTTGCCAATCGTCGCAAACCGGTGAAATCGGTGACGGGAAAATCTTCATCTCTGATGTTCAGGACGTGATTCGAATTCGTACAGGCGAGAGAGGCGAAGCCGCGATTCAATGAGTCGGTGGCAGAACTTCAAGATTTGGAGAGGGAAGTTGCCCCATTGGCGCGCGGATGACGTGCAGTATTACGCGACATTCCGTCACCGCCGACCCCTGAACGAGACGGAAGTCAACCTTCTCCTACGACAACTTTTGCGTCCGAACGGGCGGCGCTGGAACCTGATCATCTGCTGCGTGCTCCCGGAAGTCACGGAAATGATCTTCACCGTTGAGGCTTCAGCCAAAGGCGAGAACTACGAGCTGAGCGAGATCATCGAACGCGCTAAGACCAAAGCCGGAAAGGAGATCATCAAGAAATCTGGCGAGAGATTCCCGCCATTTTTCACCGAAAGCTACGACCGGATCCTACGAGACGAAGCCGAGGTCGAAGAGTTTTGGACTCGAATATTTGACTCTCCTGTAAACGCAGAGATCGTCGAGGATTCAGAAGAGTATGCGGGGATTTTTATCGCCGACGCGCCTTCCGAAGAGTAGCAAGGCCTATTGCTAGACCAAGCAACGTCATCGGTTCTGGCACTGCTGCAATAGGGTTCGAAGGCGCTGAAGCGTTCCAATTTGGCGCGCTAAAGCTCCAACCGTCAATATTGCCATCAAGCAGTTGTCGGCTCGACATTCCTGTACTCGCGAAGCTCCAATTGAGATTCGTCGTTGGGGAATTCCAATAGCTCCAATATCGCCCGGAGTTGACATCGTATGCGCCTGTACGTGATCCATAAGTTATGGTGTTGACTGCAAATCCAAAAGATCCAAAGTCGTCATAACTCGCAGTGAGAAGCGGGTCGATGTTCACAATTGCCCGCAAAGCATCTTCGCCCGTCGCAGTGCCATTCCAGCGATATCCCCAAGCGAAAGAGCTGGTCGTTTGGCCATCTGCAAAGTCAATGACGATCATCGCGCGGTTTGATCCTGATCCTGCCCAAACTTGAAGATCATCGAAGCTGATGGCATGGCTAGTCGCGGCAAGGACGACAAGGAGAGATAGTGAGAGAGTTTTCATTTAGTCAATTGAAATTTGGGTTTGGACGGGGGTGACTCCGCGAGATACACGCGCGATCGCGTCTACCTCGCCAGAGTTACCAGTGATGCGAATGTATTTGATGCTTCTAAACCCAGAGGGCCGCAGATCGAAAGCCGTGCCGCCACCGCTTCCGAGATATGCCGCGCAAAGCGAGTTCAGGCTCTGGCCGGAATAGGCCGAACGCGATAACGTTGGACGTATGGGTTTGGTGAAATCGGTCGGTGTCCCGTCCGATGGATTGAAGGCGAGCGTTGGCCAGAGGCTGTCGGCGCCGGTCGAATTCGTCACCGGATAGCTGTACCATTGCAGCCCATTCGGACTGACGCTGACTTGCATCGGCTCGAGAAAGTCCGGACCCGATAACACCAACAATTGATCGAAGTTGGAACTAGCGGTGACAGTCTGATTTGTCGCCAAGATGGAATTCCCAAACACGATAAAGTCATATCCGTACCAATTCCCGGGGGTGTCTTGAATCGCAGTGGTGAACGCCAAAGTCAGTTGCCCACCAGGCTTTATCGTCACCACAAGAGGCTCTGAGTTTGGCCCTACGTTCCAAGGTGCGTAGCCTGGGGAGGGGAAAACCTGCTGATTCGCTCCGCCGTTAACTGTATCCCGCACCCACCGGGTTGGTTGCCCCAGTGCTGCAGTCGGATCGCCATAAATCCCCACGCCTAGGTTCGAATAGCTAACAACAGTGCTCGCGTACCAATCGACTCCTTGCGCCGAAGATGGCGCGAGCATCAGAAGTGGCAAAAATCTAGTCCAGGTCATAGAGTTCGTCCCCTTCTGAAATGGATCCAACAACGGACTCATATTCGGCAGTTTTGAAACGCTTGGACCAGCTCGACGCATGACCGTCAACCCAGACGAGATTTGCGAACCCGTTATGACGAAAGTGAACTTTCCCAGCAACGAACAAGGAATCTGAAGGCGACCGGAGATAATTGTTTGCACGAACTGGTTGCCCAAATCCAGCATCTGCGAACAGGACCGTTTCGCTGGGTGAAGAGATTTGCGACCTGATCGCAGGATCGATCCCCGACCAAAAGTCGCCCCCAATATACGAGGCGTTCAGCGCGTATCCGGTGTACTGTCTCGACCACGATTCACCCATGAATGAAGGGCATTTAGCGATCAGGCCCGATTTTGTGTAGGGAAACAGCAGGCCAGGTTGGTTGCCATCCGAAAAGTCCCAGGCGATCTCCATCCCAGTCAGTGGCGAAGGGTAGTAGGAAGGAACGGATTGATCGTCGTAGTCATCCGCATACAGATGCCAGGAGATTCCAAGCTGACGAATCTGTGAGGTGCATTGAGTTTTGAGCGCCGCCGATTTGGCTTTCGCAAAGACAGGGAAGAGGAGCGCCGCGAGTACCAGAATGATGGCGATCACCATCAGTAGCTCGATCAAAGTAAATCCGCGCCCTGCTTGTTTCAAGTTTGCTCCAAATCGATAGGATTCAGGGGGAGCAAAAAGGGCAAAGGAAGTTCGCCAAAAAGGCGATCTCTTGATGCCAGTTCATGCTCGTGAACCGAAAATCCAGTCGTTCATTTGCTTTGAGAGCAGGCATTCGGACTCGCTGGGTTTTCCCAACATTACCGCTGCGGCACAGCGCCGGAATCTCACCGGACTTCCCCTGCCCCGCACCATTGCTGGGCGGTTCAAAGACCGAATCAGTATGCCATAGAAATCAGGGAGAGCATACAGATTCTTGAAAATTGGTTTATGCTATGGCAATGAAGTTTGGATTGTTGGCTTTTGCCGTCACGCTGGCCTGTCTTCCTGGAGCCGCTCATGCGCAGATTGACAAATTTATTGCGGCATCAGATTTCTCGTTCGGTATAGGCGACAATTTGCCCGCGCCAGACACCCAAGTGGACATGGCGATCACTTACCGAGCTTCATCTGGTTTCATCCCGCTCGTGTTCACCGGTAACGCCGGCAGCGACGAAGCGATTTACTCAAAGACCCCTGGTTCGCTCAGCTTTGTGCTGAACGTTCAAAATTTGAATCCAACATTGCCGCCGCTTCTGGTCACCGCGAATGGAACGAGCAGCGGTCAAGTGGCCACCTGGACGTTTGATCAAACTTTCAGCCAGACCGGCGGATATCCGATTCAGACTTCGGTCGATTACAACGGCACTCCGGTTGCCGTGAATCTCGTGGTCAACAACGTCCGCGTGCAGGGAAGCCTTCGTTCGAATTTTGAATACACGAACTCTATCGCGAGGCCATTGCTCCAAGGTCGGACTCGTAATCGTGGCGTTTACACCGGTGGCGATGCCGTCAATTTCGTCAATGTGATCATGGGCACAGTATCTGGCACGATTGGTCCATTTAACATCACTGCTCTTCGAGTGGAGCTCCGATCAATCCAGCACATCGCCAGAGTTCGCGCGATCGATGGAACTTTGAACCTAGAGTGCGATACGTTGCCCATCGCAGGTCAAAGCGTGAACATTAAGATCGTCCCTCTGAGTGGCGGAGCACCGATCGAATCAGGTTCAATGGTCATCCGTCCGAACGGTCAATTCAGTGTCCCAACGAGTCAGCCCGCAGGATCATTCCGGTTGCTTCTGCAAAAGACGACTTGGTTGCAACGCGCTCGAACTTTGGACGTGAGTACTGAAAACTCGGCCGGACCAGTGCAACTTGTGAATGGGGATGTGGATGGCGACCACGAGATCGGTTCTACGGACTTCGATATCGTAGTGGCGAACTTTGGGCAGAGTAGCACCAACGTAAACAATTTGGTCCCTGGCGATATCGACAGGGACCTTGAAGTGGGATCAAGCGACTTTGATTGTATTGTCGCAAACTACGGATTGTCCGATGAGCTCTAACGAGTGATTCGGACTCTCGGGAACGGGATGAAGATGAATTCGCTGCGACCAATCAGGTTGCGGCGATCCACAAGTCCCCAAGCGCGACCATCGAACGAACGGTTTCGATTGTCACCCATCATCAAGAATCTTCCGGCGGGGATTGCTGCAGGCGGCAACGACATCAAATAGCGTTGTCGCTCGGTGTCATCGGGCTCGACGTGATAGTCTTCGCAAGTCATCTCTGAGTTCACCAAACCGGTCATCGGATTGATCAGCAGTGGGATGAAGTTGCCCTTGTCGTTGACAAGCTTGAAGTCGTATTCGGCGTCACCGTTGACCGTATAGACCTCGTTTTGTTTCACGCCATTTCGGAAAAGCTTGCCATTTCGAATTTCGATTACTTGGCCAGGAGTGCCGATCAACCGCTTGATATAGTCGGTTTGGCCGGAGCCCGGGAGCAACCCTCGAGCTGGTGGGCGGAACACAACGATGTCGCCTGATTGTGGCTCAGAGACGCGGTAAATAAATTTGTTGGCGACGATAAAGTCACCGATGAGCAGCGTTTTCTCCATCGACTCCGATGGGATAAAAAACGTCTGGAGGACGAACGGGCGAATCAGCAAGAAGACGATGCCGCCGGCGTATACCAATGCATCCAAACCCTCATTGGCGAACTTGAATGCGCTAAAGAATCCAGTTCGTTTGAACGGTGGAGTCTTCATGATGATCGGGTACAGCAACGAGCGGAGCACGGTGCAGGCCACGATAAAGATCAAAACCTGACTCAGCGGAGTGCGAGCCAGGTTATCAACAAACTGCAAAGCCGAATTTGGCTTTGCAGTTTGCGCTAGGAAAAGGGAAGAATCGAAACCCATTAGCGGCGTTCGGCGATTCGAGCAGCCTTACCCACGCGATCTCGGAGGTAATAGAGCTTGGCGCGGCGAACTTTACCGTGCCGAATCACTTCGAACTTGTCTACGTTTGGCGAGTGGATTGGGAAGCTTCGCTCCACACCCACGCCGTTGCTCATCTTTCGAACAACGATGCTTTCCGAAATGCCGCCGTTGCGCATAGCAATGATCAGACCTTCGAAAACCTGAATTCGGAACTTGTCGCCTTCACGGACTTTTTGGTGGACGCGGACAGTGTCTCCAGGTCGAAACTCTGGCAACTCAGCCTTCATGTGTGGGGCCGCCACACTGTTCAAAATCGCTTGCTTGTTCATGTTCGGTTCTTGCCCTTTCAGATTCAAATCTTGCTCGCGAGGCGGGAATCGCCAGACGCGAACCCAGATTATAGCAGATCAATATCCTTTGGTTCTAGTGCCGCCAACGAGAAAAGATCAGGTCGGTTTTTCCTAGTAATTTCCAGCGCCCACTTTCGGCGCCATGTTTCGATTTTCTTATGATCACCGGACTTCAAGACTTCGGGAGGAGTCAACCCTCGCCACTCGGCCGGACGGGTGTATTGCGGATAGCTGAGCAGTCCTCCAGAGTGGCTATCTGTCTCCAAGCTTTCCTGATCGCCAAGTACTCCGGGCAAGAGCCTGACGATGCTGTCGGTCATCGTGATTGCGGCAGGTTCGCCACCGGTCAAGATGAAATCTCCCAGGCTCAGGACTTCACAGTTGTAATGCTCTGCCACGCGGGCGTCGATCCCTTCATAGTGGCCGCAAAGAAACACCAAGTGATCAGATTTCGAAAGTCTTCTGGCTACCTGCTGAGTGAACCGCTTGCCCCACGGCTCTAGCGCGATGATCGTTGTCTCCGGGGTTGGTGAGAGACTGTCAATCGCTAGCCCGACCACATCCGCCCGAATGACCATTCCCGGACCGCCACCATAAGGGCTGTCATCGACTGTGTGGTGATTATCTGTAGCGAAATCTCGTGGATTGCTCGTTCCGAATTCGACGATGCCTTGCTGTTGCGCCCGAGAGATCATGCTGTGGTCCAACGCACCAAGCACCATCTCCGGGAACAAAGTCACAAAGTCGATTCGCATTTGAACCCAGAGTTTAGAACAAAAGCGAAGGCCGGCAAAGTGCCGGCCCGCTTCTGGCTTTCTTTGGGAGTGGTGAAGTCTTAGCGATAGTCGGTGCCGAATTCCAGCAACTCGTATCCTCTACCGTCCTGGATCAACACAAAGTTGAGATAGGTGGTCTGACGTCGCCGCCATGCATCTTCAAATGTGTGCTGAATCACGACTCTGGCGTATTGTCGATCATATTCGACTCGGCTGAAACGGATTCCAGTTGTTCGCGTCGAGTAAACCAAGTCCGCCATCATGTCGATCATGTCGTTGCGGTGAATCTGATATCTTTCACCATTTGGTGAATCGATCAGAACCCAGTTGGTGTGCTCGAGGAGGTCGCCAAACCTGCGTATATCGCCTCTCAGGAACGTTCGTTCGAGGTCGTAGCATGCGTCCCATAGGCCGTAGTCCCAGTCTCTGGTGTCTGGCTTGTATCGCGAATCGTAGCGATAGGATCGCCAATCATCGACATCGATGCAATTCCCACCGAGCCGGACCCGGCTAATGTTGATGTATGGCGGGAGGTTGGTGTAGCTGTACCAAGGCGAGACGGCGCATCGGTCGCTATTCCAATTGAACGAATAATACGGATAGTAGAAGTTGTCATCGCACCAGCTATTGCCGTATTGGTAATAGCCGCTTCGATAGCGATCTCGAGTGTAGTTGTCGTCTTCGCGTCCCGCTTGGTGCCGGACCGAACCTTGGTACGAACCACCTCGACTATCCCGGTTACCGCTCGGCTGTCGGGATGGCGCCGAAGAAACGATAATCGGATTATCGGTTCGCGAAGTTCGCTGAACGTTGTTGTTTGAACGATAGTTCACGCGGCCGCTTCGGCTGGAATGAACCATCTGTGCTTGGTTCGACGAGTTAGAAGTTTGTCGCGAAGAATCGGACGAGGAAGAACTTGACGAACTTCTTCCTCCGCCGCTGGATTGTCCGCGGCCGCCACCGTTGCTTGAGCCGCTAGAGTGACCTCCGCCACTTCCAGAACCGCTGGAACTCCCTCCACTGGAACTGACCGAAGAGCCGCCTCCCGATCCACCGCCGTTGCCTCCACCTAAGAGACCATCATCTCCAAAACTCGATGCCGAAAGTCCGAGAACCATCGACAGAACCAACAATGTGTTTTTGGTCATTTTCATCTGACTCCTATACAAACTGTAACGAATGTTTGCGTTAACAGTTACGTTTCCCGACAGAAATTTCTAGAAAAGACCAAAATAGAAGGGTATGAGCAAACATCGAATCGCCGTTGTTCCTGGAGATGGCATTGGCCCTGAGATCACCGAAGCCACGATAAATATTCTTGAAGCTGCTGGATTCGACGCCGAATGGGTGTTTTTTGAGGCGGGACTTGGCGCAGTAGAAAAGGGTCTTGGACCGGTTCCAGAAGCCACGATCAACGGGATCCGTGAAATCGGTACCGCGCTGAAGGGCCCAACCACAACTCCAAAGGGTGGTGGTCACGCCAGCGCGAACGTGACGCTGCGCAAGAAGCTTGACCTGTTTGCCAACGTCCGGCCTTGCCGAATGCTCCCGGGCGTCGAGACTCCGTTTAGCAATCGAGACGTGGACATCATCATCGTCCGAGAAAACACCGAGGACCTTTATGCCGGCATCGAGTTCATGCCGCACCCAGACATCGCTCAGGCGATCAAGTTGATCACACGTCAAGGTAGCGAGCGATTGGTTCGATATGGCTTGCAAATGGCCGTTGAACAAGGTCGAAAGCGAGCCACAGCCGTCCACAAAGCGAACATTATGAAGCTCGCCGATGGCCTCTTTTTGGACGTTTTCTACAAGGTCGCGAAGGAATTCCCGCAGATCGAATGCGACGATATCATCGTAGACAACTGCTGCATGCAGTTGGTGACCCGTCCAGAGCAGTTCGATGTGATGATCACCGAAAACCTTTATGGGGACATCATTTCGGACCTATGCGCTGGATTGACCGGTGGGCTCGGCCTCGCTCCTGGGGCGAATATCGGCGTGGATTGCGCGGTGTTTGAAGCCGTTCATGGCTCGGCGCCGGATATCGCTGGAAAGGGCGTCGCGAATCCAACGGCACTCCTGTTGAGCGCGGTGATGATGCTGCGTCACCTCGGCGAGCACGATATCGCGAACAAGATTTCGACGAGCGTGATGCGAGTCTGCGCCGACGGAAAGTGCTTGACCATCGATCTCGGCGGAAAGGCAAGTACCAACGAGTACAAGTCCGAAGTGATTTCAAACGTCGCGAGCTAAATCGCGCAGAGTCACCATCTTTCGACCCGAGCTGACAGCCGCTTGGACTCGTGCAGTCCAGTCTCTCAGTCTCGGGTCGTTTTGCGTTAAATCATGCAAGGTGACTGCGTGGGCAATTTCGGCTCCAACGAGATTGCCATCGAATTGCGTGATCTCTTCGTCAAGTAGGGAGAACTCAGGCTTAATCCCATGCCTCGCAAAGAGTTCATCAGCCTTCGTTTGGCCACTGACCTTCCACCAATCCAGGTGATGCCCTTCGTTTAGGATCGCTTCAGCCGCGGCCGGAAATGCCCGCAAGGTCCGACTTGTGATGAAAAAATGAACCTTGAAACCGTGGTCGCGGCAAACCTGCAATAGCCTCAAAAGAACTGCCGGGTGGTCTGATCCCTCGTACGAAACGAAGTCCAAATCCACCCGTGCCAAGAAGTTCATCGGCGAAGAGAATTAGGCGTCTTGCAAGATTGCGATGCCGGGCAATGTCTTGCCTTCCAAGAACTCGAGCGATGCTCCACCGCCGGTGCTCACGTGTGTGACCTTGTCTGCGCATCCAAATTGTTCGATGGCGGCAGCGCTATCACCACCACCGACGATCGTGACTGCGCCAGACCGTGCGAGGGCTTCTGCGATAGCTTTAGTGCCGATCTCAAACGGCTTCATCTCGAATACACCCATTGGGCCGTTCCAGATCACTGTTCCAGCCTCAGAGATGATCTGTGAGAATTCCAAAACGGATTGAGGGCCGATATCCGCGCCGAGCATGTCCGAAGGGATTGCGTTCACGGCGACATCTTTCGGAGTAGCGGATTCGCTAAGCTCGGCCGTCACGAGGACATCGCTTGGTAGGGCAATTTTGTCGGAGTGGTTTGCCAAAAGGTCCTTGCAGAATTCGAAATTGGACTCATCAAAAAGTGATTTGCCGATTGCGTGGCCCTGAGCTTTAAGGAACGTGAAAGCCATGCCACCACCGATGATGAACTTGTCAACCTTGCCGAGCAGATTCTGGATCACCGGGATCTTGTCCTTCACCTTTGCTCCGCCCAAGATTGCGACAAACGGCCGCTTTGGATTGTCCAGCGCCTTGCCGAGGTATTCAATCTCTTTTTCGATCAGCTTGCCAGCTACACCTGGAATGATGTGAGCAACGCCTTCGGTGCTGGCGTGTGCTCGGTGAGCAGTACCGAACGCATCGTTGACATAGCAGTCTGCAAGGCTGGCGAGGGAAGCCGCGAAAGCCGGATCGTTCGCCTCCTCCTCTGGATGGAACCGTACATTTTCCAAAAGTAAAACGTCGCCATTGTTCATTCCGCCTACCATCGCCGCGACGGAATCGCCAACACAATCAGGCGCAAGCGGAACTGGCTTGCCAAGCAACTCGGTCAGCCGTGCAGCCACGGGTGCCAGGCTAAATTCTGGCGAGACTCCCTTTGGCCTTCCAAGGTGCGAGCACAAAATCACCTTCGCGCCTTTAGCGATGAGGATTTTGATCGTTGGAAGACTCTCGACAATCCGGCGATCATCCGAGATGCTCCCGGCTTCTAGAGGAACGTTAAAGTCGCATCGAACAAGGACTCTTTTGCCGCCTGCATCGAGAGAATCCACACCGAGTTTGTTGAATGACATGGCATGCAAAGTTTACCGGTTTCGGATGGTTGCGCTTTAAGTTGCTTTGAATCCGCACAGTTTGCCCAATTGTTGGATACAATGACGTTGGTGCATTCGTGTGCCACAGCAATATTCAAGGAATTGTTTCTCAATGCATAGTCGAAACATCAATCGCAGAGGATTTACCCTTATTGAATTGCTGGTGGTGATCGCCATCATTGCGATCCTCGCCGCGATTCTTTTCCCTGTGTTCGCTCAGGCGCGAAATGCCGCCAAGAAGACTCAGGATCTCAACAACATGAAGCAGCTCGTTTTGGGCTCGCTGATGTACGTTGGCGACAACGACGAGACCTATCACATGCTCCAGATGGGTCCGCGCGTGACTACGAACGTCAACCAAGCTATCGGCCCAGAAGACGTTTTGCAACCGTACGTCAAGAGTCAAGATGTTTGGCAAGCTCCAAACGACGGATTCAACCGCGAGATTTGCGGCACAACTGCAGCTATCGGTTCGAAGATCAGCTACTCGTTCACCTTCAAAGGAAACGACAATAACCCAGCCGAAACGAGCATGACCCACACGTTTGGTCTGCACGGTCTGACCAACGATACAGGCGTCTTGGTTTCGGAATCGGTTAACACAAGCACCGTCGGTGCTCCAGCAGACACCATCCACGTTTACGGACTCTGGATGACTAGCTCGTCCTGGAACCTTCGAAGCTGGTACCGATACTACAGTGCCAACCTTCGAAGCTGGCCCGTTTATCCAAGCTACATCACTTATGCGTGTGGTTCGGGCAATGGTCGAGGCGCAATCGGTGGTTACATGGGCCAATCGAACTGGGGTTTTGCTGACGGCCACGTCAAGAGCATGGCTCAGAACAGAATCATGGATCCACTCTGGGTGACCAATCCAAGTCTGGCCGTGACCAACAAGGCAAAGAACCTTGTTCACTACAGCGAAGACTTTAAGAACTAATGGACGATAAGAAGAAACTGGTTGTTTATGCCGTGCTGGCAGTAGTTGCCATCGCGGGCGCAATTTTCATGTTCGCGAAGTCAGGTGCTGCTGGCGAAGCTGGACAAGAAAAGGCCGTCGGATCACTTGAGGATAACACCAACAAGGAATCCGGATTGCCATTGAACCCACCTTCAAACGATCCAAACTTCAAAGATCCGAGCTTGCAATAAGCAAAGTGAATTGAAATAAATTGCCCACCTCAATCCGAGGTGGGCAATTTTTCTTTAGAGGGGACTGTTCGGAAGACAGTCCAGATCAAAATCGCTTCGATCGCCTTTCGCCAATCGAGCAGAGCCCGCCAGAGCAATCATTGCCGCGTTGTCTGTACAGAACTGGAAGTCAGGCACAAAGAGCGATGCGCCGATTGAATCGCAGGCGGATTTCATCTTGGTTCGAAGGGATTCGTTGGCGGAGACGCCACCAACCACCCAAATCGAGTGACATCCTACGGACTGTGCGGCTCGAATGGTCTTAGCAACCAATGCCTCGACAATTGCGTGCTGCACACTAGCGGCGGCATCGTTCTTGTTCAGCGATTCTCCCTCGCGTTCGACCAATCGAAGAACCGCCGTCTTCAGGCCGCTGAAGCTAAAATGGGCATCGTCGCCAGGAAGCGCGATCGGCAAGCTGTATCGCTTTGGATTTGCGCCCATCGCCGCGCGTTGGACCTCAATCCCCGAAGCAGAAGGCAAGCCAAGCAGCCGAGCGCTCTTGTCAAACGCTTCGCCTGCAGCATCGTCGAGCGTTTCGACGAGAATCTTGTATTCGCCGATTCCCGAAACAAAGACAACTTCGGTATGCCCGCCAGAAACGATCAATGCAATCGAGGGCAGCTTTGGTGGCACGTCTTGATTGGCGAAAACGCTCAACAAATGTCCTTCCAAGTGGTGAACCCCGATCAATGGAATTTTGTGCGCCCAAGCCAAAGCCTTGGAAGCGCTGACCCCCACCGAAAGTGCGCCGATCAATCCAGGACGATTGGTGACCGCAATCGCACCGATATCGCCAATCGACATGTTTGCCGTTTGCAGCGCTTCCGTAATGACGGGGATCATCGCCTCAACGTGGGCCCGGCTCGCGAGTTCGGGAATCACGCCACCATACTTACGGTGCAAATCGGCTTGGCTCGAAACAACATTAGAAAGAACTTTGCTGCCAACCGTCACGGCAGCGCTGGTCTCGTCGCAACTCGACTCGATCCCAAGTACCGGTGCGTCAAAAAACTGGATCAAATCTTGGCCTCGCTGAGGTCATACAGCCACATGATGTAGGCGTCCTCTTGATTGTCGGGATAGTAGTTCTTTCTGACCGCCGCGCGCGCAAATCCAAGCGAATCGTACAGCCGTATCGCGGGTTCGTTGCTCACTCTTACTTCGAGTGTCATACAATTCGCCTTGCGCTCCATCGATCCTTTGATCAGCTCGTGCATCAACTGCTTGCCGATCCCCTTGCGCCGATGATCTTGGCTCACCGTGATCGTTGTGACGTGGGCTTCGTCTTGAATCAGCCACACACCGCCATAACCGATGACATTCTGCCGCTCAAGCGCGACCAAAAAGTATGAATGTGGATTCTTGAGCTCGTTTGTGAAGGACTTCTCGGACCAAGGCGCCCCTTGCGAAGTCTTTTCGATCTCTAAAATCGCCGGAATGAGCTCAAATGAAAGCGGAACAAACTCCATCAACCGCCTAAATACGCTTCCTTCACCTTTGGACTCGCCAAAAGTTCTTGACCGGTGCCTGTGAGCACGATATTCCCAGTCTCAAGCACATAAGCGCGGTCAGCAATCGAAAGTGCCTTGTGCGCATTTTGCTCCACGACCAAAATGGTCACGCCTTCTTTCTTCAGATCGGTGATGATGTTAAAGATCTCCGCCACCAAGTTCGGAGCGAGGCCCATGCTCGGTTCATCCAACAGCAGCAACTTCGGGCGACTCATCAAAGCGCGGCCAATCGCGAGCATCTGTTGCTCACCTCCGCTCAAAGTGCCCGCGTTTTGCTTGAATCTTTCTCGAAGACGAGGGAATCGGTCCAGCACCTTTTCCATATCACTGGCGATTTCGTTGTCCGTCCGGATCGTGCTGCCGATTTGCAGGTTCTCATGCACGGACATATTGGTAAAAATCTTGCGCCCTTCCGGAGATTGGCTGATTCCCAGCTTGACAATCTCATTAGCGGGGAGTTCATGGATCGGTTGTCCCATGAATTCGATGCTGCCCGCCCGAGGTTTGATCAAACCGCTCAGACTTCGCATCAGCGTGGACTTACCAGCGCCGTTCGAGCCAATGATCGCCACGATCTCGCCCTGATTCACTTCGAGGCTCAGTTCGCGCAGCGCCTGAATCGCGCCATAAAAAACATTGATTCCTTTGACAACCAGCATATCGCGACTTGGATTATGAATGATTTACAGCCCGCGCTCCATATACACGATATCGTCTTCCGGATTATAGTTGTAAGCTTCGATCTCGTTGAACCCAAACCTCGTGTATAGCGCCAAGGCCGGAGTCAATCGCCGCAAAGTATCCAGCCGCACCGAGTGATGCCCCAACTCCTTTGCACGGTTCAACAGTTCTTGCATCAAACCCGTGCCAAAGCCCTGACTTCTAAACGCAGGCCGCAGATACATCCGCTTGATCTCGCACACTCCCGGCGATAACGGGCGGATGGCACCGCATCCAATCCAAGTTGCCCCGTCTTTCAGGAGCAAAATCGCGCCAAGCGGCGGGGAATATGCACCCGGCAGGCCAGCCATCTCCTCCTGGAACCCCTGAAAGCACAGATCAACCCCAAGTTCCAACTGATATTCCTCAACCAGCTCCCGGAATGCCAGAAGCCCAGCCGAATCCGATGGATCCCAAAACAAATCAGGCATAGCGAAGTGCCACCATGCGCCCATCCAGCCCGCAAGCATAGACCACGCCGTCCTTTGCAACGGGAGTCGAGAGCAGATGCCCCGTCCCCACGCGATATTGGTCCACCAACTTTCCCGATGCGGTGTGGATCATCGAGAGAGTGCCGTCCACCGAGCCGATAAACGCGTGGCTCCCATCCACAAACGGGGAAGAGTCGTAGATCGTGGCACCCGTTTCGACCATCCAAAGCTCCTTGCCAGCCAAATCCACGCAGCGGACTTGGCCTTTGTCGCCCAAACATCCGACAACGATGTGGCCTTCGCGGGTCACTGCCGGAGAAGAGTGGCCATATTTCTCACCCGGACTTTCAATTTCCCAATGTTTCCGGCCTGTCGAGCATTCGAACCGGAAAAGCCCGTTGCCATTCGCGGCAACGAACACAGAATCCTGATGCAGGCAAGGGCTCGAGATCGCAGGGCTGAACGCAAAGGTCTTTGGTTGACACAGTTCGCGCCAAACCACGGCGCCCGTCTCGACATCTAGCGCCACCATCGCGCTATCCCAGCACCCCGCATAGAATCGCTCGCCATCGGTACAAGCCACCGACTGGGCAAAGGCAGTATTGCTCTCGGGCATCGGCGTTTTCCAGATCGTTTCGCCGGTTTCTACGTTCAAACAGTAAAACGCTCCGGCACCCGCCAGGAAAAGCCGCGAACCCGCGAGAGTTGCCGAGCTGTAAACAGGGAACCCGAGCTTCTTGCGCCAGACTTGCACCCCGTTCCGGCGGCCAAACCCATACAAATGCCCGTCTGCGCTCCCCACAATCACCAATTTTTCGGTCACCAGCGGGGTCGAGTGGCAATATCCTTCGGTTTTAGAGTGCCAGAGCGTCCGCAGTGTCCGCCGATCGAGCTTCATCACGCTCCCATCCATTTGGCTGACAAACAAACCATCGTCTTCGGCGCGCAAATGCGACATCACGCCTCCCGGCAATGTCCGGTCTGCCAGCGGAACCAACGCAGAGTTGGTCCTCTGCTCGAACATTGGGAATTCGATCTCGGTGCCTAACTCCTTCAGCCGATATTGCAAGGTGTGCGTCCCAGAAATGAGGGAAGGCAGCTTCCAGTCTGCGGAAGGGGTCCAATTACCACGGTCAAGCCGTACATGAGTGAACGACTCTGTGTCAAAAGGCCCCACAAAATCCGGCAGCACGACCGCCGAACGCGGCTTCAGCGACTGCGAAACGATGGTCTTGGTTTGTGGATTTTCGGCGGATCGCCGCTTGACGATCATTGATTCATGCTCTAGATCGAAATCCAGCACCGAATACGAAAGTTGGTACAGCCCCTTGTTCATGAGCGAGGGGATTCCGTCGGTTTTCCATTCGATATCTTGATGCCCGTGGCCGTTCAGCCAGAGCACGACGTTTGAATTTCGGAACAACGCCCGGAGCGTCATCTCGTTGTCCACCATCAGCGAATCGCGCCCGACCCAATGATGCGTACACACGACCACCGGCGCAAGAGGCCCGATGCTGGCGAGCTTTTCGCTCAACCAATCCAGCTGAACCGCCTCATAATGCCCCCAATGGCTGAGCGGCACTGTGCTGTCCAGCAACACAAACCAAACTCCTTCGCGCTCGAACACGGAAAACGGCTGGTCCACAAACTCTTTATAGATTTGCGGGCCAAAAGGCGACCACCGCACATCATGATTGCCCGGGACGTGGTGGATTTTGAACGGCAACCCCTGCGTTATGGCGCGATAATTGGTGTATTCGCCGCGCCACCCGTAATCGGTGACGTCGCCGCCGTTGATTACGAGGTCCGGTTTTAGCTCGACGATCTCACCGAGCATTTTTGCGCACTCATTGACGTTGCGATTGAGCGCAACATGGGTGTCCGAAAAGAACACCACGCGCATTGTTTTGGATTTCGGCTGGGCAAAGATCTTTGTTGGAGCGAGAGTGAGCGCCGACGCTCCGACAATGAACTGGCGGCGGGTGAGTGCCATGCCCTAGTTTAGCCGGATGCTGGATGAGTGGGTCTCGGGTCGCATAACTGTTCGGTTCACGCCCTCGTTGGAAAATGATCATCTCCTGGCTAATGGGTACGCGCAGGTATTAATTTTCATGCTGTTTTGCATTTCGGCACAAAATTTGTTGCGTGACTGGCAGTTTCGTCTTATACTGAGAACTGAGGTTATGTAATGAATTCGTTCAAGTCACTCTCACTTTTGGCATCAGCCATGTTCTTCAGTTCGTTGGCGTCTGTTTCGTATGGGCAAGGGAGCCCTCCTGAAAATCCAGGTGAAACAGAATACGACGAGACCTACACCGACCCATTGCCAGTGCATTTGCGTCATGGTATTAACCTGGACGGCATTTACCAAGCCGACTGGGAATATAAAATGGGTAGGCCGTGTTACGACATGCGACGCCTTAGCAGCATGCTACTAGGTTTTGACTTCGAATACATCGCGCAACAAGGGTTCGATCATGTGCGGATTCCAATTTCTCCCATTGCATTTGGTGCAAAAGATCAAACTGGCCAAGTCGATCCAAATTATGAGTTTATCCGCGGTGCAACCGATACTGGCTTCTCAATATTATGGCCAGTTGGTTACAAAATCAAGGCACAGGACAGTTTTAATGCGCTAGCAACTGACATCATCGATGCGCAAGTTCAGGGACTGGATGTCATTATCGACTGCCATCCATGGGCCGTATCTGAGGTCCATTGGAACGATGCATGGGTGGGCGAATCGGGTACAACACCTTCACCTACTGGAACGTATTTGGAGAACTTTTGCACATCTAATTCCATTCCCAGTCTGATAACCTCGAACCATCCGTTACCAAAGTTTTGGGACTCGTTCTTAGCTGAACTTAAAACCCATCTCGAAATTTCGAGCAACCCTAAATATGTCGCTGGTCAAAATGTTTTCAAGGGGATTCATTTCGAGATTTTGAATGAACCAATGGTCAACTTTTGGGGGCAATTCAAAGATTCTCACTATGGACCAAAGTATTCAGTCGGCGTAACTTTTGCGCATGACAATCCTACCTACAAGACTTGGCTGTTCGATCAACTGGCGAATTGGAAGGCCATCCAAGCACAAACCATCAAGGCAATCTATTCAAGGGTCAACCCGGCAGATTCCAGGGTTATCGTTTCGACCTTGACTAACCTTGTTGATAGTTATGGCCTCCAACGCCGCGGTACGGCACAGTCTGATCCAACTTTCCAATTTTCACCTTTTGTCGCAGCGGACATGACAGGAATCGGAGGGCAAGTGGGTTGGAGCCGCAGGCTGATTTACGCATACCATCCTTATCTTCCTTTTAGATACACTCATGAACCTGGAAAGGAATACCTTAAGCGCAGGGACTATTATGATGATCTCGTTTTCCATTCGAGTTTCTTCTACCTAGATAACATCTGGGAGACGGGAGACCAGATTACGAGGATTAGAGCCTTGCCATACATGACAACTTGGCAGGCACAGTATGAAGGGACCGCAATGCTCGCAACCGAAGTCGGTGCCATCCATCCAACTGGTCTCGGGTTTGAATATGAGGACACCGAAATTACTGCACAATTACGGGGAATTCCTGAAGAAATGCGAGATAAATGGCTCTATGACATTCGTACAAGTCTAGAGAGCATGAATTCCGGATGGACGATCTTTGGCTACACCGGAACTTGGGGCATGACAAAGAGGGGTGTTCACCTGGAGAATTTCTGGCTACCCAACTATCCGACGCAACCCATCTATAGCCGGAGTGAGACGAGGAATGACCCGGAGCTGTTTTCAGAGCAAAATATCAGTGCACTTTTTGGTGATAGTCGCCCCGGAGGTCCAAATGATGAAGACTAAGATTGTGTCAGTTTTTTTTGCTCTGAGCCTTTTAAGTTCGCACTCTTCTGCACTCACATGGTCAATGCGGGAAGTGACAGCACCAGGCGAATCAGAACTCCGCTTTACTGGGATAAACAATGCAGGTCAGATTTCTGCCGACGGTAGAAATACCCAAAGCCTTTTCAGGATTAATACTAACGGACAGATTGTAACTGCAACACCTTCAGTTCACCAGCACACGAATTTCACGTCAGGTGGCATTAATGAAGCTGGCGATGTGGTTGTTTATGGAAATCCGATTCCTGGTTCTGGCCGTACTAAAGTTGGTTATTGGACTCCAGGCGTGGGAATGACCGACCTGATGGTGCAGGACAATGGACAGAACTATTGGTTCGAGTCATTTGCCATGAACAATGCCCATACCGCAGTAGGTTGGGCGGAGTGGTTTGGAAATGGCGGGTCTGGCGGAACTGGAAACGCCATCCGATATTCACCGACGAGTAGCTCACTCCTTGATCCGGGGTACTGGGACGGTTATAACCTTGCCAGGGACATTGATGAAGCTGGAACGATTGTAGGTTGTGTAAATTTCAATCCGATTCGGTGGAATCCCGATGGAAGCTATACGGGCCTTGCTTTGGCTGGTCACTTTGGCGTCGCCAGCAGCATCAATTCCAGCGGAATGATCAGCGGAGTCATCAGCAATTCCACCCGAAGATTCTTGGCAATCTGGAACGCTTCTGGACAGTTAATTCAGAAAATCGATATCGGAACTCGTGATCCAATTCCGTCTCCACTTGGTGAGACTAGCTTTATCAATGACAATGGTGAAGTAGTCGTGACCGGTTATGAAAATGGGGTCATTCGCCAGTACTTCTGGTCACAATCGACCGGAATGGTCGATTTTTCGAATTCCATTACAAATATTCAAAATGGACGAATCGCAATTACTGGGTTCAACAACAGAAGAGAGATCATTGCAACCGGTTACTTTGGAAACGTCTACAAGCAGAATCTACTCCTCACCCCAGTGCCGGAGCCATCTGAACTGATCGTTCTTGGAGTTGGGTTGGTGGGCGTCGCACTCCGGCGACGAAAGCGAACCCAATCGTAGGAAAATCGATCTTCCCGCCATTTGTTCAGCGCCAATGAACCTGTGGCGGGAGGATGTCTGGCACGCGCCTCGCCCGGTACCATGGAGCCATGAAGATGCGCGCGCTCGGGAAGTCGGGCCTTGAAGTTTCGGAAATCAGCCTCGGTTGCTGGACCATGGGGGGACTGAACTTTGTCAACGGCGTTCCAAACGGATGGGCGAATGTCGATGAAGCCGAGGTTCAGCAAGCCATCAAACTCGGCATTGACGCCGGAGTCAACCACTTTGACAACGCGGACGTTTATGGCAACGGACGCGCCGAGCGCATGCTCGCCCGATGTCTAGCGAACCTGGGAATC
Organism: Armatimonadota bacterium; assembly: GCA_017303935.1. Classification (NCBI taxonomy): domain Bacteria; kingdom Bacillati; phylum Armatimonadota; species Armatimonadota bacterium. The sequence continues at coordinate 36,188 of JAFLBD010000003.1, read as the reverse complement.
GACAACAAGTCGCTGATCATCGCCACCAAGATTGGGCACTTTGCCGGAACCGCTGAACACGCTTATGAGCCCGCACACATCCGACATCAGTGCGAGCAATCACTGATCAATCTGAAGCGTGAGTACATCGACCTGTATTACTTCCACCACGGGAACTTCGGCGAGAATGGGAAGTATCTCGAAGCCGCTGCCGAAACCATGCATCGCTTGATCGAAGAAGGGAAGGTCCGATTTGCGGGGCAGTCCGCGTATTCGGTCGAGGATTTCGCCCGAGCTGTGCCTGTGGTCAAACCGGTTGTCTTGCAAAGCTGGGGACACGCCTTGGCCGACGAGTTCATCAAAGAAGACTCGCCGCTGCAGAAGCTGATGACCGAACACGAGCTGAGCTTTGTCGCCTTTAGCCCATTGGCTCAGGGATTGTTGCTCGACAAGTTCGATCCTGAGAATCCTCCTGCGTTCGAAGATGGCGATTATCGCAAAAACAAGGAGACCTTTGGCACCGAGAACTTGCGAAAGCTCAAGCCGAAGCTCGCAACGTTAAAAGAGCGGTTTGGTTCGTCGATCGAAGACTTGGCCTCGATGGCGATCAACTATGTTTTGGCGATGCCGAATGTCTGCTGCGCCATCCCTGGATTCAGAAATGCCAACCAAGTTCGGTGCAATCTCGCCGCTGATGGTCGTACGCTCTCCTCGGAGGACGTGGCGTTCATTCGGCAGGTTCTGAACGGCTAAAGCTGGCTTTGAGATTCTGAAGACCTTCTGCTCGCAGCGACTGGATCGCCTGCATCCCTGCTGCGAGCTTTGCGGAAATGGCGTCTCGATCCCGGAGGACTTGATTGAGCGTGGACCGAATCGCCCCGAGATCGTCAAACGTGCACGACGGTACCGCGTTGCCGAGAATCTCCAGTAACCCATCGGTCTTGTGGCTGCCTGATGGCAAGGAGATAAACGGCGTGTGGACCGCCGCCGCGAAAATGTTCATGTGGTATCGACCGCTGATGAGGAGCTTTGCGCCTTCGATGACGGCTGCGACTTCGCTTGGGGTGGCTTCTGTCTGGATCCGGGTCACTCCTGGCTTCTCTCCGAAGCACTTTTGGTCGGCAGGGCCAGAAAGCAGCGTGACGACCGCAATTCCATTGGAAGATGCCCATTCTATGACGGCATCAAAGAACGCCTCGTAGTTCACATTGCGCAGAATCGCTGAGCCAGATAGACAGATGTATGGATCGCAGGGCGCATGCTCACTGGTCGAAGGCCGGACATCGAAAGCTGAATCTGGCAAGCACGACGCGTTGACTCCAATTTTGTTGAGATACTCCTTGGATACTGGCTCCCTTGCCGCGACGTACCGGAACTGCTGGAACACATGGCGAATCGCGGATTCAAACTCGGGGACGATTGGCTCGACCGAACCATTAATCGCCAACACTGGCTTGTCCAGGACCGTCGCCGCCAAATAGGGAAGCAATAGCAGCCGATCGCCAGTTGAGAACTTCTGGCCGTTCATGGTGCCTTCGCTCTGAAACACGACGATGTCTGCTTTCTGAACCTGATCCAGGTGCGCGCCGTAGATGACTCGCGCCGCTGACTTGAGCCAATCGCCCGGCAATCGGGTTCCTCGGAGTGCGGCGTGAATCCGCTTGCCCCAAATCAGTTCGACCGCACGGTCCTTCCATCCGGAGCTCAGTAGTGGCACCAAATGGAACTCTGCATCGCTCCCGAATACAGACCTTAGGTCTTCGAGCAGATTTTCGCTGGTCGCCCGTGATCCCCAATTCGCGCGATGCCCGGTGTAGTTCAAAACTGAAATCTTCAAAGCTTCTGTGTGCAGAGTACCTTTGACCCTGCGGCTTGACAACTGCGCTAGGTCTGAGTTAATCTTGATGTCCGCGTATCGATAAGTTTCATTTTGCCTGCCCGCACAAACCGCCACCACAAATCACCGTGGGCAAGCATTGACTCATTCGGCCAACTGTGGCCAAGGACTCTTCTCGCGCTGACGTCGCCAACGTTTGCGCCCAGACCTTTCCAAATTTTTACTCATCATGAATGCTATTGAACCGGCGAGTCCGGACCCCTTAATACGTCTTCAGACCGATTTGCTGGAAAACGGCAATTACGGTCATCAACTGCTCGAAGTCACCAAGGATGAACTGAAGATCATTGATCGATCGGGTGTTCCGGTCGAGACAATCCCGATTGCAGACATCTTTCATGCGAGAAATGAACCCGTCGTTGGTGGTGGAAGGCTTGAGATCACCACCAAGACCGGCGAAAAGCTCGCGGTCGCGAGGTACACGCACACCCTTGCCGCCAGGTTCAGCGAAGCTGCTCGGGGGATCGAGCAACTCGCTAAGGGTGACGAGTTTTCAATCAACCTCAAGCCGGTCAAGACCCATTGCGATAAGTGCCAACGGCTCTTGCCGGAGGTCGATGGGCTTTGTCCCGTCTGTATCAATCGTAGTCAGACGCTGCTTCGAATCGCGCGGTACATGGTGCCGTATCGGTTCCGAGCAGTTGCGCTGGCGTTGCTTGCGCTGACCACGACCTTGCTCAGCTTGGTGCCACCGATGCTCCAAGGCAAGATCGTTGACGAAGTCCTAAACCCTGCCAAGAATTACGACCTGCTGATTCAATGCATGATCGGCTGGCTGTGCATCGTCATCTGTTCTTCGACGGTCAACGTGATTCGAGATCGGCAAGTGGCGTATCTCGCAGCTCACGTCGCTGCGGACTTGCGAAGCAGCGTCTATCGTGCGGTTGAGTTCTTGCAGCTCAACTACTTCGATAAGAAGCAAGTTGGGGCCATCAGTGCGCGCGTGACTACGGACACCGACCGCGTTTGGAACTTCCTGATCGAAGGCATCCCGTACTTCATGATGAACGGCCTAATGCTGATCGGTGTGAGCGCGTTTTTGTTCTACACCAATTGGTTCTTGGCGCTCTGTATCCTTGCTCCGATTCCGATCATTGTTGGCATCGGTGTGAAGTTCTGGAAGCCGATGGTGCAGATGTTCTATCGCACCGGTCAGAAGTGGGCAAGGTTCCACATTCACCTCAACGAATCGCTAAACGGAATTCGAGTCGTCAAGGCGTTTGCGAAGGAAGATCACGAGTTTGCGAAGTTCCAGCAACGCAATACAGAGTTGAGGCAGAGCGGCCTCGATGCCGATTCGCGCTGGTACACGATCTTCGGCGCGATGATGTTCTTCACCTCGATGGGGAACCTGATTCTCTGGCTCGTAGGCGGTTCGATGGTGTTTCGGCGCGAGCTGACTCTGGGAGAATTCTTGCGAATCCAGGCTTATCTCGCGCTGGTGTACGGTCCCCTCCAATGGTTTGCGGCAATCAATAACTGGTTTAGCCGAGCGATGGCGGGCGCAGATCGAATCTTCGAAATCATCGACATGGAGAAGGAGAAATACGCTTCGAAGGCTGACTACAAGCCGACGATCAAGGGAGAAGTGACCTTCAACAACGTTCGGTTTGGATACGACAAGTCGAACCCTGTCCTTAAGGACATCTGCTTCACCGCCAAACCGGGTGAGATGATCGGATTGGTGGGTAAGAGTGGTGCCGGCAAGAGCACGACGATCAACCTCATTGCGCGGTTTTATGAGCCGGACTCAGGTTCGATTGCGATCGATGGCGTGGATTATCGCGACATCGACCTGCAGTGTCTTCGCGAGCAAATTGGGATTGTTCTTCAGGAACCATTCCTCTTTAATGGGACGATTGCGGAGAACATCGCTTACGGTAAGGCGGATGCGAGCATTGAGGAGATCATTGCTGCTTCAAGGGCGGCCAACGCACACAACTTCATCATGCAGAAGCCGGACGGCTATGACACGATGGTGGGCGAGCGCGGCTCGAAGCTGAGTGGTGGCGAGCGTCAGCGGGTGAGTATTGCCCGTGCGATTCTTCATGATCCTCGGATTCTGATTCTGGATGAAGCGACTTCGAGCGTTGATGTCGAAACAGAGAAGCAGATTCAAGAAGCGATTCAACATCTCGTCAATGGCCGAACGACATTTGCGATTGCGCACCGACTGTCGACCTTGCGAAATGCAGACCGCTTGATTGTGCTGGATCGAGGAAAAATCGTCGAGATTGGCACCCATGAAGAGCTGATGGAAAAGAAAGGCGAATTCTATAACCTTGTGCAGACCCAAAGCAAGGTTCAAGAAATCGTCGGCTACGCATATGCGGAGGAGGCATAAACAACGTGAGCAAAACTATTGATCCAAAGTCCGTGAAGCTATTTCACGCGCCGCGTGACCAGTTCCGGATGACTGTTGATCAGGAATATAGTGTGGTGATGGTAGAGCCCAAATGGGCTGCGCCATTGAGCCATCCAGGCAAGAACCTCGGATTATTGAACGCAAAGGGCGAAGAGCTTATTATGTTCCAGAGTCTGGAGGACGTTGAAGGAGATTCGAGGCTCGCACTCGAAGCGGAGCTTAGCCGACGGTATCTCACTTCGACGATCCACAAGATTCTGCATGCGAAAGTTGAGTACGGATCCACCTATTGGACGGTGATCACCGAACGCGGAGAACGAGACTTCGTCGCTCAGAGCCTCCAGGAGAACGCCCAATGGATGGGACCAAGTCATCTCTTGTTGGTCGATATCGATGGAAATCGATTCGAAATTCCTGATGTGAATGCCCTCGATCTGAAGAGTCGGGAGTACATCGAGACGATTGTTTAAAGAGTTGCCAGTGACGTGTGTTGAACTCACCCAGGTTCGAAATCGTCACTGGTAATTTTACGAGAGTTTCAATATTTGTGGGTTGCCCTTTGTTTTGGCGCAAAGTCTGCACTAAAATACAGACAGACCTTACAGACCTCTTTGATTTGGGGGTAAGTACGTCTTAAAATTAGAGGAGTGGATTCTTATGACTAAGAGAACTATGTACAGCGCGCTCGGCGTGCTTTTGGTTGGCGTTTCGGCTGTGGCCAACGCTCAATCGACCTTCAACTTTGCAGGTCCAGTCAACACCATCGACACGGTTGGTGACGTTGACAACTACATCGCTTCTGGAGTTTCGCCAGTGGCTACCGGATATATTCTTGGCGGCACCGTAACTTACAACACCTGTGACATGACTTCGGTGATGTCTGGCACTTATCAGTCGGAAGCTCGAATGCGAATTCGAAACTCGGCTGCACCAACGTTGTACATTGATGCACAGCCACACACCGTTGCTGCTGTTTACACAACTGTATCTCTTGCAGCACCGGTAACTCGAAATGCATACGCAAGCACATTGGGCAATGCTGCCATCGCAGCGGCGACCACTTGGAGCGTCGAATTCTACGAAGGCGTTAATGACGGAACTGCTGGTTTGCCAGAGAGTGAAATCACTAACTTGAACTTCACATTGAACGCAGTCCCACCTGCAGTCGAAACATTGACTATCGCGGGTTCGCAGAACGTTGCCGGTATCGTTGGTGATGCAGGTAACTCCAGCGGTACTTTGAGCACAGTTGCAACGAGCTATGTGATGGGTAACACGATCCAAGTGATTGGCGGTACTTTGAGCTCCGCTGGTGGAACCGCAGTGTTGCAGTCGGATGTCCGCGTTCGATTGAAGAACAGTGCGTACCCAACTTACAACGCTGACGTTCAGCTCTCGACTTCGGGTACTAACTGGACTGCTCCTGTTACGCTTGCATTTGCAACTCGAACTGCATACGGTATGGCTCCACAGCAAGTCACCTTGCCAACTGCAATCCCTGCCGTTCTTGGTAGCCTCGGATCGACCTTCAATGGTTTGACGATTCCTGCCGGTTCGCAATGGAGCTACGAAGTCTATACTTCGAACGATCGACTTGCAGCCGCTAACGACGCTGTCATCAGCGACATCGTTCTCGGTACGACTACTGGCACAGCTTACGCTGGTGCAACTGCTCCAACTGCAACTGACCTCGGCGATATCAACGCGACAACTGCTCCAGAAGCAACTCCGTTGACTGTTTCGATGGGCGCATTTGCAGCAAGCGAAGCTAAGTGGTACAAGTTCTCGATTCCTTCGGCTGCAACTTCTGCTGGTAGCTACATCGATATCTGGGCTGACTATGCTGATGGCGACACCACATACGAAGACCTCGAATTCGTACTCTTCCGAAATGATGGCTACATCATGATCGCAGACGACGACAGCGGACCTGGCTTCTTCCCATTCATCTCGATTGGTGACACCGCCAACCCACGAGCAGCAGTACCTTTCGCTGGTACCGACTCTGCTAGCCACATCCGACGAGGATGGCACCGTGCTGGCTTGCCTGCAGGTACTTACTACCTCGCAGTCGGTTCGTACAACATCACAGCTTCTGACGGATTTAACTTCGTTGGTAGCACCACTGTTCGAAACGATGCAAAGTTGAAGTTCAGCTCGAACATCGTTGGCGGCTACAGCGTTGCTGGTAACTTGGAACTCCAAGACACCCTCAACGGTCTCGGCAACGAAACCATCGCATGGACTGCAACTAACGGCGTTGATAACGCAAGCGGTTCGGTAACTGTCGACGGCGACATGGGTGGAGCATACAGCATCAACCTTCCAAGCTCGATGACTGGTTCGGTTACTCTGAAGTTCAAGGGCGGCACGTTCTTGGCCAAGACTATCTCCTTCACCGGTGGTAGCAACTTGACCGGACAAGATGCAAGCTGCATGAACGGCGACATCGATCAAGATGGCGAAGTTGGATCGACAGACTTCGACGCAGTGGTTGCCGCATTCGGTAACACTGGTCCAGAAGACTGCGACAACGACGGTGAAGTAGGCGCAAGCGACTTCGACATCGTAGTTGGCAACTTCGGCGAAGGCGACAACTAAGAACTAACTTAGTCAAGCAGAATTCTAGCCCGGCTCAATTCGAGCCGGGCTAGGTTCGTTTTATAGCGGTCCGAGGTACCCTTAAGCATATGATTGAACTCTCGGGGCAACCACTGACGCTTGCCGAAATAGAGTCTGTTGCGGTTGATCTTGAGCCGGTTTCGCTGAGCCCAAAGGCGCGGGAAGCGATGCATCGATCACGTAGGGTCGTCGACGATATCATCGCACAAGGGAAGGTCGCCTACGGGGTCAATACCGGATTCGGACGACTCTCTGACGTTGCCATCCCCCACGAAAAGCTGGGAGAGCTCCAGCTCAATCTGGTGCGAAGTCACGCTTGTGGTTTCGGCGAGCCAATGTCGGTTGCACAATCCCGAGCTCTGACGTTGCTTCGCGCGAATGTTCTCGCTAAGGGATTCTCTGGCGCGAGGCCGGAGTGCGCTGACATCTTGATCGAGATGCTCAATAGGCAGGTCACAGCCTATGTACCACTTCGAGGTTCGGTTGGAGCATCGGGTGACCTCGCCCCCCTGGCGCATCTTGCGTTGGTTGCGATCGGAGAGGGCAGCGCAAAAGTCGGCTCCGGCGCGTGGGTAGGCGGGAATGATGCGCTCTCGCAAGTTGGTCTCGCTCCACTTCAACTTGAAGCGAAGGAAGGACTTTCTCTGCTCAATGGGACGCAAGCGATTGGCGCAGTTGGCAACTTGGCCCTAAGCAAAGCACATAGAGTGTTTGGAGCAATGCTGGTGTCGACCGCGACAAGCATCGAAGCTCTAATGGGCACACCAGTCGCGTTCGATGAGCGCGTGCATACCATTCGTCAGCATCAAGGTCAGGTTCAAATTGCAGAAATTCTTAGGGACCTTCTGGCGGATTCCCAAATTCGAGAGTCGCACAAAGAAAACGACCCCCGGGTGCAAGACGCCTACTCTCTCCGGTGCACCCCTCAAGTCTATGGGCCGGTCCTAACGGCACTTCGTTCTACCGAAGAAGTGCTAAGCAACGAGTCAGGAGCAGCGACCGATAATCCGTTGGTTTTTGCCGATGAAGCCGAATTGATCTCTGGCGGGAATTTCCACGGTGCGCCACTGGCGCTCGCGCTAGACCAGCTTGCCATCGCTATCGTTATGGCGATGAGCATCACAGAACGACGGATGGATCGATTGGTGAATGCCGACGCCAGCGACGGACTTCCACCATTTTTGGCACCCAATGCTGGCCTCGAATCCGGTTACATGATCGCACACGTCGCCGCTGTGGCCGCGCTCAACGAAGCCAGAGTTCTGGCACACCCGGCTTGCATCGACAACAGCCCGACCAGCGCTGGCAAAGAGGATCACGTGAGCATGGGTATGACGAGCGCAATCAAGTTCGATAAGATCGTCGAATTGTTCGCTCAAGTGGTGGCCTGTGAACTCGTGATGGCGTGTCAAGGGCTCGAATTCCGCAAGCCGCTGCTGCCCGCAAAACAAGTTCAAACCGCCTACAACCGAGTCCGCCACATCGTGCCGCCGACAGAAACCGATCGCGCATTTGGGCACGATATCGAAATGGTTCGACAAGCCTTGTTGAATGGAGACCTTTACTTTAACGACCTGATCGCTGAATTTGGCGTATAAACTTACGAGAATCGCATGAATACCTTCACCCCAATCCGAGCTCCCAGAGGCTCGAAGTTAAACTGCAAAGGTTGGCAACAAGAAGCGGCCTTGCGCATGCTGATGAACAATCTTGACCCAGAGGTGGCCGAGCGCCCTCAAGACCTTGTGGTCTATGGCGGAACTGGCAAAGCTGCGCGCAACTGGGAATCTTTCGAACGTATCGTCAAGGCGCTCAAAGAGCTTGAAGACGACGAAACCCTTCTGATCCAATCTGGAAAACCGGTTGCCGTTTTCAAAACCCATAAGTACTCGCCTCGGGTGTTGCTCGCAAACTCAAACCTAGTTGGGAAGTGGTCGAATTGGGATGTCTTTAGGGACCTCGAAAAGAAGGGACTGATGATGTACGGCCAAATGACCGCCGGATCATGGATCTACATCGGCTCGCAAGGCATCGTCCAAGGCACCTTCGAGACGTTTATGGCCTGTGCCGAACGGCATTTTGGCGGCTCGCTTGAGGGCAAGCTCGCGGTTTCGGGCGGAATGGGAGGCATGGGCGGCGCACAACCACTTGCCGCTTGCCTTGCTGGCGCATCGTTCATCGGAATCGATGTGGACGAATCTCGAATTCTGAAACGCCTCGAAACTCGGTATTGCGACAAGATTGCGTATTCGCTCGACGAAGCCTTGGAAATGGTGAAAGATCGCCAGCCGATCAGTGTGGGTTTGGTCGGTAATTGCGCCGAAATCCTGCCGGAGATGGTCAAGCGAGGGATTGTCCCTGACGTCCTCACGGACCAGACCAGCGCACACGACCCGCTCAATGGTTATGTGCCTGCAGGCATGAGCCTTGCCGAGGCCGAACGCCTGCGCCAATCGGACCCTGAAACTTATGTGAAGAAGTCCGTTGAGTCGATGGGCATCCACGTTCAGGCGATGCTCGATCTGCAGAAAATGGGAAGCATCGCGTTTGACTATGGCAACAATATTCGTGCGAACGCTGTCGATGCCGGGGTCTCCAACGCTTTCGATATTCCGGGATTCGTGCCGGAGTACATCCGCCCGCTCTTCTGTGAAGGGAAGGGTCCGTTCCGATGGGTGGCTCTGAGCGGCGATCCGGCAGACATAGCCAGAACCGATGCCCTCGCGCTGGAGATGTTCCCGGATAACCAAAGGCTCCACCGGTGGCTGAACTTCGCCAAAGATCGGATTCAGTTCCAGGGGTTGCCCGCTCGAATTTGCTGGTTAGGCTATGGCGAAAGAGCGAAGTTTGGCCTCGCACTCAACAAATTGGTACGCGATGGCGAGGTGTCTGCGCCGATCGTCATTGGCCGCGACCACCTTGACTGCGGTTCCGTCGCCTCACCAAACCGAGAAACTGAGGCGATGCGCGATGGTTCGGACTGTGTGGCGGACTGGCCTTTGCTAAACGCGATGGTGAACGTTGCCGCAGGCGCGTCATGGGTCTCACTGCACAATGGCGGTGGAGTGGGCATCGGATACTCGCAGCATTCAGGGATGGTTGTCGTTGCCGATGGCACGCCTGAAATGGACGACCGACTACAAAGGGTGCTCACCACCGATCCTGGCATGGGTGTCGCACGCCACTTCGATGCTGGTTATCAAGAAGCGGCTGACTTCGCGGCTGGCTCCGATATCCAGATTCCATAAGCAGAGAAGCTATGGCAAAGTTGTTTGATGATCCGCACTGGCCCAGAGCGTCGACGCTTTTGCGCTCAGATAAGGATTCGAATGAGTTCGATGTGGGCGTCGTCGGAATACCGTGCAATGCCTCTATTACTCCTGGGAATTGCCACCTGTCACCGGCAGCTATTCGAGAGTCTCTCGCGCTGTTTAGCCCATACGATCTTGCCCATGAGCAAGACCTTTCAGAACTATCAATCCAGGATTTTGGTGACCTTGAGGTCAAAGATCGTACCCTTGACGAAGTTAGAGAGGAACTCACCAAATGGTTAAACAGCCTTGCCAAGCCGAATGCTGCCTTGGTGCTCCTTGGTGGCGATAACAGCATCACGAGGCCAGGAGTTCATGCGCTCGGCGAACCTCTTGAGGGCATCGGATTACTCACTTTTGATGCTCACTTCGACTTGCGGGATCTTGGGCATGGTTACCATAACGGGAATCCTGTGCGCGCGCTCTTAGAAGACGGACTTCCAGGTCAGAACATCTTGCAAGTCGGAATCCAGAGCTTTGCAAATTCTAAGGATTACGCGAAAATTGCACGGCAAGAAGGGATGAAGATGATCCTTGCGGACCAGATTCATGAACAGCCTTTCGCGCAGACGATCGACGAGATTGATCGGTTTTTTGGGCCAGACATCCACACCATTTATGTCGATTTTGATATTGATGTTCTCGATCGTGGATGGTGTCCAGGAGCACCTGGAGCGCGGCCCGGAGGGATTCTGCCTTGGCAAGCAAAGAAGTTCGCATTTGAAGTAGGTCGCAACCCACGTGTTCGAGCACTTGATCTCGTCGAACTCGATCCTAGCTTGGATCAAAATCGGGTCACTCAGCTCGCTGCCGCATCGATATTGCTTAGTTTCTTATCAGGTGTCAGTTGCCGGTGATGCCCTCCCGTTATTCCGTGGTGAATTGTCGCCAGTTGGTGACCCTTTCTGGGGCGAAGGGGCCGCGAACTGGTGGCGCACTTAGCGAAGTTCATACGATCAGCAACGGGGCATTTGTCGTCGAAGATGGCCAGATCGTTTGGGTGGGGAAGTCTGAAGATGTCCCACAGTGCGTAGACTCTATTGATGCTGGTGGGCGACTTGTCACGCCTGGATTGGTCGATTGCCACACACATTGTGTCTTCGGCGGAGACCGAATCGATGAGTTTGGGTGGCGATGCGAAGGGAAGAGCTATCAGGAAATTGCAGCATCTGGCGGTGGGATCAAGTCCACCATTCGTTGCACTAGAGAACTTAGCGAATCCGAACTGACTGAAGTTGCTAGAAAGAATATTCAGCGATTGATCAACCACGGCACGACAACCATCGAAATCAAGTCTGGCTATGGACAATGCGCCGATTCCGAGGCGCGGAGTCTACGAGCAGCCAGAGCTGCTGCTGCCCAATTTGGTAGCGAGAACTTCAAATTCACCTTGCTAGGCGCCCATGCTTGCCCGGAAGAGTGGTCCAGTCCCGAGCAGTATGTTAACCATTTGGTGAGTGTGATTTTGCCGGAGTGCGCGCCACTTGCAGACTATGCAGATGCGTTCGTCGAAGAGAAGTACTTCTCGAAGCGAGAGTTGATGCCATACCTTGAAGCGGCCAAGGACGCTGGACTAATGCTTAGGTTGCATGTCGATCAACTCACCGATGGAGATGGTGCCGGGTTTGCTGCGGAAGTCGGCGCGGTTTCAGCGGATCATTTGGAGCAAACGAATCTTGCTGGAATTCAAGCCATGAAGCAAGCAGGAGTCTTCCCGGTCTTGCTTCCAGGATCAGTGCTCGGACTTGGATTGGAAAAGTACCCTGACGCAAGGGCGATGGTTGCGCACGAACTTCCGATCTGCTTGGCGACGGACTTCAACCCGGGAAGTTCACCCGTGACAAGTATGGCGTTTGTGATGGCACTTTCTTGTCGCCGGATGGGGATTTCACCTGCACAAGCCCTCGTCGCTTCCACAATCAACCCTGCCGTGTCCCTCGATCTCGCTGATCGCAAGGGAAGTATCGAAGTCGGAAAGGACGCAGATTTTGTGATCTGGGATGCCACTCGGTATGAAGAACTCGCGTACACTATGCCGGGGCCTGATGTGGTCGCCACCTTTATCCAAGGCAATTTGGTGTCAACGATGCCATTCTTGGCGTAAGAAGAACAGGTCTGCATGACGCAAAACATGGAAACGAAAACCCATTGCCCCAAGCGTCGTGCACGGCACAATGCCCTTCGGAAAAAGGTCGCAAGACTTCGAATTAGCCGCTACCTATCGCCTAAGTATCACGTTCGCAAACTCGTCGAGGACCTTAAAAGCGCTAAGGCCGGGTTGAAGATGTGGCAGTTGGACCGGGCGAGCGATGAAGCCAGCCTGCGCCATGCGATCCGGGGCAAGTTCTTTGCAACATACGTAGTCGGAGCGTTGTTCGCGAGCATCGGGCCATATATTGGCTATGCGGTGCAGGTGTCCAGCGGCAACGTGATTCTGGGAATTTACACCGGTGTTGGGCTTGCCAACATCCTCGGTTTGGTGGCCTTCCAAGCCGTTTGGTATGTCACAAACAAGTCTTTCTACGCCAAGCGATACCACGGCTTTGTCAAGATGTGGAACGGGATGCTCCACGACCTATTGCCTATGCAGTGGAAGTCGATCCAGATCGCAGTCGTGATGAATATCTTGCTATTCCCGATTGCGAAGGGTGTGGAATGGATGGGCCACATGTGGTTTCCACAAGTGCTCCGCTATGTACCGGTTAGCTTGATTGTGAGTATTACCGAGGCGCTCTTGATCCAGTCCACCAGTTTGAGGTTGATGGGCGATCTCTTTGAAAAGCACTCCAGGTTGTTGGCTAAGCGTTACGCTCCCAGTTTGGACCGAGTTCAATCAGCTTTTCAATGATGTCGTTCGCTGCGGCCGGTTTTCCGAAAGACTTTGCCTTTGCGTGCATGTCGGCGAGCTTGGCCGGATCGGCTAGCAGCTGGCGCACAGTCTGAACAAGTTCAAGTGGCGTGCTCGCTTCGACGCCAGCCCCTTCTTGAACCAAGAACTCTGCATTTCCTTCTTCTTGCCCGGGAATCAAAAATGGATGGTACACCAGCATCGGGCAACCCACGGCGAGGCACTCACTAGTGGTCAACCCACCTGGTTTAGTGATTAAGAACTCGCTGGCTTGCATTCGAATCGCCATCTCTTCTTGCGTGATGTGACCCCGCACCTTCGCCACAATTTTGCTCGTGTAGGGAAGCTTGTGCAGCATTTTGGCGATATCTTTTCGCCGAGCTTCGTTTCGGCCACAGATCACTTCCAGGTGCACGGGCATGTCGAGCGAGAGCAACGAACGTAGTGCGGTGCCGAATGGCCCGCCGCCAATACCGCCGCTGGTGATCGTGATCATCGGTACGCCAGGCTGACGTTGTGTGGAGGCGACAATTTCTTCTTCAGTGAACTGCTTCGAAAACACTGGATGGATCGGAATCCCTGTGACGGTGGTGATTCCCCTGCTCTCTGACTTGCGTTCGTTGAGAATCTGCATTGACCATTCGCTGGGGACGAAGTAGTAGTCCGGCTCGCCACGCAACCACATCAGGTGTGGATAGAGGTCGGTGACGACGATCGCCATCTTAAAGCCAAACTCTTCCCGCAGTTGAGCCAGCCGGGGCTGCGGTAACGAGTGAGTGCAAATCACCCAATCCGGTTGAAATTCCGCAAACAGCTTCTTCAGCCTCGCCAAAAAGCCGTAGTCCATTTTGGTCTGGACTTTGTACGGCATATTGGGTTCATCACTAACCTTGTACAGCATGCCCCAGCTCTGCGGAGATCGGCGAACCACCATCTCGTATCCTCCGCCGTACCAGAGCTGGAACGCACGCGGTGTGTATTTCAGCGCGTCTACGGTCATCACTTCGATGCCCTTGGATTTGCAAACCGCGTCGAGAGCTTTTGCCGCACTGATGTGCCCGTTGCCTGTACTGGCCGAAAGAATGAGTACCTTCATGATTTTGGTGTTCGTTGCGCCCGCTTCATGAGAATCTTAAAGACTCGCAATCGATGCTGTCGCTGTAATAGGATGCTGAAAATGTTGAGGTAGGCCATGCCCGCGAAATAGAGCAGGCCAAACCAGAAATGGGTGTACACGAAGACGATGAGGTACGGCAGGTGCTGGAGAATTCCGATCAGGTGGACGGTTTCGCTCGTCCGTGTTTTCTTCTCGAAAGCATCCAGTGCCAGGATTGAGCCGCCCGTCAGTCGATGCGGTTCATGCTTCTTGGTCTCCTCGTCCGCGACAACCCCGCCAAGATTGGTCAACCAAAAGACGAAGTGCCGGAACCAATTTACGCCGAGTGCGGCAAAAAGCTTGTCAGATTCGAATGGCTTGGGTTGGAAGTAAAAGTGTCGAAGCTCTTTCTCGGTTCTTGGATAGGCAACTTCAACTTCAAGTTCTGGTGCAGTCAGCGCTTCCGGATGTTCGAGCCACTCGAGGATTAATAGCCGCTTGTACCTCTCGATTAACACGACGATGAAGTGTGTGCTGCCAATTGCGATCGACCACCAAGCCAAAAATTGATATCCAGTGACAAAGCAGATGATCGCCATCCCCAAATAAATGAGGTTGCACATCATGTTATTGATCTCGGCATACAGCCCACCAAAGAGCTTTGTCCGAAGGCTCGCTTCGTTCGCTTCTAGGTTTGGGGCGTAGGGCTCGACGGGTGCCTCACCAAATGCTCTGGCTAAAACGCGGTCCACTGCCGGGATCCCGATGGCGCGATAGAACGCGCCCGAGCGCTCAAACCCTCTAAATGTGAGATACCACTTAATAAAAGCAACCAGCATGATTGACGATCTAGAGTAACTCGCGACCCGCAGAAGTTAGAGACGTTGAGGCTCGTTGGAGCGACTCAGAAGCGGGACACCATTTGAGCATTTCGAGTCGGCCGTCCTGGTGTTCGACCATTGCCGTGCAGTGATCCATCCAGTCGCCGGTGTTGATGTACATGATTCCGGCTTCGTCGTTGATTTCGAACGCAGGTCGGTGGATATGTCCGCAAACCACTCCGTCAAACCCGCCATTCTTTGCATCGACACAGATTCGATCCTCAAAGTTGGTGAAGTATCGAATGAAGGACTTCACGCGCTTTTTTGCGTTCGAACTAAAGTCACTGGGCTTCTTGCCGAGCTTGGTGCGGATTTTGTTGGTGACTATGTTGACGTTCGACATCCCCTCGTGGAGCCATGCGCCCATGACCGCCAGAGGCTTCAACGTGGTGACACTTCGATCCAGATAATCTCCGTGGATGATCAGGAGCTTTTTATCCTGCAATGTCGTGTGCGTGAACTGGTGGTCGATGAAGATGTTTCCAAAATCGAGGCCGTTCATTCGTCGAAATTCAGCGTCGTGGTTCCCAGGGGTCAGATAAACCTTCGTTCCGTACTTGGCTTTCCCCAAAATCGACCGGACAACGTTTGAGTGGGATTGCTGCCATTTCCCTTTGCGCCGGCTCACCCACATGTCGATGATGTCGCCCACGAGATAGAGATATTCGCAGTCGCACTGCTGCATGAACTTCTGGATCGCTTCGGATTTGCAAGAAACCGATCCCAGATGAATATCTGAGACAAATACGGCTCGGTATCGGGCTTTTCCTTCTGACATTAGCGATGACGCGGAACTGCAATCAGGGTACCTAAATCCCCGCAAGTACACCGGAGTAAACGGTGATTCGCCTGATCGGGATACAATTTGCTTGGGACTTCCAACAATGGCGTTCGGTCGTACATTTATTCTCAAAGCATCTGCGCTCAAGCCGGTCGAAAAGCTGGTTCGCAAGTCATTTCTATTCCGACCCGTTGTGCGGCGGTTTATCGCAGGTGATACGCTCGCCGAGGCCATGCAGGTTGCAGAAGGGCTCGCCGCACGTGGTTTGGGCGTCTCGCTGGACTATCTGGGCGAGAACACCAAAACCCGGGAAGAGGCCGTTCATGCCTGCGAGATGTATCGCGAGATCATCTCTGCGATCGCCGGAAGCAAGCACCGTGACAGGATCAATATCTCGATCAAGTTGACGCAATGCGGTCTGGACATTGATCCCACATGGGCTGAGGAGAATTACCGCGAGGTGCTAAAGCTCGGCGAGAAGTCGGATACCTTTGTCCGTGTGGACATGGAAGCGAGCGAGTACACCGAGCGCACGATCGCAATGGTCTCTCGAGTGTTCGCGGATCATAAAAACACCGGCACCGTTCTACAGAGCTATCTGAAGCGCTCAATCGACGACACGAAGTTCATGATTGACGAGGGAATTCGCATCCGCGTTGTCAAAGGTGCCTACTTAGAGCCAGAATCGGTTGCATTCCCAGAAAAATCCACCGTTGACGCAAAGTATGTTGAGATGGCCAAGATGCTCCTTGAGAAAGGAAATTATCCCGCTATCGCGACTCACGACGAATCCATTATCAATGCCGTGAAGGAATTTGCAAGCGCCAACAACATTGGAAAGGAGCGGTTTGAATTCCAGATGCTGTACGGCATCCGGCGAGATCTTCAAGACGGGCTATTGGCCGAAGGGTACAACGTCCGCGTCTACGTGCCGTACGGCGACATGTGGTACCCCTACTTCTCGCGCAGGTTGGCTGAACGACCGGCGAATATGTGGTTCATCGCGAAGGCGATGTTCAAGAAGTAATCAATCGATTTCGAGCGATTTGAACCGTCTCTCGGTGATCGAGAACTCCTCGCTCAGAATCTTGTACGCTTGGTGAATGCTCCGCTGGATTCGTCTCGCGCGAATGAATTCTTGAGTTCCAGAACCAAACTGAGCAGGATCGCTCAATTCGCACAGTTTCTTGTAGGCAGTTTGCACATCGTCGAATGTGGCGGATTCGCTTACATCAAGCACTCGTCGGGCGTGAGCAGCGTCACGAACCACGTTTTGCGGCAGCAAGGTGTCTTCCTCCCTGCCTCGAACTTGCGCGGGAATATCTAGCTCCTGGATTGCATCCTCTCGCTCGACCGCAGTTATTCGCTCCCATTCTTTCGAAATGTAGCCCTGCGCAATATTGAATGCTCGCTTGAATTCGCCGCTCATCTAAAACCTTATGTGTGTGCCAAATTGTACCGTTGGCCGGCCTTTGTCCCATCGGGAGCTAAATGTGATCGAGGACTTTTCGTTGATCGGGCTTTCGATCTCAAATCGAAAGTGATTGGTCTGCGCGCCAAAAGCTCGAGCAAATCCGACCCTTAGCAAGCTGCCCTTAAACTCCATTCCATTGGTGAACTCCAAATCCACGACATCTTCGTCGTGGTCATTTGAGGTTTGACCACGCCGCAATCCGGCATACTCGGCAGAAATGTGCCATGGGCCAGCGCTCGCTGATGCGTCTGCTCCTAAAATCAGCTGGTAGCCTCGACCGATCCCTGTGCCATCTTCTGGCAGCCGAATTGGGCAGAGCGACGAACTGCCGGCTCCAAAATGATTCCCTGAGGCGAAGCTCACTCCCAGCTTTCCTCCTAGCCGGCCGATGACACCCCTGGCACGTCGTTCGCCGTTGTCGATTGCCGCGATCTCGATCGGCAAATTGTCAAGGAGAAGGTTTGTCGTCACCGCGCCACCCATTCCATATTCTCGGATCAATCGACGCTTGCCAAATGTTACGTCCACCCAGCCAACCCTCCAGAAGTAGGGAAGTTCTAACGTGGCAAACTCGAGTTGGTTTTCCGTTGATTGACCACGGATTCGCTGGAATCTCTCGCAGATTCGGATCAGAAATCCTGCTTCGGTTTCGAGTTGCAAAGTAACGGTGCTGTGCCGACCGAGGGTGTCGTACAAGAGCGCTCGGCTTGTCCCTCCGCCCAGCACAGCTTGCCACCGAATATCCGTGACGATGCTGACATCTGGCGCCTGGGCAAGTCCCATCGCCGCGCAGCCAAGAGTTGCAATCGAAAGTAACGATTTCATGATCGCAAGAAATTAACCAATTGGTCAAAGGTAAGCGATTGTTGAGAACTATCGGATAGGGTTCGAAGAGTGATTGTGCTAGCCGCAATCTCGTCTGCGCCAAGAATCGCCGCGTACTTCGCTCCTGATTTGTCAGCTTGCTTCATTTGGCCCTTCAAACTCTTGCTAGCCAAATCAACCTCGGTTCTAATGCCCTCTGATCGGAGTTTTCGTGCGAGGGCACGCGCGTTCGGTTGAAACTCGCTACTTGCGGCGACGACATAGACATCGAGACCCTTGATCTCGGGAACCTTGGCGTTTGATTCGAGGATATGAATCAGCCGTTCGATTCCCATGCCGAATCCGACTGCAGGAGTCGGCGGCCCGCCCAACAGACCAATCAGGCCATCGTATCTGCCCCCGCCGCACATGGCTGTTTGGGCTCCAAGGTCCGAAGACTCGATCTCAAAAACTGTATCCGAGTAGTAATCCAATCCGCGCACGATCGTCGGCTTGAGTTCAAAAGGAATGCCCGCTTCGGTCAAACCTGCTTGCACCATCTCAAAATGCGCCTTTGAATCGTCTTCCAGCGAATCCAGAATGCTCGGCACGTTTTGGAATACTTCGACTGCTTTCGGGTCTTTGCTGTCCAACAACCGGAGAGGATTCTTTAGCGCACGCTGCTGGGATTCATCGTCGAGGTCTGCAAGATAGGACGCGCCGTGGCTGAGGACGACTTCACGGTATCGCTCTCGAGTTTCCGCACGTCCGATCGAATTCAGTTGGACCTTGAGGTGTGTCAACCCAAGATCGCGCAAGAACATGATCGCAAGTTCGATTACTTCAACATCGGCGTCGGGCAGTGCGCTGCCAATACACTCAATGCCGAATTGGTGGTGCTGCCGATAGCGCAAGAACTGTGGGCGTTCATGCCGGAAAACCGGGGTGCAATACCACAGCTTGGTCACGGCACCTGTTTCACCAAGGTGGTGCTCAAGGTAGCTTCTGACAACTGGTGCGGTGCCTTCTGCCTTCAGCGCAATGTCGCGCCCACCTTTATCGGTGAACTGGAACATCTGCTTCGTGACGACTTCACTGGTATCGCCGCTCGTTCGCTTAAAAAGCTCGGTGTCTTCAAACACCGGAGTTCGAATCTCGTTGTAGCCATAGCGCGCAGCGACCTCAGAAAATCGAGACTCAACATGCCTCCATAGCCCTGATTGAGTAGGGAGGACGTCATGAGTACCGCGCTGAGCCTTGAATTTCATCGGAATGAATATTATGGCGCGACGAGCCTAACCCAATTTACCGCTGAGGGAATTTTCGAGAAGCGCCTGGAAGTCTCTTTGTGGCAGCGACACCGGGTTGCCAATCAAATGAGAGTTGTATACGACAGTCGCCACTCGTTCGAGCGTTTCCATCCGGGCAAATGCATCGTAGATGTCAGTCCCGAGCACCAGCGCTCCATGGTTGGCAAGCAAGAAGGTCTTATGGTCATCTAGCAAAGGCCTAATGGCGTCCCTAGTGGCATCGGTGCCGGGCATTGCAAACGGAACCAAAGCGACCGAGCCCAGGAATACCGCAGCTTCAGGAAGCAAATTGTCCGGGATCGTTTCGTGTGCCAGCGCAAAGCCCGTTGCAATCGGAGGATGGGCGTGAATGGCTGCGCTGCAGTCGGGCCGCTGTGCATAGACTTCAAGGTGCAACTTGACTTCAGAACTCGGAGTACCGCCTCCAAGAGCTTTGCCTTCTAGGTCGATCACCACCATGTCATTCGGCTTCAGGGTTCCTTTATGCTTTCCCTTTGGCGTTATCAACAGACGGTCCGCGTCCAATCGTGCAGTGAGGTTGCCCTCCACGGAACCGATGAGGCCCCTTTGCCACATCCATCGGCAGACTTCGCAAAAGCTCGCCCGCAAAACCAGTTCATCCGTTGCCATTACGTCCCGATTATGGTCAAAAACAATGCTTACTTATTGCAATAAATATGCAATACTGAATGTATGCGGCTAGCTCGACAGATCAATTGGGATGCGATTGGAGCCGCTTCGAGCCTGCTGTGCGCTGTTCACTGCGTGCTCACTGGAATGGCGTTTGGTCTCATTTCCGCACTCGGTGCGACCTACCTAGCCAACCCCACGACCGAGTTCGCATTCTTTAGTTTGACTCTGCTCGCTGGGCTCTTTGCGATTTATCAGGGAATCCGCAAGCATCGACAATGGTGGCCTTCGGCCTTTTTCGCGATCGGTTTCGCATGTTTGGTGTGCCGGCACTTATTCTTCCATCAAAGCCATGTTCATCATCATGGTGAGACTCACGCAGAACCGGTCCAAGGTGTGATTTTGTCGGTGATTGGCGCGACCCTCCTGGTCACGTTTCACATCATCAATTCGGTCAAGATGCACCGCGTAGGGAAGTGCGATCACGCTGTGGTTGGCGTCCACTCCAGCACCGCCGCTGAATCCAGAGACTCGGCGTCGTCCATATAGTCCTCGATCACAGCAGAGAGTCTTAGGCCGTATCGTAGCAACGGACTCAGCGTACGATCAACAGTCTCGCCTCGTTCAACTGCGGCCACATAACCCTGAATATCTCCTCCATGCTGCTCTACAAACTTGCTCGCGTCCGGCAACCGGCAGGCAGTGCCGTACCGGGCTAATCCGAGTTGAGTAACGAGATCAAACCGCGCTTGATAGAGCCTCCTTCCTAGTCCCAATCGCCGGTAGTCCGGCTGAACGCTGATATCAGCGCCGTACAAAGTCGTACCAGATGGGTCATGGTTGGCGAACATAAATCCTCCGACTGTTTCTTCCCAAGGCAAATGCGCGGTCCAGTTGGATTCGCTGATGATCAACGAACTGCTGCTTGCCACGACCAACCCCGAGGATTCAATGACAAACTGACCCTCTGGAAACCGTGAGAGATGCGCATGCAAGTGGGACTCTTGCCAAAGAAGATCTTCCGGGAACGGTTCTGGGAAGCACGCGCGCTGTAACCCCACAACGGCTGGGATGTCCGCCTCTTCCATCTGTCGCAGGACGATTGAGCTCAAATCTGAATGCCGAGGATTTCTAAAATTCTCTCGAGATCATCTTCGGAGAAGTATTCGATATGAAGCTTGCCGCCTTTGGCTCCGCGTTCAATCTTCGTTGGCGCGCCAAAATAGGTGCTGATCGCTTCTTCTAGCACGACGTAGTTTGGATCCATCTGGACGACGGCCTTTGCTTTTGGCTTGGCAACTGCCGGCTTTTCAGCCTGAGTCGCTCTAGCCCGCCGCTCCGATTCGCGGACGGATAGTCCTTCATCCACGATCTTGTAGAACAAGTCCTGAAGTGCCTTTTCGCTTTCGCACATCAAGAGTGCGCGCGCGTGCCCCTCTGTGATCAGATTCCCAAGGATTGCTTCTTGAACTTCTGTCGGAAGGCGCAAGAGGCGTAGGGTGTTCGAAACGGAGACTCGCGATTTTCCGACCTTTTGCGCCACCTGATCCTGCGTCATTTCAAAGTCGTCAATCAGCTTCTTGTAAGCAATTGCAGCTTCAATCGAAGAAATGTCTTCACGCTGAACGTTCTCGATCAACGCGAGCTGAAGCGTGAGGTCGTCCTGAGTTGCTCGGACCAACACGGGGACAGTTTCGAGGCCAGCAATTCGTGATGCTCGCCAACGCCGCTCACCGGCGATGATCTGATATTTATCTTCGCCGATCGGTCGGACGACGATCGGCTGCAACAATCCGACGAGCTTGATCGAGTCCGCGAGCTCCTGCAAAGCGTCTTCATCGAACACCTTTCGTGGCTGATCTGGGTTCGGGAAAATGACGCTAAGTTCCAGCTCGTTTGGCTGGTTGTCGGTTTGCTCGCCGAGCAGTTGGGCTAGTCCTTTTCCTAATGCACGTCTCATCCAATCACTTCCTCAATAAATTTCATATAGGCCTCGGCACCCTTAGAATCAGGGAACAGTTCGACCGCTGGAGTGCCAAAACCTGGGGCTTCGCTCAATCTTACATTGCGCGGAATCTTCACGCTTGAAACTTTGTCACCAAAGAACTGCTTCACTTCCTCTTCTACTTGCTGGGTGAGCTTGTTTCGAGGGTCATACATGGTCATGACAACTTTGGCAATGCCGAGCTTCGGGTTGATGCGTCGCTTCACAACGTCGATTGTCTTAATGAGCTGACTCAGACCTTCAAGCGCGTAGAATTCGCACTGCATCGGGACCAACACAGCGTCGCATGCAGCGAGAATGTTGACGGTCAAAATCCCGAGGCTCGGCGGCGCGTCCAGAATAATCCAGTCATATTCGCCTTCGACTTTTGCCAAAGCGTCACGGAGAATGAGCTCCTTTCCGACTGCGTTGAGCAAAATCGGCTCGGCACCAGCAAGGTCTAGAGTGGCCGGAATCAGGTGAAGATTCTCCTTCACTTTGATGATCGATTCGTCGGGGAGCGGGGTGCCCTCTGGATCATCGATCACGCGCTCAAATACATCGAATAAGGTGAGCTTGATGGTCGATTTCTCGACTCCGAGACCTGACGTTGCGTTGCCTTGTGGATCGGCGTCAACCAGCAAGGTCCGAAGGCCTCGAGCAGCCAATCCAGCAGCAAAATTTACCGCCGTGGTTGTTTTGCCCACGCCTCCTTTTTGATTGACAACGCCCCAAATGGTCACAGCGAATTGGATTATGGCGGCAAAGTCGATCGGCTCGCCAAAAAAAAAGCGGAGCAGCCGAAGCTACTCCGCGAATTTTGATACTATCGAGTCTATCGTTGTAACAGTGAAAGGACGCTCTGTGGTGCCTGATTAGCTTGCGCCAGCATCGACATGCCGCTTTGCTGGAGAATCTGCAGCCGAGTGTAGTTGGTCATTTCTTGAGCCATGTCCACATCTCTAATCTGGGATTCAGAAGCCTGGATATTTTCTTTGGCCACGCCAAGCGATCGGACAGTCGATTCCAAGAAGTTGACTTGGAAGGCGCCGATGTCGCCGCGCCATTGAGCCAACTGGACCACTGCTTGATCAATGATCTTGATCGCATCTTGTGCGCCTTGTTGACTGGTGACGTCGATATTATCGAGTGCCTTGCCAGAAACAACACCTGTTCCAAGTCGGTTCGAATACACGTTTGGCATCGAGAAGGCGACCGATTGGTTACTTCCTGCACCGATGTGGAATTGGACCGAGCCTGCGGTCATGACACCGACCTGAGTAGCAGAAGCGAGGCCGCTGTTACCCTGTTCGGTAACGCTGATAGTGTTGCCCCAACTATCGGAAAGTTGCAGTCCACTGACGCCAGGACCTTGACCACCGGTGAATTGGACGGTTGCGATACCATTCGTGGTTGGAATCGTGACGTTGTACACGCCGTTGAGACCTGTATCCTGGGCAGAAGATGCGTTGTGGAGCACTCGGCCCGGATCAAAGTAGTTGATTGCCGAGTTCAATCCGAATGTTGTCGAGCTGAGAGCAATGCTGACAGGTCCCGAACCGGTGACTTGCGCGGTAACACCAGTGGTGTTCGACATCGCATTGATCTTGGATACCAAGCTCTGGACCGACTCTGTTCCGTCGGTAGAGAAGCTGTAGCCGTTGATCACAAAATTGCCGGAAGTGGTAATGATCGTGGATGAGTTCGTGAAAGTACCGCCAAGAGTGACGATTGCTCGCTCTGCGGCAGTCACCTTTTGCATCGTGATCGCACCAGTTGCCACCGAGTCGCCGTTGAAAGTGCCGCCAACGTAGATGCTTCCAATATCGGAAGCGCGAGTCACGTTGGCTTGTGCACCAGCGGTTCCATCAAGAAGTTTCTTGGTGCCCCAGCTCGTTTGCTCTGCAATTCGGTTAATCGATTGGAGTGCGTTTCGAATCTGCGATTGATTGGCTTGCAACATCGTGGCGTCAACAACGGCAGTGTTTGCCGAGTGGACAGCGATCGACCGCATGTTTCGGATCAGGGTCTGAACTTCGCCGAGTGCAGCTTCAGCGGTTTTCGTCATGTTGACCGCGTCTTGTGCATTTCGCGTCGCTTGATCAATGCCGAGAACCTGCGTTCGCAGACTTTCGCTAATGATCAGTCCAGCTGGGTCATCACCCGCGCTGTTGATTCGTAGGCCAGTGCTCAGCTTCTGAATAGAAAGCTGATATTGATCCATGGTGTTGCCCAAACTCCTGAGAGCACCCAATGCGTGAATATTTGTGTTGATTCGCAGACTCATGCGAGGTTTTCCATCCTTAGTGCAGAGATTTTTTACAAATCTCGCAATTACCTGTGAGGAATTTTCGGAGATATGTGGAAGAACTTTAGGTTTCTTGCAAAAAGAATCTCATGGGCAGGTGAGAGTCGCACCATAGGACGGCGGGTTGCGTAGGTACAATTTGGGGCATAGGAGTCCAAATTTAACGTGAACGTTCCAACCGATCTCAAGTACACAAAATCGCACGAATGGGTGCGCGTCGATGGCGATATCGCCACCATTGGCATCACTGATCACGCTCAGAGCGAACTCGGCGACATCGTTTTCCTTGATCTTCCTGAAGCCGGCCGCGTGCTCGCTACCGGCGATTCATTTGGCACGATCGAGAGTGTCAAAACCGTTAGCGATGTCTATGCTCCAGTAGCTGGCGAAGTGGTCGAAAAGAACGAAGCACTCGGAAGTCAGAGCGAACTCGTCAACAACGATCCATACAATGGTGGATGGTTGGTCAAGATCAAATTTGACGGCAACACCGACGGTTTGCTGAGCCCAGCAGATTACGAAGCGACTCTATAACTTTTTTCAATCTCCATGCCATACATCCCGCACTCAGAAGTCGACGTCCAGGAAATGCTGGCGACAATCGGCGCGAAGTCGATTGACGAACTCTTTGGTGATATCCCTGAAGCTTTGAAGTTCAAGGGTGAGCTCAAAGTGCCGAGCGCGATGGATGAATATGCGCTCGCAAAGCATCTGGGCAACCTCGCTTCGCAGAATCAAGACGCAACAAAGCTCGACTGGTACCTTGGCGCGGGGCTGTACGAGCGGTTTATCCCAGCAAGCGTGGGCGCGATCATCAGTCGTGGCGAATTCTTAACGGCTTACACGCCTTACCAGCCCGAAATGAGCCAGGGCTACCTCCAGACGATCTATGAATTCCAGACGATGGTCGCAGAGTTGTACGGCATGGACCTGGCAAACGCATCGATGTACGACGGTTCGACCGCTATGGCAGAAGCCGCTCTGCTATGCCACGGAATCAAGAATCGCAACAAGATCGTGGTTTCGGATGCGGTGCATCCAAACTATCGAATGGTTCTGCGGACCTACTGCTGGGCGCAGGGTCTAGATGTGGTGGAGATTTCCAACACCAACGGATTGACGACGGATTACTCCAATTTGGAAGACGCCGCATGCGTGATCGTGCAGACGCCGAACTTCTTTGGCAGCGTGGAAGATCTCGCTAAGTTGCGCGCTGCTTGCGATGAGTCAGGCGCGATGATGGTGGTGGTCAGTGATCCGGTCGCCTGCGCGCTGATGAAGCCGCCAGGAGACTTCGGCGCTGATATCGTGGTTGGCGAAGGTCAACCGCTCGGAGTCGCAATGGGTTTTGGCGGACCACTCGTTGGGTTCTTCGCCACGAAGACGGAGCACGTGCGCAGAATTCCCGGCAGAATCGTCGGCCGAACGAATGATCACGACGGCAATCCAGGTTTTGTCATGACTCTTCGGACCCGAGAGCAAGATATCCGGCGCGAAAAGGCGACCAGCAACATCTGCACCAATGAAGCATTGATGGCCCTCGCCAGCACAGTCTATATGTGCGCGCTGGGTAAGAACGGTCTGACCTCAATCGCTGAAACGAGCGTGCGCAACACTCAATACGCGATCAAGAAGTTGACGGAAGCCGGTGCAAAACTCAAATTTGCCAACAAGTCCTTCTGTGAATTCGTGCTTGATCTTGGCAAGAACGCCGAAATGGTCCAATCGAAGCTGATTGAGGCGGGAATCATGGCTGGATATCCGCTTGGTAAGGATTATCACGGGATGGAAAATTGCATCCTGGTTTGTTGCACCGAGACCCGAACCGCTGCACAGATCGACCGATTCGCCGCCGAACTCAAAAAGGTTCTTGCATAACGGCATTTCCTCGGTTGGAATCTGCGTAAAAATGGCGTAAGATACCCCTGATATGTTCGCGCGCGGCATTTTGGGAGTTGTCTTTGGTGGGCTTGTGGCAGTGGCCGCATTTGGGTTATTGCAAAAGCCCGTTCCATCCATACAACTACAATTTATCGACTCCCAAACCGGCTATGGCGTCCGGCCATCGTGGATTTTGGTCGAGCCGGATCTCGGCGAGCCTTATCAAATTTCGACAGACTATGTCGACTCTGCAGGCAGAATCAAAGTCAATGTTCCGGAAGGCACCGCGCGGCTTTCTGTAGGGTCAGAATCCTATGACTCATCAGCGACTTCTATCTTTGTCACTGATTCAAAGGTTGTTCCGATTCGGTTCCTTTTAGAGCCCAAAGAAGGTGCACCAGAAGTAGATCTCGCCTTCGTACGTGGGCTAACTCGCGAGGATAAGCATCTGGTCTACGGATTTGTAACGGACGACGAGAGCGGACTCCCGATCAAAGATGCGGTGGTTTCTACTAGCTTTGGCGAAGTTCGCACCAATGCGCGCGGCTTCTATTCTATCTATATGCCGGTCAGCGGCGATCCTGCCAAAGTCGGCCTGGATGTCAAGGCGGATGGACTCGCGTCTCAGCACTATTCAAACTTTGAGACCTGGCCCAGCGGCGATATTCGAGTCAACATTTCGCTGACAAAGAATTTCGAATCGGTGGATATGGCATCGCTTCGGCGACGATCTGAGACCCAACTCATGGATCGCTCCGATTGCGATTCCTGCGGACAAGTGCCAAACGTACCCATTGCGAGTTCTCGGTCAACCGTTGGACCGGCGTTGCCAAAGAACATCCGTGTAGGCCGAAATTGCCCCACCCGAACGACATGCACTAGCGTTGATGTTGTAGCACTAGATACCTACGTCGGCAGCGTCGTTGGTTCGGAATGGTATTCGTGTTGGGGGAATGTCGCCGGCGGAATGAACGCGTTGCGCGCTGGAACGGTATCTGTGCGAAGTTATGGAATCAGCTTTGTCTATTCGCCCGCCACCAGCACCTACGACATTTGTGACACGACTTCTTGCCAAGTCTACGCTGGAACGACCACGGCGAACGGAACACAAGCCGCTCTCGATACGACTGCTTATGTGTTGACCACGACGACCGGCGCGGTGGCGCGGTCCGAGTATTCCGCGGAGAACAACAATGCAGGATGTGGCGATGGTTTCACCGGCACGGGATCTACTTGGCCCTGTATTGCCGATCCGGTTTGTGCAGGATTTTCGACGAACGGTCACGGCCGCGGGCTTTGCCAGTGGGGAAGTGCGCGCTGGGCAACCGGTAAGCGACTATCCAGCTCACAAGCTTGTACCAGCGCTGCACCGAGTAGCGGTCAGGCGACCAAAGACTGGGTTCAGATTCTAAGCCTTTATTACCCGACATACACATTGATCCAAGGCGGAAAGGCAACGATCAACAGCCTCACAGCGAACCCAAGCAGCACTGCGCCCGGAGCGACAACGACCCTCAACTACGACGTGACGATGGTGAACGGAGTGAATGGTGTCATGCTCGGAGCGGCGATCTACTTCAACGGCACCGGTACTGCGATCACAAATTCGGCGAATGACCTAAAGGTCAATTTGGTTAACGGCAATCAGGTGACCTCCCGACCATTCCTCGTGCCGACCACAGCCGCTCTCGGAACATACAGCATCGTCGGGAACCTCTGGTACGACCGAAATGCGAACAATCTGATTGATTCAAGCGATTTCGTCATGGCGGACAAAACCAACGCCACTGGATTATCGCTGGCGCAGGCGACGATCATGACGCTGCCAAATGCGAGCGGGCGTGTTGGATTCCCAGCCGTCATCACAGCGAATCTGAAGCGCTCCGATACTAATGCGCCATTGGTTGGCAAGATCATCAGCTTCACAGTCTCCGGTAACGCGCTTGGTAGTGCCACCACAGACAGCACCGGAACCGCGACTTTGAACTGGACTGTCACTGCTGGAGCACTCGGTGCCTACCCGCTGAACGCCAGTTTTTCTGGAGATGCGAGCAATCCTGCGACGGCGGCATCCTCGAACTTCTACCGGTCAACCAATACTGGTGCACAAGCTCTAAATGCCTCTGGTCGTGCGGGAGCGGCAGTGACTTTGATCGCAAGAGTTTTGACTGAGGACGGTAGCTTTGTACCAGGGAAGTCCGTAGCGTTCACCGTGAATGGGGTTTCGGCCGGAAGCGCAACTACTGATGCTCGTGGATGGGCAAGATTAAGCTACACCATTCCGTCCGGAACGGCGACGGGCATCTATCCAGTGGTCGCCAGTTTTGCCGAACAGCTTCCGTACTACTCCAGCTCAGCTTCAGGAAAATTGACCGTCTCTAGGCGTACAAACTGATCGCTGGCAGGGAAGTATTGAAACCGTACACAATAGTATTGATATGGCACTAGCTATTGGAACACCTGCTCCGAACATCGTCCTCAAGGGGATGATCGATGGCGAACTGAAAGAAGTAAATTTGGCGGACCACAAAGGGAAGGATAACGTCGTCCTGCTGTTTTTCCCTGGCGCATTCACAGGAGTCTGCACAACCGAATTCTGCGATGTGTCAAGCGGTCTCGCTGGTCTGCCGACCGATGGCGCAGCCGTCTATGGAATCAGTGGCGATACGGCGTTTGCTCAAGCGGCTTGGGCCAAGGCGAACAATATCACGGTCAAGCTGTTGGCAGACTACACCCACAAAACTATTGAAGCCTATGATGTCGTGCTTCCTGACCTCGCAGGAATGGGACCAAGCAGTCTTCGCGCCGCATACATCATCGATAAAGAGGGCGTGATTCGGTATGTACAGGTCACTCCAACTCCCGGTGATCTTCCAGATTTCGGCGCCATCAACGAAGCACTAGCTTCACTCTAATCAAAAGCAAAAAATCCCCGGACCACATACGGTCCGGGGATTTTCTATTTGTCTGATAACTTACTTAGGTAGGTTCGCGATGAACTTGTCGAACGCATCCTTGTCCGCTGGAGCGACGATGTCTCCGCTTGCGAGCTTCGCCTTGATCGCTTCCACCTTGTCGATTCGCTCGGAGCCGATAATGTCCTTCGTGTGTGGGAATTCGCTGAGCGCGACTCCGCTTGAAGCCACGTCATAGAGCTTTTCGCCACTAGTGAACTTGTCATCCAAGACGTCTTTAATCGTGGAATACACGGCCATGTCAACACGCTTGATCATCGAAGTGAGGATCGTCTTTGGCTCGAGGTCATCTTGTTGGCTATCCACACCAATCGCAAACCTCTTCGCATCCTTGGCGGCGGCAAAGACGCCTAATCCTGCCCGGCCAGCTGCGTGGTACACGATATCCGCGCCAGCAGAGAACAAAGTTGCGGCCGCGGCTTTACCCTTGTCGCTGTTATTCCAGTCTCCGGTGTACTTCGAAGGCAGGAGTTCGATCTTCGGGTTCGCCATCTTCGCGCCGGCGTAGTATCCATATTCAAACTTCTTGATGAGCGGAATTTCCATGCCGCCGACAAAGCCGATCTTGTTCGTCGTGGTCATCAAACCAGCGAGATAGCCAGCCAGGAAGCTGCCTTGTTCTTCTCGGAACTTGAGCATTCGGACGTTGTCCTGCTTGGCGTCACCATCCACGATCGCGAATTTGACGTTCTTGAACTTCTGAGATACGTTGTTGACCGCGTCTTGCATTGTCAAACCAACCGCAAAAACGATGTCCGGATTCTGGCTTGCGAGTTGGGTCAAGCTCACTTCGTTGTCGGCTTGGCTCTTGCTTTGAAGCTGGATTTCTTCGATTTTGAATTCAGCCTTCGCGCGCTCGATGCCTTCCCATGCGCTGTCATTGAAGGATTTATCGCCGCGTCCTCCGCTATCAAAAAGAATCCCTACCTTGAGGGTTTTCTTTGGAGCTTCGCCGCCCGCAGTTGCGCCGGCACCTTTGTCGTCGGTCGATGTGTTTGTCGAAGTTGAACTTGAGTTGCAACCAGCCAGCAAGGCGGCCACAGTCAACGGGATTAGTGCTTTAAATATGTTCACAATGGTTCTCCCAGGTATACTGCCTGATTATGTCGCATTCTACGATGCGGCGAAAAACCCCACCCCACAAGGAAAATCGATTTGATCGTCTGTAACCTTACCAAACCCGAAGCGACACAGGAGCAAGTTCGCAAAGCCTATCCAAAGCTCCAGCAAACCGACGCGGCACAGATTTCGATCGCATTGGTTTTGACCGGCAAATACGCTACCGCGCATTACGACGGACAAGATTTTAAGTATCCAACCGATATCGAGCGGTTCACAAAGGCACTCTCGGTTGAACTCAATCAGATTCAGCAAGAACAAGACACCGGAAAGAAGCTGACGAAGGCTGCACTCGCAGCTCAGGAAGAAGAACCGGTTGAAATCAAAGTTGGACTGAGCTGCAACCTTGAAGAAGGCGAGAAGGTTCTCGGCGCAAACGAATCGCTAAAGACCCTACTTGGCGAAATCGTCAAGGGCGGCGTTGAGTTTCAATACGCGGCTACAGACATTCTCTGGCAATGGGCTCTCGACCGCGCGAACTGGAGCACGGTCAGCGGTGGTGATTTGAATCGACGCGTGAAGCTCAAGGCTAACTTTATGGACTCTGCAACTGGCACCGAACTCGGAGTTGGCGGCAAAACCAAGCGAGTTGCCAAACCAAAGACGAAGGAAGTCGCTGAGATCG
Source organism: Armatimonadota bacterium (assembly GCA_017303935.1). Lineage (NCBI taxonomy): Bacteria > Bacillati > Armatimonadota > Armatimonadota bacterium. The sequence goes on along the minus strand of JAFLBD010000003.1, from coordinate 5,298 downwards.
TCGAAGTCGAAGAAGCACCCGCTGAAGTCGAACTAGAAGAAGCTATTCCTGAATAAATTGATGGTATTAACGCTCGGGGACAACAAACATTCCCCGAGCTTCCATCCAATAAGCAAACGCGCCCATTAACTGCAACAGAATAATCAGCTCGGCTAGCCCCACCACGACGGTGATCAGGGTGAGGCCGTTTTTTCTTGCCCAACGTTCTTGCTCCCGGAAATGTGTCCAGGCACCCTCCCGCTTTCGTTCTGGGAGCCAATCGACAAAATGAAATCTCAAATGCTTGACCGGCCCGCGCCGCATGAACCAGAGCATCGAACCCCAAATCCATCTTGCTGGTTGCCGGACGATCCACATTTCAGATCAATCTTCCATCGGGAGAGACTCAATCGGGTGAGCGATTTGCCCATCTGGCCCGATGAAGTAGACCGTACAGCAAGGGACAGTGACCAAATCCCGCATGACTTTGATGATGACTTCTACGGTGCCGTCCGCGCGAAACTCCGCGACATATGGTGGACGGGGCCTCGCTACCGGCTGATGCGTATCGAGATACTTGATGACGATGTTGCGATTCACTCGGACCACCGTTCCAGGACTGGAGGCGACGACAATCTTGTGGACTCCGGGCTGGGCGAATCGGAACTTTCCATAGAGGTAGGCCACGCCAGGACCGCCTAGGAACAGTGGCTCGACATTGACAGCGTTACTCTGACCGGTGAACCGCTTCCAGCGGACGCCTTGGTCTCCTCGCCCCGCAAAGGTCTCCGATAGTCGCTGAACATCTTCACATCGAAACACCTTCTCGAAGCTAGTACCATCGTAGTTCGGCATCGGGCCGCAGGAATACCAATCTAAACAAGACAGCAGCTTGATCGGAATCTTGAGCCCTCCGATTTGGACCGTCACTAAGTCTTGGTTTGGCGGCCCCGAAACGACCATCGGGAATTGGTGCTTTGAACCTGGCTTGATCAAAACCGACATGAATCGGTGTGCGAGTTCAACTCCGGGTGCCACGTCCCAGATCGGCGCGATGATTCTCGGATATGGCGATAGATTTTGCACCGTGAGCAATATCTGATTGGACTTCCCTTGAACAGAGACTGGAGAATCAACGAATTCGGTGGTGACGCGAAGGTCATCGTTGAAATATGTTGAGCTGTTCGGCGCGATCATTGGCATTGACCGCATCGGCGTTGGAGTTGCCTCCTCTACAATCTCTGGAGGCTCAGTTGGGAAGATCGCATCGACGTAACTTTCCCAACTGGCAGGAGGATCAATCTTCTTCAGACTAGCAGTGGCGACGTAATCGCCAGACAGCGGCTCAGTCCACGCAAGCGGAACAGATCCCGCCCATAGCGCACAAAGCGCGCCGACAATCGCGCAGTTCGTGTCGGCAGCCCCGCCGCAAGAGGCGCAGGCAAGCAGGGAAGCGTCAAACTCACCCTTGCCCTCGCACAAACTCGCGACAATCACCGCCAAATTGAACTTCAGACCGAATTCGTCCGGGTCATCCACGGTTCTGGCAAGCGATTTTGCAAACGTATCAAATGGAACGCCGGTAGTCACCCCGTTCATGGCGATCTGCACCACCGATCTCAATGATTGATCGTTGCCAAGAGCGTCAATCAAAGCTCGAAGCCAAGGCATGAGGCCGATAGACGAGCATGCTCGTGCCATCGCGAAGGCGACCTTGGCTACATCTCGGCCCTGATCGCAAGAGGCGTCAAACCAAGCATAATCGCCAGCCTCCTCCGGCGGCAATGCGAGTCCCCAGAAGAGACATCTGGCCAAAGCACTGCCCGACGATCCCAATGGGTTGTCAAACTGCCCAGAAATGGGTGGTCGCAACCCAGCGCTGAGGTTGGACTCACCAAATATCGCTTCTGTCCGACAAGATTGCCAATGCTCCAACCGAGTATCACCGATACATTCCGGGGGAAGCGATTCGCTTAAGTGATTCCGCCAGACAAGCCAGGCATCCAGAAAATCGGCGGGCGCCATGCGGGAGGGAATCGGTTCATAGAAGCTGATCGCCCTAAACTCACGTTCACCGCGGCGAGGTGCGCCAAGTGTTGCTCCGATCCTTGCGCCTAGAGCCGCCGCTCTCAATTGAGTCAGGTTCACGGTATTCTCAATTCCTCCATGCGCGCCATTGACCATGCCATTTTTTACGCGATAAATCGATGGCCCGATGCGTTATCGACGTTCTTTGTAGGTCTTAGCGAGTGTACCAAGTGGCTCCCGATGCGGATATTCTTGGTCCTACTGTTTTTGGGCCTGGTCTGGCAAAAGTCGACGCGTCGAACGGCGATTTTGACGATCATTGCCTTTCCCCTGGCAAACGAAACCACGGATATCTTCAAGGCATCGCTTCGAGTGCTTCGGCCATGTGTCGAACTTCCAGATGTGATCCTGCGCGTCGAGAAGCTCACCAGCTTTGGAACTGCCTCGGCGCACAGTGCAAACATGGCAGCGGTGGCAACTGTATTTTGGTGGACAATGGGCTGGCGATGGGGCTTGCCTTGGGCGATCATCGCGTTCTTGACCGGGATCAGCCGAGTCTTTGTCGGGGTGCACTATCCAACGCAAGTCGTATTCGGTTGGACATGTGGAATAGCAATAGCCTCGGCAGTCATTGCTGTTGCCGAGGCTATCAAGAAGAGAAGAACGCCTACCGCAGAACCGTCTGTGGAGTCGTGAGGTCGATGTTTCCGAGCGTCTCCATCGGTTCGCCGCCAATCGTGAACTGTACTTTCTCGATCTCGGCAAACTGCCCAACGGTGTGAAGGATCCCGTCCACCAGAACTCGCTCGTCTTCTGTACCGTAGGTCCGGTCGAAAGCGGCGTTGAACTTAAGAGTCGCGATCTTATCCTTGACTTCGACCGAATCCAGTTTTGCGCCCGCGGGGACGATCTTCGATTCTTCCAAGAAGCGGTTGACCGCGAATACGACCTTATCCTGACCTTCTGGAATCGCTTCGTGCGACTTGTCGTAGGTCAGTTCTTCACCCTTGTCATCGAGCTTCGGCTTGATCACTTCAACCTTGCCATCGCGTCGATCGGTCGTCGCTGCGGGTTTGCCGTCCAGTGCATCCTTCACCGATTTTCGATCCTCATCGGTTCGCATTTCGCTAGGAGGGATGGACGCCGAAGGGTTGGACTTGAGATACGCCCCTACTCCAGCGGTTGCCGCCAGACCCAGGGCGAACAAGAACCACATGCCAGTGTTCGGGGACTTACGGGTTTGCTGTTTCTTTGACATTTCCTAAATAGACCTTGATTCCTTTGACAATCGCTTCAGCGATATTTTCTTGCCAATCTTGTTTGACCATCATGCCGCGATCTCGCTCATGATTGATGAATCCGAGCTCAATCAGCACGGCTGGCATTTCTGTATTACGTAGAACGCTGAACCCCGATGCATAGATTCGTGAATCGCTCCAAGTACCTAGGTTTGGAAGCTTGCTAACGGCAGCGATCTGATCTTGGATGCACTTTGCCAGCAACATTCCTTCTGGAGCCTTCATGTGGTAGAAAGTCATTCCGCCGGAAGTCTTGTTATTGACCGCACTCGAGTTGATGTGAATGCTCACAAAAAGCGTCGCTCGGCTGCGGTTCGCGATATCTGCACGTTCGGTCAGGGCGATGCGAACATCCGACTTGCGAGTCATGATCACGCTCAAACCAGCATCTGTGAGTTTCTCTGTCACCTGGAGCCCGATGCTGAGCGTCAGTGCCTTCTCATAAACGTTGCCAGAAGTCGCGCCGCTGTCATTGCCGCCGTGGCCCGGGTCAATTACGATCGTCTTGCCGATCAAGGACCCATCCTGGTTCTTTGGCCTCTTCAGCCGCATGACGACCGCATTGGCAGAACTGCTGACCTCAAACACCATCGGCGATGCGGTCCGGACCTTGATGATCGCAGCACCTGATGGGAGCGTGGTCATCTCGGCGCTGGTCATCAGCTTGCCTTTGAGAGAGGCGAAATCAAATCCGGTAGTGATCTTCGACTTGAAGGTCAAATTGATGGTGGTTGCGGTTTCGTAGCTGACCGCAGGGGTTCCGCCGCCCAAGCTCGAAAAGTCGAACCGAACGACTTCTTCGCGGTCACTCACGCCATTCAAGGTGGAGGACTGCAGAATACTGGTCGGCAGAACCGGAGCGGGAATCGGCGAAGTCCCAGTGTTGGTCGTGGTTTGATCTGCCGGAGTCAATGGCGGGGGATTTGTTTGACTCGTGCGGATCGGATTGTTGAATGTAGGCTCAACCACCCTGTCTTCGACAAACTTGAACGGAGCCAAGCTCAGATCCAGCCAGCGCATGGTTCCTGGGCGGGAAGTCTTTGGCAGAGTCACGCGGGGATCTTCGATCACCAATCGGAAAACTCCGGGCTTGAACATCCCAACTCGGACACCAGGAGGAAAGTTGAAGTTGCCGTGGGGACTGAGCCGAACGCCATAAAAATCGATCGCGAGCCGATTCGGAGAAGGAATCAAGTCCATCTTGAGCCGGAACGACATACTCGCGTTGACGCGCAGCGAGCTTCCGACAAAATCGAGGGACCGGATTTCGCCGAGGATTCGGTAAGAATCTTCTTGCCATTCGGCGATTGCGCCCAATTGGCGAGAAGCCTCAGTGGCGTTTAGATAGACTTTGCCGTCCAGTGTTTGCATCGGAACGCGCAGAGTGCGCCCTTCTGCAGAGATCGTCGCATCGCGGCCAACGGCCGAGAGCTTCCATCCCCATTGAGTAACAGATTCGCGCTGAACCCAGCAGTCGTCTCCAATGCGCCTCGCATCCGTGACGGCGGTCTCCGAAAAAGTGTAATTGACGGTGACTGGACTGCCTGATTCTGCCCAAACTGCGGTGGCGACCATCCATGTCGCAATGCCGAGCAGGAGCTTCTTCATTACTGTGTAGTTTAACAGGGTCATGGCGATTCGTCAAGCATTTCTGGCCGAAGGGCAAGAAATTTCTGTACTCCTTGAGTAAAATAATCGGAACTACCGGGCGGTTAGCTCAGCTGGTAGAGCGCCTCGCTTACAACGAGGATGTCGCGGGTTCGAGTCCCTCACTGCCCACCACTCCCCTTTTCAGACGGCGGTTCCGGCCCTGCGTTTTGGGAGCTTTACGGGCATCAGCCCTTCTTTCTTCTTCGGGCCAGGAGCAGACCGACGATCCCAACACCCATCACCGCGAACTCGGAAGGTTCTGGGACTGGGGTGTAGAGAGTGTTGTAATACGTAGTGGAACCGAGCCTGTATCCGCCCACGATCTCTCGGTTATCGTTGATCT